>JBFFIU010000180.1:0-7676 GCA_041556275.1 Anaerolineales bacterium | reverse complement strand
ACTGACCACCCCGCGTTGGGCTTCCTCCGTGTTGAAAGGCAGGTTCGCCTGACCCATCGATTGGGCGATGTATCGTTTAAAGATCCAGAAAAGCGGCTTAATGCGATTTTTCCATTCCGGTCGAATATTGAGCTTGAAGATGCTGGTATGCTCGTAGAATTCGCGGATTAGCGGATCAACCTGGTCCGGATCGAAGTGAGGCCCGCGCAAGTTTTCCATACTTTCCACGATGCCGATACCCGGTTGGTTGCGTTTAAACTCGCCATTTTCGGTGCGCGCCAACTCTGCGAAGAAATTTGCGCCGACATACTTGCTGTTGGCTTCCAGGGGAACCACGTATTGGATATCAGATTCTGGGACCCTTTCAGCCATCAGTTGGATGTCCTCCTGCCGTCGAAATATAAGGGTGCTCAGAACCCGGTAGAGGAATACAATCAGTGCGCCGAGAACGGCAAAGTTCATTCCCGGTATGTAGGTGTCTGCTATGAACCCTGTGATAAGGCCGTTGATGATCCCCAAGAGAATTTTGGTGAGGCGAAATCCGAAAATGCCAGTGATCAAACCGATGATGATCCCAGCGACAGTCAAGCTCATGCTCTTAAAAATCAATCCGAGCAGCGCACCGACCACAGCGCCCATGAAAGCGCTGGTGATCATGCGATATATCAAGGGTTTCAGCTGACCTTCTTCCCGCCTTGCGGTGGTGAGCGCTTCACCAAGACCAAGCAGGATTGCGCCTACCACTGCTCCCCCAATTATGGCATTAACCCCGTTGAAACTGGCGCCAATGATCCCTCCCCCGATTGCACCCAACACACCACCGGCCAGACCAGAGCTAATAGTGCGCTCTCTTTTGCTGCGTGGTCGGCGTCGCTTGTTATCCTCCATCTTGTCGGTCTCCCTGTTTAAATAGTCAAACGCCTGGGTGAGGGGGGCACCCAGACGTTTGACGCCGATATATTACCTGAGATTCTGAAAGATTGCAAGGGCAACTTGAGATTTTGTTTGAATTTAAGAGGTGGAGAGCGCCGAAATAATAGCTAAAACCTCGGTTGAACCCCAACCGGGACTCGAACCCGGATCTCGGCTTTAGGAGAGCCTTGCTCTATCCATTGAGCTATTGGGGCGGGCAGTTGGATTATAGCATAGGTGACTGGGAGGTTTATACAGCACGGAGATGTGCTGCTTGAGGTTAAATGGGCTGTGGAACTGGAATTAGATTGTAAAAATAATCGCTAATTAATCCAGGCTGCCGGTGGCGATGGCTTTCTTGACTTCTCCGATGGCTGTGGTGATCTGGATGTCTCTCGGGCAGGCGAGCGTGCAGTTAAAGATCGTGTGGCAGCGGTAGACCCCGAATTGATCATTGAGGATTTTCAATCTCTCTGTCGCAGCTCGATCCCGGCTATCATAGATGAAACGATGCGCATTGACGATCGCGGCTGGACCGACATATTTATCGTTAGCCCAGTATGATGGACAGGAGGTGGTGCAAGCAGCGCACAAAATACACTTTGTCGTATCATCGAAGCGTTCCCGCTCTTCCGGACTCTGTAACCTTTCCCCTTTTGGGGGAGGCTCGTCGTTGACCAGATAAGGCATCATGGAGCGGAAATGGTCGAAGAATGGCTCCATGTCCACGATGAGGTCTTTGATCACGCCTAAACCCAGCAACGGTTCGACAGTGATCTTCTTCGAACGTAGATCCTGGACCAACACCTTGCACGCCAGGTAGTTGACTCCATTAATACGCATGGCATCCGAACCGCACACACCATGAGCGCAAGAACGCCGGAATGTCAGAGTTCCATCGATATTACCTTTAACATACTCCAAAAGATCTAATACCCGATCAGTTGGTTCGGCTTCTACATTATAAGTTTTGTAGTGGGGTTTCTTATCCTTTTCGGGGTTATAACGAAAGATTTTTAATTTTACCTGCATAAAACTCACACCTTTAATGCCATTAAATTAATAAACACGTTCCTTGGGTTCGAATTTTGATATATCTACTGGTTTGTATCCTAACTCAACTTTGCCATCATGCATCCAGGCCAAACTATGTCTCATCCAATTTTCATCGTCGCGCTTGGGATAATCTTCCCGAGCGTGGGCGCCACGGCTTTCCTTGCGCTCCAGAGCAGCGACAGTTGTTACTTCAGCCAAATCGAGCAAATTTCCCAGTTCCCATGTGGCCAGCAGGTCGGTGTTAAAGATTTTTCCCTTATCGTCTGTGCGGACATATTTGAAACGTTCTTTGAGTTCTTTGATGGTTTCGAGTGCTTTTGCCATTCCTTCTTCGGTGCGAAAAACGCCTACATGGTCATTCATGACTTCCTTCATTTCTTCGGCAATCTTTGTTGGTCTTTCATCACCAGTTGAATTCAGCAGGGCGTCCAATTCAGAGCGGGTGAAATCTGCAGCATCCGGAGGCAAGGATGGCATATCCGCGTTATTGGCATACTCGGCTGCTTTCAAACCTGAATATTTTCCAAATACCAGGATGTCGAGCAGTGAATTGGTCCCCAACCGGTTGGCACCGTGAACCGAAACGCAGGCCGTTTCTCCTGCAGCCAGCAATCCGGGCATGACAGTGTTCTGCTCGTCAATCACCACTTCGCCATATTTATTGGTTGGGATGCCGCCCATAGCATAGTGTGCGGTCGGTTGTACTGGCATCGGCTGGGTGACCGGATCAACACCCAGGTAGGTGCGGCAAAAATCAACGATATCCGGAAGTTTGGATAAAATCTCTTCCGATGTAACGACATATGGCGAACCATCAGGGCGTTTGCGTCCGTCGGTGACCGCGTACTTGTTAACTGTTTCCGGGCGGACATCAAGGTGCATGTAACGATTGCCGCCGATCCCGCGGCCGGCTTGCATTTCCAGGAACATCGCCCTGCTGATCACATCACGGGAAGCAAGATCTTTCACGGTTGGGGCATATTCTTGCATGAAGCGATCGCCGTTGTCGTTAAGCAGCACACCGCCCTCGCCCCGCACACCCTCAGTGATCAAAATACCCAAGCGGTATATCCCGGTGGGGTGAAATTGAAAGAATTCCATGTCTTCTGCAGGGATACCACGCCGAAGGGTGATGGCGATCCCATCCCCCGAGTATGCATAAGCGTTGGATGTGATTTCCCACACCCGCCCATGACCACCGGTGGCAATGATGACCGCCTTTGCATGAAAGGTGTGCAGTTCGCCGGTGGCAAGCTCCACGGCGATAACACCTGCCGCCACGCCGTCTGCGATGATCAGATCGATTACTTGAAATTCATCGTAGAAATTTACGTTGTTTTTGATGCATTGCTGATACAGGGTCTGCAAAATCATATGACCAGTGCGGTCCGCTGCATAACAGGCGCGGCGTACGGGCAATCCCGTATCGTTATTGGTATGACCGCCAAATGGTCTTTGGGCGATCCGCCCATCTGGTGTGCGTGAGAAGGGCAATCCCATGTGTTCCAGTTCGTACACAGTGGATATCGCCTCGGAGCACATGAACTCGATCGCCTCTTGATCGCCGAGATAATCACTTCCTTTGACCGTATCGTAGGTATGCCATTCGGGGTGGTCTTCCTCGGTGTTGCCTAGGGCGGCCCCAACGCCACCTTGGGCAGCTCCTGTGTGCGAGCGGGTTGGATAGAGCTTGCTGATTACTGCCGTGTCAGCTGACCTTGATGCATAAAGGGCTGCCATTAATCCAGCTCCCCCGGCCCCGACAACAATAACATCGAACTTATGAACATTCATGAAATGATCCTTCTGACCTCATCAAAAAAAACCAATGTAAACACAAACCAGAGCAAAATACTATTATAAGCTAGGCCGGGCAATTATATTACAGAACTTATTCAAAGGCAGTGGAATTTAGAAATTAGTCAGTACTTGGTACGAATCGCGACTTAAATACTCTCACCACCGGCAAGGACGGCGGTTTGAGCAAGTTTTACAGCAGAAACAAGTTAGGAGAAAAGGATGACGTAGATCGCGATGATCATCGCGAACACCCACAGGAAAAAGATAAAACCGCGCAAGAAAGGTCGCACAAAGGATTGGCCGACAAAATCTTCCACGACCACGCGCAATCCATTAAAACCATGTGTCGCTCCAAAGAAGATGATTGAAATTTGCATCACTTGCCAGAATGCGTTCGCCCAGCCAAGGGTCACATCGGGGATATTGCTGTTAATGACATGGTTTGGGTTGGGGAAAAATGTCCAGCGCATTAAAGTCGGTAGATCGACTTGTGTCCTGGCTCCCAGAATGAAGGCGCTGATCATCCCAATCGCTGCTAGGAGGAATATCGCTAATCCTGAAATGCGCGTAAAAATCCACATCAGGTATTCAAAGGAAAGGCCTGTTTGTACTGTCCGGGTAGTCATCTCATCATTCTCCGCGTTAATAGCTGCCCGTCAAGGCACCCTGGATAAGGATAAAAACTGTGAGACCGTAAAATGGTATAAAGATGAACCACTGGAGCCACAAGGCTTCACGCTGGAAGGGTTGAAATTGAGGCCAGATATCCAATATTGCGATGCGTAAGCCGTTCAGTCCATGAAATATTACGATGAAGGTTACGGCGATTTGAAATATCCAGGATTCATAGATGGAATTGATAAAAATTGCTGCGTCGCTCCCAGTTTGTTGCATGAAAAATGAAGCGAAGACATGGAAAGCGATGAATAATAAAATGGAAATACCAGTCACCCTGTGAGTCATCCATGCCCACATCGGTCCGCCACCACGGTATTTCAATCCTGCAAAGAATCCGACATTGCGTCTGAGTCCCATCTTCAACCTCCTCGATGACTCACCACAAATAATTGACTGGACACCTAATAAATATTATTGCATTCTTAGACCTTCCAATAATAGTGATATTTATCACGGATTATTAGTTTCAGATATCCTTATCATCCAGAGGCTTTTTAATCTAAAATAGGTTATACGGATTGATTAAGGGATTTAAAATGGCTGATACTCACGAAGTCAAGCGCCGGGATTTTATTAATGTCATAATCGCCGCGCTGGGGACTGTGATGGGGTTGTTCATCGGTATCCCGGCCATCGGATATCTGCTTTCTCCTGCCACAAAAAAACGCCGAGAAGAAGCCTGGATACCCCTAGGTCCACTTGAGGCTTATCCGCTGGGCATCCCGACCTCATTCTCATATACGCGCACGAATGTTAATGGATGGGAGAAAACAGTCAACAGTTTTGGGGCCTACGTATGGCGTTACGGCGCTGGGGATTCGGAACTCACTGTGTATTCAAATATGTGCACGCACTTGAGCTGCCGGGTTACCTGGCGAGAAGATATTGATGCTTACTTCTGCCCATGTCACGATGGGAGATTTAGCAAAGAGGGCGAAATCGTCGCTGGCCCACCACCTGAACCTCTCTACGAGTTTGAAACTAAGATGGAGGAGGGGATTCTGTACATTAAACACGTGGATGTGTGAACATGACAACAAAAGTAATTACCTGGTTGGATGAGCGCTTAGGTCTTACCACGATCTTTGACACTGTGTTAGATCGCAAAGTCCCCAAAGTGAATTGGTGGTTTACTCTGGGAAGCGCCAGCCTCTTCCTATTTGTACTGCAGGGGCTCACCGGGCTATTCTTGACAATCTACTATGTGCCGTCTCCAGATAAAGCATACGACAGCATTCAATACATCATGACTGGTGTTTCTTATGGCTGGTTGATCCGCGGAATTCACCATTGGGGAGCCAGCCTCATGGTGATCTTTGTATTTGTCCATATGCTGCGGACGTTTTTCATGGGTGCCTACAAGTTTCCTCGCGAGATCACCTGGGTGACAGGCGTGGTATTGCTGCTGGCAACGCTGGGTATGGGATTCACCGGATACCTTCTGCCATGGAACCAACGCGCATTCTGGGCGACAACAGTCGGGACTGAAATAGCAGCCACAGCACCTATTATCGGCGATTTCATCTTGCGCATATTGAGAGGCGGGAATGATCTGAGCGCGGTTACCCTGGCGCGGTTCTTTTCCGTGCATATTTGGTTCTTGCCTGTGATAATGGTTGCCCTGGTCAGTGTCCATATGTACCTGGTGGTCAAGTTGGGGATCTCCTCCATGCCGAAGGAAGAAGAGGGAACATATCCAGGAGAGATGGATTGAACGAGGAACAAAAACAAGCTTATCTGGATGAATATAAGCAAGAAAAAGAAAACGGGGTAAAGTTCTATCCAGATATCATTTACAAAGATCTGATCGTCTCCTTTGCGCTTTTCGTGCTGCTGGTCGGTTTGGCCATATACGTCGGTGTTGCGCCTGAGCCCCCCGCAGATCCGAGTGATAGTTCCTACATTCCTCGACCGGAATGGTATTTTCTTTTCCTGTTTCAGCTGTTGAAATACTTCCCTGGCCAGATCGAATGGGTTGGTACGGTCATCATTCCAACCTTTGCTGTGCTGGCACTGCTTTTACTTCCATTTTACGATCGCAGTCCAATTCGGCATTGGAGGAAACGCAAGCTGGCGACAGGGATCATGACCTTGATCGTGATCGGCATTGGTGGCTTGACTCTCATTGGGTTTGTGACCACGCCTCCCCAGGAAGAGACTGCATTGGCGACGACGATCACCGATGAGATCGTCCTTGGGCAGGACGTGTACTCGGTTTATTGTGTGGAGTGTCACGGCGCGGAGGGCGAGGGCGGTGAGATCAAGGGTGTTGAAGGCCTGGAGGGCGTTCTCCTGAAACCGATCAACAGTCAAGATGAGATGTACACTCGTTCGGATGATACCTTTTTCAATGTGATCGATTATGGTCAACCTGACCTGGGCATGCCGCCATGTGGTCTTGGTTACGGTGGCGAGTTATCCCGGGGCGAGATCGATGCCATTGTCACTTTTATGCGTTATACTTGGGATGATCGGGCCGAGATCCCTGAGGAAGCTGTCCAGGCTGGAGCCATCCCAGAATTGGGTCCAGACGAGATCCCCTCCTATGATGTGCACATTGAACCGATCATCAAGCGGTATTGTGTCTCCTGCCACCGCCCCGGGAAGAAGAACAACGATTACCTGATGCGTACTTATGAAGAGACTATTGAGACCGGTGAAAGTGCACCCAATGTTATCCCGGGAGACCCAAATTCCAATAATATCTTGATGATCAACCGCCAGGAGATCGAGACAGGTGGGCCAATGCCGCCCACTCGAGCGCTACGGCCTGAGCTGATCGAAGTATTTGAAAGGTGGGTTTTGGGTGGAGCAGTGAGAACTGCTGAGGAAGCGGCCGCCTTATCCCCCACCGCGACTTCACCGCTTCCTGAAGCGACGGATATCGCTTCCCCATAGCTGGCAATACCTGAGGAGACGGAGGTTCTACATTTAACATTGTTGCATCATCGACCCTGACATTGACGTTCCATCGCCGCCGCAGTTGGACCATTTCATCGCACCATCTGACCCCCCACCCGAAGTCCAACCGCTAACAATGCAGCTGCAACGACGCTGACATCGCAGAATCATCGAACCTTGTAGAATCGCTGCCTCAGATTGCATCATGAAGAGCCTCTCATAAACGGGAGGCTCTTCTATTACCCCTCCTGGTTTACTCATTCGAAGGCGGTGGAATGATGAATTTATTTGTCGTTAAAAAGGGATGTTTCCTATTGGGAATCTAGGTT
>JBFFIU010000179.1:0-7699 GCA_041556275.1 Anaerolineales bacterium | reverse complement strand
GAACAGTGGTACAGAGGCCACCATGCACGCCTTACGGATCGCCAGGGCACACACTGGACGAGAAAAGTTCATCAAGTTCGAAGGGCAATATCATGGTATGGCTGATTACTTTATGTTCAGCACAGCCTCATCCAATCCGCGTTCTCTAGGCTCCAAACGCAGCCCCATTAATTCCCCAGTCACCTCGGGGATACCAAAAGGAATTATTGAATACGTCATCAATCTGCCCTATAACGACTTTGAGCGCCTGGAGTTGACGGTCCAGGCAAAATGGGGAGACATCGCCGCTATCATCGTCGAGCCCATACTTGGAAACGCTGCCGGTATAATGCCTCTACCAGGCTTCCTGGAGAAGATACGTGAGCTATGTGATCAGTACGGTATTGTGTTGATATTCGACGAAGTAAAAACGGGCTTCAGGATCGCAAATGGTGGAGCACAGGAATTTTTCAACATCCAGGCTGACTTAGTAACCTATGCAAAAGCATTGGGAAATGGGTTTCCGATTGCTGCTATTGCGGGTAAAGAAGAGGTGATGATGACGATTCAACCTGGTGAAATGGCGCACGGCGGCACTTATTCTGGAAACGTGATCGGCACCGCGGCTGCTGTCGCTACTCTCGAAATCCTCGAAACAGAGCCAATCATCGAAACCATTAAGGAGCGTGGCAATACGCTGATGTCAGGCTTTGATGAGATCTTGACAGAGGCCAATATCCCGCATGCCTTGGTTGGAGACCCCTCGATGTTTGGCTTGATTTTAGGCAGCGACCAGACTCCTCTCGATTTCAGGGAGTATTTCAATGGAGATGGCGAACTCTATGAAAGGCTTGCCTTGGAATTGATACACAGGGGGGTGCAGCCAGACGGCGATGCACGTGAGCCCTGGTTCTTATGCTATGCGTTGAGCGAAGAAGATGTGAATGAAACGCTGAACGTGTTCAATGAATCTGTAAAAGCTGCCAAGGCTTGATCTTAAGGCTACCTGAGGATATCTTCAAGTTGCATGCTAGATATGGGTATGACAACACAATTTCAACTTTAATCTAAGGAGAATACCATGCGAGTTTTAGTTCTTGGAGGAGCAGGAGCAGTGTGCAGCGAGACGACACGTGATCTGGCAGCGTATAGTAATTTCGAAGAGATCGTCGTCGCGGATTACAATTTCGAATCTGCAAAAGCCTTAGTTGAAGAGATTGGGGATGAGCGGCTGACCCCAATTTCCTTCAACGCTGAAGATTATAATTCTATGCTCGAGTTATTTCCTAGCTTTGAGGTAGTCGTCAATGGTCTGCCCTGGAAGTACGACCTGGCCGTTACCAAGGCTTGTGTCGAAGTAGGTGTGAACGGTCTTGACGTTTCGACAGAGGAAGATCAATGGGATTTCGATGCCACTGCTAAAGCGAAAGACATCATTTTTATCCCGGGTGTCGGAGCAACCCCTGGTATCACCAACGTTATGGCCCGCAGCGGCGCAGACCAGATGGATGAGGTAGAGGAGATACAAATCAACTTCGCAGCTTTCCGCAGTCCGGCCCCTGCCCCGGGTTTATTGATTACTTTTCTCTGGGAATTCCACCCCAAAACTGAATCAAGGACATATTACAAGGATGGTGAGTTTGTTTGGGTTGGTCCATTTGAAGGAACAAAAAAGGTCAACTTCCCTGGCCAAATCGGAGAACAGGAGGTCTGTTACATCCCCCATCCAGAAACACGCACCATGCCCAAGAGTCTGGGAGCCAAAGCCGTATCTGTGCAGGGTTGTTTTCCTCCGCACGCCATGAAATTGGCCAAGGCGATGCTGGAATCTGGTCTTTATAGTGAAGAGCCGATCACAGTAAAAGGCATTGAAACAACTGCCCTTGAGATGATGCACGAGATATTGCTCCAATTGCCAGAGACCAAGCGTACTCCGCTATGGTCTTATGGCCTGGTGGTTGATGTGATGGGCAAAAAGGGTGGACAGGATATCAAAATAACTTTTTGGACTGAGCACCCTCCCATGAACGAGTGGGGTGGTAAAGCCGCGTACTACAAAAACATTGCCATCCCCCTGAGCATTGGAGCGCAGATGATCGCTCGAGGGGATGTCGAAGATCGGGGTGTGTTGCCGCCGGAAACTGTGTTAGACCCCGGTATCTTCTTCGCTGAGCTGGAGAAAAGAGGAATTCGAGTCGTACAAAAAATTGAATGAAACAATTCCTGCCGATTGCATCACAAAACCACAAAGAGACGAAGGTAAAGAGACTTACCCAAACCATGAAGCCCATATCTGTCTTCATCAACGCTTGAGAAAACGGAGGCTGTCTTGAAACCCGAAGTGTTAAAGAATTATTATGGTGGCCAATGGCTGGCTGCAAAAGAGGGTGAGATTCTACCTGTGCATGACCCTGCCACAAATGAAGTCATTGGACAAGTACCATTATCGCCTGCTGAAGAAGTAGATTTGGCCGTTCAAGCCGCGAGTCTTGCTTTCCAAGACTGGCAAAGAACCCCAGCAACCAGCCGTATTCAACCACTTTTTAAGCTCAAAGAACTGTTAGAAGTTCATTTTGACGATATCGTTCGCTTGATTTCGACCGAAAACGGAAAAACACTGGGCGAATCCGCAGGCGAGATGCGCCGGGCAATCGAGAACGTAGAAGTGGCTTGCGGCATCCCTACCATGATGCAGAGCCATTTTTCCGAGGACATTGCCAGCGGTATTGATGAATTTATGATCCGCCAGCCATTAGGTGTTGTGACCATCATAGCACCGTTCAATTTCCCTGGCATGATCCCTTTCTGGTTCTTACCCTATGCGGTTGCTACTGGCAATTCCGTAGTCATCAAACCATCAGAACGCTGCCCAATGACCATGCAGAAGATCGCTCCCTTGTTCGAAGAAGCCGGATTCCCGCCGGGAGTGATCAACCTGATTAATGGTGGACCTGATACTGTCAATGCGCTGCTCGATCATCCCGAAGTAAAAGCAGTCAGTTTTGTCGGTTCTACACCGGTGGCACGCCATGTCTATGCCCGTAGTGCGCAAAATGGGAAGCGCGTCCAGGCTCAAGGCGGGGCTAAAAATCCTTTGGTGATCATGCCCGATGCAGACGTCGAGATGACCACTCAAATCGTGATCGATTCCGTCTTCGGGAATGCCGGTCAGCGTTGTCTTGCTGCAGCAACCTTGATTCTGGTAGATGAGGCTACGGACATATTCTTGCCAGCCTTCCGCGAGGCAGCTGTGGGGCGAGTTGTTGGATGTGGTCTGGACGATGGCGTACAAATGGGACCGGTTATTACACCTCAATCCAAGACCCGCATTCAAGGGATAATCGATCAGGGCATTAAGGATGGGGCAGAGCTGGTTTTGGACGGTCGCGAAGCGTCTATCACAGGATATGAAAAAGGGAATTTTCTGCGCCCCACGATTCTGGCGGATGTACCGATCGATAGTGAGGTAGCAACGACAGAGATATTCGGCCCGGTAATGGCAACACACACGGTCAACAACCTCGAGGAAGCCATTCAGCTGGTTAATGAGCGCAGGTATGGCAACATGGCTTGTATCTTCACCAGCAGCGGAGGCGCTGCGCGCCGTTTCCGGCATTCTGCCCAGGCGGGAAATATTGGCATCAATATCGGTGTTGCAGCCCCAATGGCTTTCTTCCCTTTCAGTGGGTGGAAGGACAGCTTCTTCGGAACACTTCACGGGCAAAGTCACCATGCCGTGGAGTTCTTTACACAGACGAAGGTAGTGGTTGAGCGTTGGCTGAAAGATTGGTCGCGAAAATTCTAGGAGACCCCATGTTTTCAGAAACCCCTGACATCATCGCATTTTCATCAAGGAATAAGATGGAGGTGTTAAGTTCATTGGAATTGGAAACGATTAAGAATGGCACGTACCATATTCTTTCCACTGTAGGCGTTTATTTTCCCAGCGATAAAGCCTTGGCTATCTTTGCCGATCACAGCGCGAATGTAGATTGGGAAAAGAAAATCGTGCGTATTCCTCCCGATTTGGTAAAGAAGGCAATGTCTACAGCTCCACGCAGTTTTGTTTTGGGTGGACGGGAGGAACGCTTCGATTTGACGCTTGATGGCAATTCAACATACTTGGCTACAGATGGTTGCGGCGTCCACGTCATCGACCTAGAGACACGCCAGCAACGCCCCTCACGCAAAGCCGATGTCGCCATGATGGCACGTGTCAGCGATGCCTTACCCTTGATCAGCTTCTTCTGGCCCCTGGTCAGCGCCCAAGACCATGGTAAAACGGCTGCTTTACACGAATGCCACGCCGGACTGACCAACACCTTGAAGCATGTGCGCGGGGGGACAACTGTTCATCCCCAGCTGGCACAGTATCTGGTCGAGATGGCCACCGTGGTGGCAGGCAGTGAAGATGAGAGACGACGCAGACCCCCTATCAATGCAAATATTTGTACCATTGCACCCTTAGCCCACGATAAGGACGGCATCGAAACCGCATTGGTTTATGCCAGTGCGGGGATCCCCACCAGCTTTATGGCCATGACGACGATGGGCTCGACTGCCCCCGCTACTCCCCTTGGAGCTATTGTAGTCGGTGATGCCGAAGTGATCAGTGCCATGGTTTTACTGCAATTGGCTCACCCTGGCGCGCCCGTATACCATTCGATCATACCTTCCCTAATGGATCCGCGCACTGGTGGTTATATCGGTGGAACATCCACGCCGTTTTCTATCATCAATGTGCAGTTGGCTCACGCCTGGAATGTGCCCAGCCTGGGAGGCGGTTCAACCTCCAGCGATGCAAAGGATGTCGGATGGTGGTCAGGTTTCGACGGCGGTTTCGGAGCAGCTGAAATCGCATTAGCAGGAGGAGAAGTCTGCGGCTACTTGGGAATGTTGGGGTCATCCATGATCCTTTATCCAGAGCAGATTATCCTGGAACACGAGATTTGCCAGTATGCCTATGAAACGTTCGAGACGTATGAATTCGATGAACTCGACTTATCGCTGGATGTGATCGCAAAGGTTGGCCCTGGGGGGCATTATTTGCGAGAAAAACACACCCGCCAGCACATGCGGGATTTCCGCTATTCTCCTCTCTTCCGGAAGACGGACGAACAGGGGAATGCAGTCCCACCCCGGGATGTTGCTTTGGAAGAATTCAAAGCGATCTATGCTACTCACCAACCTGCGCCCCTACCAGCTGAGGTTCAAAAAGAATTGGATCAAATCCTGGCTGCAGCCGATCGAACTGCTGAAGAATTAGGGAATTAACATGAGTGATAATCGGAACTCGCAGATTTCAGAAAATACACTGCCAACCCATGCCAAAGTCGTGATCATCGGGGGTGGTGTAATAGGCTGCAGTACCGCCTATCACCTGGCCAAACTCGGTTGGAAGGATGTGGTTCTGCTAGAACGCGCCCAGCTCACCGCGGGTACAACCTGGCACGCAGCCGGATTGATTGAAGCGGGTGGGTTTTTCACCGCGACTTCGGTTGAGATGACCAAATATACCCTCGAGCTGTATAAATCACTGGAGGCTGAAACCGGCCTCGCAACCGGAAATAAGAACGTGGGGATGATTTCTCTTGCCTGCACCCCTGACCGGTTGGAGGAATTGCGCCGGGTTGCTGCTTTTGATCGCCAATTTGGGGTTGAGACGGAAGAACTCTCCCCTGAACGAGTCAAGGAACTCTGGCCGTTAGCTTATACGGGAGATATCCTGGCCGGTTTCTACTCGCCGAATGATGGCCGTGTCAACCCCACCGACGTGACAATGGCGTTAGCCAAAGGGGCTCGTATGGGTGGCGTGCAAATCTTCGAAGAAACTGCCGTCAAAGACATCGTTACAGAAGGTCAGCGAGTGACCGGGGTCATCACTGATAAGGGCAATATACAAGCTGAGTACGTGGTTAATTGCGCTGGGATGTGGGCCCGCGATCTCGGAAAATTAGCCGGGGTGAATGTCCCCTTACAGCCCGTCGAACATTACTATTTGATTACGGAAGAGATGGAGGGGGTTCACGCCGATTTGCCCGTTTTGGTAGATCTCGATAAGTACGCTTACTATCGCGAAGAGGTTGGGGGCATTTTGTTTGGTTTGTTCGAACCTGTTTCAGCTCCCTGGGCATTGGACGGTATCCCTAAAGATTTCTCGTTCGGTGAGATCAACCCGGATTGGGACCGCATGATGCCGTACGTGGAAGAAGCCATGGAACGAATCCCATCTCTGGAAAATGCGGGGATACACAAGTTTTTCTGCGGCCCGGAGAGTTTTACCCCTGATTTAGGTCCCATGATGGGGCTTGCACCAGAATTGGACAATTTTTATGTAGCTGCAGGTTTCAACTCACTGGGTATTCTCATGGGTGGCGGGGCTGGAAAAATCATGGCTCAATGGATTACGGACGGCGTTCCGGATGTCGATATCACCGACCTCGACATCGCCCGCATGATGCCTTTCGAGATTACGCCAAAATATCTCCAAGATCGCACGGTTGAAATGCTTGGCTTTATGTTCGAAGATGGATATCCCAATAAGCAGTACAAAACCGCCCGCAATGCGCGCAAATCGGCGTTCCACGACCGGCTGGCAGATGCGGGGGCCTACTTTGGTGTATATGCTGGGTGGGAATATCCTGATTGGTTCGCTCCCGAAGGAATTGAACCAAAAGTCGAGTATTCCTGGGGGCGGCAGAACTGGTTTGAGTACAGCGCCGCCGAACACCGGGCTGTTCGTGAAAATGTTGCTATGCTGGATTACTCAGTGATGGGAAAAGTATTGGTGCAGGGACGCGAAGCTGAAAAATATCTCAATCGCATCTGTGCCAATAACGTGGCCGTACCTGTTGGCCGCATCGTCTATACCCAATGGTTGAACGAGACCGGCACCATCGAGGCAGATTTAACCGTCACCCGCCTGGCAGAAGATCAATTTCTGATCCTCACCGCGGATGGCACGGTCCCCGCCGTTCTGGCCTGGCTGAGACGCCATATCCCCGTGGATGCGCATGCATTTGTGACCAATATCACCTCGGCGTACAGCGTTCTGAACGTACAGGGGCCGAGATCGCGTGAATTTTTAAGCAGCGTAACCCATGCCGACATGTCCAATGAAGCATTCCCATTTCTCACCATGCAGGAGATTGATATTGGATATGCTTTAGTGAAGGCTTTCCGCATTACGTATGTTGGCGAATTGGGTTGGGAACTGTATATCCCCACGGAGTTTTCTCTGCACGTCTTCGATACTCTCCTAGAAGCAGGTGCCAATTATGGGTTGAAAAACTTTGGATTACAAGCGTTGAACACGCTGCGCCTAGAGAAGGCTTATCGTGATTATGGTGGCGATATCGACAATACTGATACCCCACTGGAGGTCGGTTTGGGTTACTTTGTGAAATTCGATAAACCTGGCGGATTCATTGGCCGGGATGCGCTACTGCGCCTGAAAGAATCCGGTTATCGCTATCGAATGCCGCAGTTCCTGCTCGAAGATCCTGAACCGATGCTGTATTACGGTGAAATCATCTACCGGAATGGGGTACCCGTTGGATATATAATGGCAGGTGGGTATGGCCATACTTTGGGAGCATCGGTGGGGGTCGGTCCGGTTGAGAATGAAGGGGGAATCGTCTCTGCTGATTTCGTCAACAGCGGAACATACGAGATTGATATCGCGGGCGTGCGCTATCCCGCCAAAGTATCGCTGCGACCT
>JBFFIU010000178.1:0-7701 GCA_041556275.1 Anaerolineales bacterium | reverse complement strand
CATCAGCACCTGCTGAGATTATCAGGCGCGCTGCCCACTCCTTGTCATCAATTACGTGTCCTGCTCCCGGAACCTGACGAATTGGCTCGCATCTGGGTTGAGGTGTATTCGCTATCTGATCCAGCCGAAATATGCATTCAAGTCTTGGAGCCATTTGAGGCAAGCATTCCCTTGGGGGAATTCTCTCCTCGTGAGTATGAGGTGTTGGTAAATGGAGATCTTATCGGTTCAATTAATTACTAAGATTATTTTGAACTTCCAAGGGGATTTGGTTGGATTAATCCTTGTCCTATTAAAATACAGTCACCCAGCTAGGTGACTGTATTTGGTTGTGCAGGGTTCTGTTATTAGTGCGATAAAATCTGGGAAAGGAAGAGCTTGGTTCGGTCTTCTTGAGGGTTGTGAAATATGTCATGAGGTGAGCCCGTTTCGACGATCAATCCCTCATCGAAGAAATACATCCGATCGGACACTCCTCTCGCAAAACCCATCTCGTGGGTCACAACCAGCATGGTCATGCCAGTCTTCGCCAGTTCGATCATCACATCCAACACTTCTTTTATCATCTCCGGGTCCAAAGCTGAGGTCGGCTCGTCAAACAACATGATCTTGGGTTGCATGGCTAAGGCGCGTGCAATGGCAACTCGCTGTTGCTGCCCCCCCGAGAGTTGGCTAGGGTATTTATCCGCCTGTTCCGGGATACCTACTCTTTCCAATAATTGTCTGCCAATTTCTTCAGCTTTATCCTTGGACCATTTGCGTACCTGAATGGGTGCCAGGGTGATATTCTGGAGCACATTTAGGTGCGGGAACAAGTTGAATTGTTGGAATACCATCCCGGTTTCCATGCGAACAGCTTCGATATTGTGCACATCGCGCGTAAGTTCGATGCCATCGATGATAATTTGACCTTGTTGATGTTCTTCTAAGCGGTTGAGTGTTCGTATGAAAGTTGATTTTCCCGATCCAGAGGGGCCAAAAATTACAACCACCTCCCCCCTCTCGACCTCCATCGATATTCCCCGCAAAGCCTCGAAGTTGCCAAACCACTTATGCACGTCACTGCAAACAATGATCGGGCCAACCGAATCTGATCCTTCGTCCATTTAACTCTCCCTAGAGACAAGTCTACTTTGAATTATAGGATCAATATTTGATTTAGACAAGAAACACCCTTTGATAATTAATGCTCTGCTCAAATACTGATCGCGGCTGTTTTAGCGTGTGTTAGATCTATTAGATCTTTTGTTGGAAGACGAACATTCAAACCTCGCTGTCCGCCGGACACATAAATCTGCTCATGCGCCTCAGCTGCTCGATCCACGACAACGTCAAAACCACGATTGATTAATGCGAGCGGTGAAATGCCTCCAACTTTTAATCCTGTCAACTGCTCGGCACCCTTTTGTGTTGCCAAGTGAACTTTTTTCTCATTCAATGAACGGGCGAGGGCTTTCAAATTCACCTCCCTTGGACCCGGAACCAATGCCAGAATAGGCTTCGCTCCCACTTTTCGTTCAACCACAATCGTCTTGAATACTAACTCGGGATCGATACCCAATATTTGCGCGGCTTCAATTGCACCGATCTTCTCAATTGGTAGCTCAAAGGCTTGATAAGGAATTCCCCGCGACTCGAGCATGCGAGTCACATTGTTCTTGATCATAATCTGTTATTCATTTCCTACCATTTTTGTGGATCAAGTTTACCCTAAATACATCGAAATACATTCCGGAATTAATCAAACCACTTTGGTCAATGCATTTGTTACACTCTCCTAAGAGGGTTTAAGATTCCACACTATACCAAGCTCCTCTATATCCTTGAAATCATTTGAACAAATTTTAGGTTAGAATGTGGTAATTTTATCAATACTTTTGGCTTCATTTGAAAGGTAAGTCACCTTCGAATGACCCTAACAGACTTGCAAGAATACACACTTATGTAATAAATTGGTTAGTTTCTAATGTAACAAAAGTTATTACCCCCCGTTATCTCAGGCAAATAGTAAGAAAGTACTAAATTCATTACTAAAGTACTATTCACAAAGCATTGAGGAGGTGTCAGGAAAACAAAAACAGCACAGAAAAGGCAAACCTGTCGAAAGGCAGGGACGCAAAGCCACGGTCTAAATAGTCTCAAGACTATATGACAGTCGGGCTGCCTAGGCTCATTAAGTAGCACAGAAAAGGTATACCTGTCGAAAGGCGGGGACACAAAGCTACGGTCTAACTGGCTATTTAGCCACAGGACGGACGGGCTGCCTAGGCAAAAAACTATTCTGCCCCTCAGGCGCCCAAGAGCTTGAGGGGCTCATAATTTTTGGACAGTTAGGTATGGAAAGAAGAAAACAATGCATCAGATTTGAAATTGCCGGAAATTTATAGGAACTAGATGGGCTCACTAGATGTCAAATTATCAGATCAAAATCCAACAAGATGTCGATGAGGACCTCCGGATGAAAAGATTACAAGGAATTTTTCTCGTATTGATCATGCTGGTTCTGGTCGTTGGATCGCTGGGACCAGTCTCTTTCCCCGTGGTTGACAGCCCTGCTAATGTTCACCCCCTTCTCAGCAAAATCGCGGCTGAGAACCCAGCTCGGATGGTCTCGGTGTTCGTTCAAAAAGCGGACCACTCTGGTAGGGCAGAACGGTTGGTTGCTGAATTTGGAGGCGATCTCACTAAAGATCTGCATATTATCAACGCACTAGTAGCTGAGCTTCCAGCCCAATCAGCCCTGAATATGGCTTTCGATCCTGCCATCCGCTGGATAACATTAGATGCTCCTGTTGAGAACACAAAAAAGACGTCGCCTAAAAAAGATGAACCGGATACTATCCTCCCCGAAAATTATTTTCTAGACACATTGAGAGTCCGTCCGCTATGGGAGATGGGTTTACAGGGTCAGGGAATTACTGTAGCAGTGATAGATAGTGGTGTCGATCGAGAAAAGGATCTGCAAGTCGACCCTTATAAAGCTAAGCCAGATTCTCGTGTTATTGAACAGCTGTCCTTCAATTCAAATCCAGGTCAATTGAATGACGCTAGTGGCCATGGTACCCATGTGGCCGGAATCATTGGTGGTAGCGGGTACAGATCGGACGGACTCTATGCTGGCATTGCCCCGCAGGTAAACCTCATCAGCCTGAGGATAAGTGATGATTCTGGTATGGCTTATGAGTCTGATGCCATTTACGCCATGCAGTGGGTTTTGGATAACAAAGACAAGTACAACATCCGCGCGGTCAACTTATCGATCAACTCGACAATTGAGAGTTCTTACCATGCTAGCCCGCTCGATGCAGCCGCCGAAATCCTCTGGTTTAATGGAGTGGTGGTAGTGGCATCGGTAGGTAATAAAGGCCAAAGTGACGGATACAACACTGCCAAAGCCGCGCCAGCCAATGATCCTTTCATCATCACTGTCGGTGCAAGTGATGAACAAGGCTCACCTGACCTTTCGGATGACACAATTTCTTCCTTCTCGGCGCATAGTACAACATTAGATGGTCACTCGAAACCAGAGATCATCGCTCCAGGAACGGATATCATCAGTATTTTAGGACCCGGTGATTGGATCTCAGATCACCCCGACCGTGTAGTAATGAACGGAGAATATTTCCGCCTGAGCGGGACATCGATGTCCGCACCGATGGTTACCGGTGCTGTGGCGTTGTTATTGCAAGATGAACCGGATTTAACCCCTGATCAGATCAAATATCGCCTGATAAATTCGGCTGGTGGAATCGGTGGAAGGTATCCATATCTGGATATTTATGCTGCTGTCACTGGATCCTCTACCGAGTCAGCCAACACCGGTCAGATCGCAAGCCAGCTTTTGTGGACGGGTGACGATCCTGTAGCTTGGGATAGCGTTGCCTGGAACTCTGTCGCCTGGAATTCAGTAGCCTGGAATAGCGTTGCCTGGAATAGTGTGGCTTGGAACTCGGTTTCTTGGAGCAGCGTCGCCTGGAAAGGTGCGTTCAAGAGAAGTGCTGCCTGGAATGATTTGGCGAGAGGCCACCAAGAATCACTTGAACTAGAGTCTCTCGGACAAGTATTGTTCTATTCTCACAGGGATAAAACAAAGTTTTATTGAAATTGAGTTCGCATGATACTAGAAAATCGATTATTCAAAGGATTGCCTATGAACCCCAATGGAAATCTCGCCTCAGTGTTGCAAGATTTTGCTTGGATGCAGGTGCCGATCATTTGTCAATCTAATCTTATTGGTAAGAAAAACTCCAACATTCATCATACTCCAAGGAAGTAAAATGAAAGATTTTTCCTTACCGGCCAAAATCTATATATTCTCAACAATTCTTGTTGGTTGCGGGATATTGGCTTGGATTCTGCATAATCATACATGGCAGAACCTGTGGGCTATGTTTTTTCTTAGTGGGATGGCGTCTCTGGCATTGTTCTTTAAAGTCGAAGGTACAACGAATAGATCGCACTACAATATAAGTTTCTTGATCTACGGATGTACCTTTGCCATCCTTGGACCTGAAGCTTGCATCGTGGTAATTATCTTATCTAACCTGATCGAATGGGCTTGGCAAAAATATCCCTGGTACATCCAGGGTTTCAATATCGCTTCCTACATTATTGTGACATTTGTCTCGGGACTTCTCTACAATCTGATCAACCCTGGGATGACCTTATTAACATTTGAGGGCGTTCTGGGCGTGCTGACCAGTATGGCCGTTTTCACTTTGCTTAATCACCTCATGATTGGTTTGGTGGTTTGGTTTGCACGTGGTGAGAATTTTTCCAAATCGGGTGTTTTTGATATTCTCCCTCTGATGATCGATTTTACCTTACTCTGCATGGGCGCAGCCACTGCCTTGATCTGGCTCATTAACCCCTTTGCAATCCCGCTGATCTTGCTGCCGCTTTACCTGATCTACACCACCTTAAAAGTTCCTGCATTAGAGCGGAAAACCAAAATCGATGCAAAAACGGGGTTGAATAACGCTAAATACTTCGCCGAGGTCTTGGAAAAAGAGATCGAAAGAGCTGATCGATTTGACAGACCACTGACCGTCGTCCTTGCCGATCTAGACCTTCTTCGACATATAAACAACACATATGGTCACCTGGCCGGAGATGAAGTGCTGATCGGAGTCGCTAATCTCCTGCAAAACTTTGTCCGCGAATACGATATCGTAGCCCGTTTTGGTGGTGAGGAATTTATTATTCTGATGCCGGAGACAACACCCCAGGAAGCTTATCAGCATATCGAAGATATTCGAATCGCCGTTGAAAGGACCGAGTTCTCAATTCCAACCGGCATCAAACCGATTCATGTCACTGTGAGTTTTGGGATTGCAGGAAGAACTAGGTTCTCTGAGACCGCCAATGAAATTGTGCATAATGCAGATTCAGCCTTGTATCATTCAAAATTGGAGGGGCGCAATCGGGTCTGCATATACTCAGATCAGGGAACGAATCACCTTTTTAGCACAGTTGATGAGAAGACTTTATCTCAAAATCAAACTTTGTTAGATGAGCGGGTCCAATTGGATAGTTATAAATCTTTGCCCAATCCTATTCGTGACTCAACAGGGAAAACGAAGAAAGTAACTGCAGACCCAGAGCCATCCCTAGTCCCTGCAGAGAATCCAACACCCAGCTGGCTCCTTAACCTCTTTATTGGTTCCCTAATTTTCATCACCTTACCTCTTACACTCTTCTTTGTAACGCCTAAACCAAGTGTCGACTGGTTTGGTTTGTTTCTGTTTTCGGTGCTCGTGATCATCACTGAAGGCTTATCAATCGATATCTACCTGAGGAATACATCAATCTCGACGTCCGCCGCCCCAATTATAGCTGGAACGTTACTGTATGGACCGATCGGTGCGGTAGTCCTGAGTTTGACCTTTGCATTGGTTGCCAAGTTGAAACATCATAATCGTTTAAACCGTTTTGTTTTCAACAGCCTGAACCAGATGATTGCAGGTTTGCTGTATGTCAACCTGATCACGCTGACTGGAAAGCAGTTCAGTGATCATTCATTCATCGTCCAGTTATTGGTCTCTGTCCTTGCAGCGATGATCGTCTTTCTTAGCACAACAGCTTTGATCTCCCTGGCAATAAAAATCGATGCCGGTATTTCTGTTAAGCAAGTTTGGAAAGAAAAATTCTCCTGGATGTTACCTTATTACATTTCGATGGGATTGATCGCCTATGCACTAATTCTTGGCTATAGAACTACTGGTCTTATGGGCTTGATTGTTATTCTCGCCCCCCTACTGATGCTCCGCATAAGCGTAAAAAAGTACATCGATCAAACCACTGCAATAGTTAATGAATTGAGGGGGAAGAACACACTCCTGGAAAGAAACTCTCAGGAGATCAATAAACTAAATGAAAACCTGCTGGATGCCTTATCAGAAGTGATCGATCTGCGCGACCCATTCACTTTGGGGCATTCACAATATGTAACTCGTTATTCAGTATTAATTGCCAAAAAGCTCGGTTTGGCTCCCAAGCGAATCGAACGAGTCCGCAAAGCCAGTTTAATTCATGATATCGGAAAGATCGGCATACCTGATGCAATTCTATTAAAGCCTAATCAATTGTCAGCCAAAGAATATGTCGCCGTTCAAGAACATACGACCCTCGGTGCCAATATTTTGGATAAATCACATTCTCTAAAACAGTTATCCCCTATCGTTCGCCATCACCACGAATGGTACGATGGTTCTGGATATCCGGATCGATTGAAAGGAAAAGACATCCCGCTGGAAGCGCGCATCATCGCTATCGCAGATGCTGTTGAGGCAATGGCATCTGATCGCCCATACCGGAATGCTTTGAGTTTCGAGAATATTGTTGCAGAACTTAAGAGGAATTCGGGTTCCCAATTTGATCCCGTCCTTGTTGAGATTATGTTGCAAATTGTGCAAACCAGAAATGAATACCTGCTCGTAAACTCTGCTCAAAAGCTCACTGTGGAGCAGTGTGAATATGCGTTTTTGAATCACTGAAACCCCCAATTTATCTATCGTAAATGAGTTCAGCGATTCACCAATCGCAGAAACTTTGTTGATCGGGAAATAAAAGGAAATAGAAGGTTTAGTCTTCCCCAGCAAGCAGACGCACCTTCTCCCAGGGAGGTAAATTAGATTCTTCAGCCAGAATCGATCGCAGCTCAAATATCTGATCGCGCAGTACAGCTGCTTTCTCAAACTCCAACTCTTGTGCAGCGATTTTCATCTGTTTTTCCATCTCGGCGATCACCTTTTTGATTTCTGGTTTTGGCAGTGCAGCCGCGCCTTCAACACGATATTCCGCCTTTTGCTCAGCGACTGCCTGGACAGCAACCTGGTCTGTCAGGTCTCGTACCGCTTTGACAATGCTCACTGGTTCGATACCATGCTCCTCGTTATACGCATTTTGCTTCGCTCTCCGGCGGTTCGTCTCGTCGATTGCGCGTTTCATCGAATCAGTAACTCTATCAGCATACATGACCACTTTACCACGCACATGGCGTGCCGCCCGTCCAATGGTCTGGATCAGAGCCGTATCCGAGCGCAAGAATCCCTCTTTATCCGCATCCAGGATGGCAACCAGAGAGACTTCAGGCAAATCCAGTCCTTCCCGCAGCAGGTTGATGCCGACTACAACATCGAATACCCCTAAGCGCAAGTCACGCAATATCCCTACCCTCTCAAGAGTGTCGATCTCGGAGTG
>JBFFIU010000177.1:0-7705 GCA_041556275.1 Anaerolineales bacterium | reverse complement strand
TTAAAATTGGCATGGATGCCTCTCTCCAAGAAGCCGCCCAAATGATGATTAATTATCACCACCACAGAATTTTGGTGATAGATAAGGACCATCCAGATTCATTACCATTGGGTGTGATCTCCTCATTTGATATCGTCTCTGAAATGGCTCGTCCGGAATCTGTATGGCAGACAAAACCTTAGCTTCAAATTTATTCACATCCAGACAGCCAATTCTGCTTTCAATAAATTGAACTACGGCCAGTATTAAATATTAATTTTAAGATTAGGGGGAGAATAACTCTCCCGGGAAGCATCAAATCAATCTCTAATCATCGAGGATCACAATGCAGGAAATTAAATCACATGGCTGATATTCCATCACAAGCTCGGGTGGTTATTATTGGAGGCGGTGTAGGCGGGTGTAGCATCGCTTACCATTTGACACTGATGGGATGGACTGATGTCGTATTACTTGAACGTCACGAACTTACTGCCGGTTCCACTTGGCATTCAGCAGGGTTGGTCGGTCAATTGCGTTCAGATGCTAATTTGACGCGGATGATGTATTACAGTACCGATCTATACCGCCGGCTCAAAGATGAAACTGGTATTGATCCTGGCTGGCGTGAGGTGGGCGGGATACGCCTGGCCTCATCTCCGGAACGCATGGAAGACATCAAGCGTGTGGTTGGTATGGCCCGCTCTTTTGGAATGCCCATGGAAATAATCAGCCCACAGGAAGCATACGACCTTTTCCCGCTAATATCCCTGGAAGGTGTTGTTGGGGCAGCATTCACTCCAAACGATGGTGTGATCGATCCGACGGGCTTGACCAATGCTCTGGCTGCTGGAGCAAAAAAAGGGGGGGCGAAGATTTTTACCGAGACAAATGTCGAGCGGATAAATCTCAATCAAGGCCGGATCGATGAAGTTATTACCAATCGTGGTTCGATCAAGACAGAAATTGTTGTGAACGCAGCGGGGCAGTGGGGGGGTGAGGTCGGCAAAATGGTTGGGTTGAACCTGCCAGTTGTTCCTATGGCACACCTTTACATTATCACCAAGCCCATTCCAGGCGTTGAGCACGATTTCCCTACTTTGCGTGATCCAGACTTACTGGTTTACTGGCGTGAAGAAGTAGGTGGTCTGATAACAGGTGGTTATGAACGCGATCCCGCACCTTATGGATTGCAGGGTATCCCCAAAGATTTTAAATATCAGCTTCTTGCCCCTGATTGGGATCGCTTTGCTCCATTAATGGAAAATTCAGTTATCCGCGTACCTGTTGTTGAAACAGCTGAGGTGATCCAATTGCTCAATGGTCCGGAGGGTTTCACCCCTGATGGTGAATTTCTGCTTGGTCCAACTGAGGTGAAAGGCTTCTGGGTGGCTTGTGCATTTTGCGCTCATGGTCTGGCAGGTGCTGGGGGGATCGGAAAAGTGATGGCGGAGTGGATCATCGAAGGACATCCCGAGTGGGATGTATGGCGTTTAGATGTACGCCGATTTGGGCCAAACTATTCCAGCCAGGAATATACACTCGATCGTACGATTGAGACATACTCTAAATATTACGATATTCATTATCCTGGGGAAGAACGTGTGACTGGGAGAAATCTACGCCTGTCTCCAACTTATCATCGCCTGAGAGATCTGGGAGCGGAATTTGGGGAAAAATCAGGATGGGAACGACCGAATTGGTATAAATCGCATGAAAGCTTGGCGCGACATGGATATGAGCCAAAAGGGTGGTCACGCCATAATTGGTCGCGTGCCATTGGGTACGAACACCTGCAGACTCGGGAGATCGCCGGTTTATTCGACGAAACCTCCTTCAACAAATTCGAGGTGCGTGGATCAGGGGCATTGGCATTTCTCAATTATGTTTGCGCAAATGATATTGATCAACCAATTGGAGCCGTGGTATATACTCAATGTCTCAATCCAAAAGGAGGCATCGAATGTGATTTCACAGTCACTCGTCTAGCTGATGATCGATTTCTGATCATTACTGGGACAGCATTTGGTTCGCATGACAGTTCATGGTTACGCCTCAACATGCCGGATGATGGCTCGGTAACTCTGGAAGATGTGACCTCAAATTATGCTTGTATTGGATTATGGGGTCCAAGAGCGCGTATCATCTTGACAAAGGTATCTCCGAACAACCTGAGCAATGAAAGCTTCCCGTATATGACTGCACGATACATCACTATTGGAGAGGTACCCGTTTTAGCAAGCCGGGTTACTTATGTAGGAGAGCTTGGATGGGAGTTCTATTGCCCGAGTGAATATGGTCTCCGTTTGTGGGATGTATTGTGGCAGGCTGGTCAACCAGAAGGAATGGTCCCCGTTGGGTATAAAGCGATTGATACATTACGCATAGAGAAGGGATATCGTTACTGGAGTGCTGAGATTACCCCCGACTACACTCCATTAGAGGCAGGTTTAGGGTTTGCAGTGAAATTTAATAAAGGTGATTTTATCGGTCTACAGGCATTACTCGAACAGAAAGAGACTGGTATAAATCAGAAATTATGTTGCCTTACTCTAGCCGATGACCGCACGATCGCCCTGGGAAATGAACCAATCCGGCTGCGCGGTTTGGATACTATCGTCGGTTGGGTCGCCTCCGGTGGGTACGGTTACTCTGTTGGTAGGAGTATAGCTTTCGCTTATCTGCCTGTAGAGTATGCAGTTCTGGGTATGGAATTGGAGATAGAAATTTTCGCTGAGAAAGTGTCAGCAGTTGTGGAACAGTCCCCCCTCTATGATCCAAAAGGAGAGCGGATCCGGGTATGAATTCCGATTATAGTCACCGAAGTAATGAAACAATTTGCTTAAATTTAGATCAAGGGTAAGTTAATTGAGCCGATCTGCATCAGTTAATCTTGATGTAGACTGATCCCAAGAATGTTAGGAGCTTAATCTTAAGGTAATAAGGAGCGAGAAGGAAATATGTACTCTGAAAAAGATCGCCTGGCAGCGACAACATTACGTATGTTGGCCATAGATGCAGTTCAAGCAGCGAACTCTGGACATCCGGGATTACCACTGGGTGCTGCAGATATTGCAATTGTTTTATGGACTCGCTTTATGAAATACGATCCATCTGATCCAACATGGCCAGATCGGGATCGATTTGTGTTATCGGCGGGACATGGTTCTGCGTTATTGTACTCACTGTTGCATCTGGCTGGCTTTCCAATGCCGCTGGAAGAAGTAAAGCAGTTCCGGCAATGGGGCAGCTTAACTCCTGGGCATCCAGAGTATGATGTGGAAATTGGTATAGAAACAACCACTGGACCATTGGGACAGGGCTTCGCCAATGCGGTTGGGATGGCTTTGGCGGAAAGGATTCTGGCAACAAAATTCAATCAGCCAGGATATGATCTGGTCGACCATTTCACCTATGTTTTGGCTTCAGATGGCGATTTGATGGAAGGCGTGTCACATGAAGCGGCTTCCTTTGCAGGTCATCTGGGATTAGGTCGCTTGATCGTGTTATATGACGATAACCATATCTCCATTGATGGACCAACAGACCTGACTTATAGCGATGATGTCCCAGGACGATTCGCCGCTTATGGTTGGCACGTGCAAAATATCGATGGGCATGATATGGATGCGATTGGGGGGGCGATCCAGGAGGCACGAGAAGAAACTCAGCGTCCGTCCCTGATCGCCTGCCGTACACATATTGGTTTCGGAAGTCCCCAACAGGATACAGCTAAAGTACACGGCTCACCCTTGGGAGAAGAGGATCTTAAAAAGACAAAGGAACAATTCGGATGGGATCCGGAGGCTAGATTCTTCATTCCAGAGGAGGTACGAGAATATTTTAGAGGCAACCAACAATCCGGAAGTGAATTTCATAATAAATGGCGGAATTTGG
This sequence comes from Anaerolineales bacterium, assembly GCA_041556275.1. Lineage (GTDB taxonomy): Bacteria > Chloroflexota > Anaerolineae > Anaerolineales > UBA4823 > PFL25. Next base: position 3,829 of record JBFFIU010000177.1, on the reverse strand, counting down.
TGGATGGCTACAAAGCTGCTCATCCTGACATGGCAAAGGAGTGGGATCGATTTGTCAATGGCCAACTGACTCCCAGCTGGGAAAAGTATTTGCCTGATTTCCCTGCGGACAAACCACTCGCAACCAGGTCAGCTTCTGGTAAAGTGCTGGATGCGATCGCACCTCACCTACCGAACCTCATAGGAGGATCTGCAGACTTAACCCCGAGCAACAATACCCGCACGGGTGGGGCAGTCGATATCGCTCCAGGAAAATTTGGAGGATCTTATATACGTTATGGTGTTCGAGAACACGGCATGGGTTCGATCATGACTGGCCTTACTTTGCACGGTCTTCGCCCCTACGGTGGAACATTTTTGATCTTCTCAGATTATATGCGCCCAACCATCCGATTGGCGGCGATGATGGGTCTGCCAGTTATCTATGTCTTCACCCACGACAGTATTGGATTGGGAGAAGATGGTCCAACGCACCAACCTGTGGAGCACTTGACCAGTTTGCGCGCCATCCCAAACCTTGTGGTCTTGCGACCTGCGGATGGAAATGAGACTGCAGCTGCCTGGAAAGTTGCACTTAATCGAACAGAAGGACCCACGGCATTAGTATTGACTCGCCAGGGATTGCCCCAGTACTCCCTTGCTGAAAATGGGCTGGATATGGGGGCATATATATTACAAGAATCATCTGCTAAGAATCCAGACATCATTCTAATCGGTACTGGTTCCGAGGTCAGTATTGCTATTGAGGCAGCAAACCTACTAAGTGATGAAGGGATCAATGCACGGGTAGTTTCGATGCCCAGTTGGGAATTGTTCGATGCCCAATCGAAAGATTACCAAGAAGTTATCCTTATTCCTGGCGTTCCAATTCTGGCAGTCGAAGCAGGCGTTACGTTGGCCTGGGGGCGATACCTGGGCACAGAATCTGATCGGGTGTTAGGTGTAGATCGTTATGGCGCATCTGCCCCTTATAAGACGATTTACGAGCAATACGGTCTAACTGCAGATCGGCTTACAATAGAAGTCAAAAACCTGCTCAAACGGAGATGAGCATACAGAATAAGAGATAGATGGTTAATCTGCGAACGTATATAAGCACTTGTATAGCTCACGAAAGAAAAATTTACGCATTAATAAGTGAGGAACCCATTTAATGACTAAACAAATCGAAGAGTATTTTGTGCCTTGGATAAAAGATATACCCATGTATGTCTCTTCCCATATTGAGCTGGCCTGGCAACAACCAGAGCTGCATCGCATGATGTCGAATGAGAACCCGAAATCACCTTCCCCTAAAGTTATGGAAGCCATCACCCAATTTGGGCAGCTGGCCAATCGTTATCCTGATCAGGGACTCGTTGTTCGTTCCAAGATCGCCGAGATCAACGATCTGGATGGTCCGGAGAATGTAATGCTGGGAAATGGTTCGAGCGAGGTCTTTGATAATATCTTCCGCAGCTTTCTGCAGACAGGTGAAGAAGTGATCCAGCATACGCCTTGCTTTGGGATATACAAGCTACGTTGCAACATACTTGGTGGAAATCTAGTGTCTGTGCCAATGGTTTATAAAGATGATCAGATACTCTTCGATCCAGGATCCATCCTGGAATCGGTCACAGAGAAAACAAAGATAATCGTAATCGCAAATCCGAACAACCCGACTGGAAACTTTATGGATCGCGATCACTTTACTATCATCGCTAAAACGGGTATTCCCTTTATCGTTGATGAGGCATATGTAGAGTACGCCGGGTTGGAAAGATCTCAGGTTGAGCTGCTCAAGGAATATAAGAATGTGATTATCACCCGCACCCTATCGAAAGCCTATGGCTTGGCAGGAATGCGTTTTGGTTATGCTTTGGGGCACAGAGATGTCATCGTGCAGATTTCTGCTGCACTTTTGCCTTGGAATGTGGGTACGATACCCATGTGGGCTGGTTACGCAGCGTTAAACGATGAAGAAGGATTGCAGGAACGTGTAGAATTCAATAATCAGCAAATTGCTTATATCGAGGATTCACTGAGCGACATACCTGGTTTAGTGATTTTTAATTCGCGAGCCAACTATATTTTGTTCGATGCTGGCCCTGCAGGTAAGAAAGGGCAGGATGTATTGGAATTTGCATTGGAACGAGGCATCATCTTCCGCGGCGAAACACCCAAATATGGCAGCGATGGATGGTTCAGAGTAACCATCGGAAGTGCAGAGGAGAACAAAATGGCCGTCGAGATACTACGTGAGTTTTTCTCTGTAGGTTAAGCGGATTTAATGAATTTGTCTGATTCAAAAAATAGCAATTGCATAAATTTGCCACAATGAGATTAAATCTGGCAATAATAACCAACATATCCACAATTCGAGGTTAAATCAATCAAATTAAAAAGGCAGGCTGTTAAAATAATTGGTCTCGATCTCAATTTAGTTTGAGAGAATTCAATTTGGAGAAATCATAAGATTTTGAGCGGTTGGTCAGTGATTAAGAACGATAATACGACCAATTCGATGTGGTTAAACAAAAAAAGTCACCATCCACGGGTGACTTTTTTTGTTTTAGTAAAGCCTATTTCACTAAGAAGATTCAGGCAAGGTCGAAGCGATCCGAGTTCATCACCTTGTTCCAGGCTTCCACGAAGTCATGCTTGAACCTCTCCTGGGAGTCGTCCTGAGCATAAACTTCGGCAAGAGCCCGGAGCTGGGAGTTCGAACCAAAGATGAGGTCAACACGGGTGCCGGTCCACCTGAGTTCACCCGTTGCGCGATCACGACCTTCGAAAACGTCTTCATCTTCTGAAGCTGCCTTCCACTCGGTGTCCATGTCAAGCAGATTAACGAAGAAGTCATTAGTGAGTGTCTCTGGCCGCATAGTAAATACGCCGTGCTGGGACCCTCCGTAGTTGGCATTCAAGACGCGCATACCACCAACGAGAACCGTCATCTCAGGTGCGGTCAGGGTCAGCAGTTGCGCCCGATCAATCAGCATTTCCTCTGCTGATACAGCGTATTTGGTCTTCATATAATTGCGGAACCCGTCTGCAGCTGGTTCGAGTACGGAAAATGACTCCACGTCGGTTTGATCCTGGGAGGCATCTGTTCGTCCTGGGGTGAAGGGAACAGTTGCAGCATGACCGGCATTCTTGGCAGCTTGTTCGATACCTGCACACCCACCTAGAACAATCATGTCAGCGAATGAGACTTTCTTGCCCCCGGACTGTCCGTCGTTGAACCCTTTCTGGATTTCCTCTAGGGTTTCAAGGACCTTCGAAAGTTGCGCGGGCTGGTTTACTTCCCAATCTTTTTGCGGTGCTAGACGTATACGCGCCCCGTTCGCACCTCCGCGCTTGTCAGAGCCGCGGAACGTGGAGGCCGAGGCCCAGGCGGTTGAGACCAGTTGGGGGACAGACAAACCTGATGCAAGAATCTTGCCCTTGAGTGCGGCGATATCCTGTTCGTCGATCAGCTCATGATCGACTACGGGTACCGGGTCTTGCCAAATGAGTTCTTCTTCTGGTACTTCCGCGCCGAGATATCGCGAACGGGGGCCCATGTCGCGGTGTGTCAGCTTGAACCATGCCCGGGCGAAGGCATCGGCGAACTCATCGGGGTTTTCATGGAACCGGCGTGCGATCGGCTCGTAGATCGGGTCCATTCGCATCGCCATGTCGGCGGTTGTCATCATGGTTGGAACCCGCTTTGATGGATCTTCCGCATCCGGTGCGAGGTCTCTTTCGGCCACGTCTTTCGCCTTCCACTGCCAGGCGCCTGCAGGGCTCTTCGTGAGTTCCCACTCGTATCCGAACAGCATGTCGAAATAGCCCATATCCCACTGGAT
>JBFFIU010000176.1:0-7748 GCA_041556275.1 Anaerolineales bacterium | reverse complement strand
TTGATACTTGTCTTCTAACTGCACCAGACGTTGCAAGAATCCTAAATATCAGCAAAGGTGCAGCATATAAATTGATTCAGCTGAAACAAATCCCAAGTATTCGAATCAATCGAAATGTTAGAGTAAGACCAGAAGATCTTGATGAGTTTATCTCTCAAAATCTTGAATAAGATTGTTAAATAATTAATAATTTTTATGCGAACAGTCTGACTTGAAGAAGTTAAGGCGACTTAATTAAACGCCATAAGTAGTCCGTCTTCTGGAAACCAAAATCGCATAATTTTCCATGGGAGTCAACTATCAATACTTGACTTTCTCCATCTTGCTCCCAGGGTGTACCTGATACTCGATGTGACCCAAACCAGCCTCCTAGTTTCCAACATAAGGATATGGGGGTGATTTTTAGTTAATCACAATCGTGTCTTCAATACCAGATTACGCTCCTTTTCTTAGGTTTCAGAGAACTTCATTCGTCTCATCGTTTGTGCATTTATCGCCACAATTACTGTACTGAGGGACATGAACAACGCGCCCAGAGCGGGAGAGAGTAGAAATCCGAAGGGTGCCAAAATTCCTGCTGCCAGCGGCAAAGCAACCACGTTGTACCCTGTTGCCCAGATCAGATTCTCCCTCATCTTGCGATAACTGGCATTGCTCAAATAAAAGATATTAACGACATCGGACGGGTTGTTTTTTACCAGGATGACATCTGCCGATTCAACCGCGACATCAGTGCCGCTGCCGATAGCGATACCGACATCAGCTCGGGTCAGGGCTGGGGCATCATTAACGCCATCGCCAACCATGGCGACAAGCTTACCTTGGGCTTGTAATTCAGCCACTTTCTGATCTTTGTGTTCAGGTAATACTTCAGCAAAGTATTGGTCAATTCCTAATTCTTCTGATACCGCTTTGGCAACCGCGTTGCTGTCACCGGTCAGCATGGCGACTTCAATTCCCATTTCATGAAGCTTATCGATCGCTTGCTGACTCTCTTCTCGTATCACATCAGCGACAGCGAAACTGGCGATCACATCCTTCTCGAGAATAAGATTTACAACACTCTGACCTTTTTCTCCGGCCTGGGATTCAAATTGGGCGATTTTTTCCGGAAGATCGATTGCCAACATTTCGAGCATCCTCGGTCCACCAATGTAGCCAGTTTGACCGTCAACAACACCTTTTACCCCCCGTCCTTTTATCGCTTCAAATTCAGACACATCAGGGAGGCTGAGTTCTCGTTCTCCAGCTGATTGGCGAATCCCCCGTGCGATGGTGTGTTCAGAGTCCCCCTCAATTGCGGCTGCCATCGCAAGTGCCTGGTCCTCCTTCCAGCCATCCGCTGTCGCGATGCCGACGACGCCAAACTCTCCTTTGGTCAAGGTGCCGGTTTTGTCGAAAATAACGATATCTATTTCTCTTGCTTCCTCCAATGCCAGCCGATCTCTAACCAGAATTCCATTTTTTGCTCCCAGAGATGTAGTGATCGCCACAACCAGTGGGATTGCCAATCCAAGAGCATGGGGACATGCGATCACCAGTATGGTCGCAACTCGAGCGATGACTTCAGAATTGAAACCAATTGCAATCGTCCAAACTATCCCTGTCAGAATAGCAAATCCAACTGCGATGTAAAACAACCAGCCTGCAGCTTTATCGGCCAGGATCTGTGTATCGGATTTGCTCTGTTGGGCTTCTTCAACCAGGCGCATGATTCCGGCCAATGCAGTTTCATCTCCAGTGGCCTCAATCTGCACTCGCAGGCTGCCATCTGTGTTAATCGCCCCACCAATTACCTTTTCACCTGGTGCCTTTTTGACTGGTTTGGATTCACCTGTGATCAGGGATTCGTTCACATCAGACTCACCTTCGACCACCACGCCATCAGCAGGGATGCTGTTTCCCGGTCTGACCAAAACCAGATCGCCGGTATGTAGTTCGTTGGTTCGCACTTCTACCGTGCTTCCATCAGGTTGAATACGTTCAGCCTTGTCAGGCATCAACTTGGCCAGCTCGTTGAGCGCACCTGAAGCCTGACGGACACTACGCATCTCCAGCCAGTGACCCAACAGCATGACATCGATCAGGGTGACCAATTCCCAGAAGAAAGTAGGTCCAAGGGAGAAGATCAGTGCAGCCAGGCTGTAGAAGAAGGCTACGCTGATTGCCAGGGTGATCAGGGTCATCATGCCAGGTTGTCGGTTGCGAATTTCAGGAACAGCCATACGGATGAAAGGCACTCCACCGTAGATGAAGATTACAACCGACAATACCGGGGTGATTAGAAGGCTCCCTGGGAAAGTTGGCATACTGAAGCCAAAGAAACCTTGCACAGCTGAGCTGAATAGCAAAACGGGGATGGAAAGCAGAAGGCAGATCCAGAACCGCTTGCGGAACATCTCTTCGTGCCCACGGTGATCAACATGATCGCCGCGATCATCATGTTCAGCGTGGGATTCTACGGCTTGATGGTCAGCGTGATCTTCGTGTTCCATTGAAGATGGGCTTTCAGAGGGTGTTAAGTGCTCGTGAAGGTCTGCATGATCTGAATGGCCCCCATGCATATCCATTTCAGATGAGTGCTGATGAATTTGTTCTGGTTCAGCTATGTGATCATGTTCCTCATGGTGGTTGTTTTCCATTATTCACTTCCTTTTAGTCTGTCATTAAATAATACGCTATAACCTCGCTTGGTGTTCAATCTTACGGCGAGATCAGATCCTACTCGCAAATATCCGATTGAAATAGCGCACTTTAGCGGAGGGTGATATAGGCAAAATGGCGCATACTGACAGTGTCCCCCCAATATCAATGAATTTCTGACTTATTCTATGACCACACCAATTTCTTCTTTAAACGCACCTGTATTAATGCGATAGGGGATCAGCATAGGTATTTTGCGTTGATAGGCGCGGTAAGAATCTCCATACGTAGAAACAAGATCGCGTTCTTCGAATAGTATGGCTATGACCACCCAAATCGTAAAAACCAGATTGAAAAGCAACCGGTCCAATGTCAAATCCGGTTTCGACCAGATCATCAACAAGGAGGACAAGTAAAGGGGGTGGCGAACCCAACGATATGGGCCCCGGTCGGTGATCAACGAAGACGAAGATTGCCTGCCGCGCAAATCATCAACCATTGGTTGGAGACGAAAATTGACAAAGAAGCCCAGTGACAGAACGGTCCAGGCTACGCCGGCGACCGCTAAGACGAATATCCCCCGAAAAAGCACTCGCATGAAACCTTGAATTGAAAATAAAGTTAAGGGAGCTTCCTGCCAGAAAATAACCAAAACCAGCACTGCGATCCCCGAGGCAACTGCGTAGAAGCCTCCGTAATACGGAGCGGGCAGGAATGATTTCAACCAAAGGCGAAATGGTTTTCGGGCCATTAGGCTGTGCTGTGCAAAAAAGAAGAGGCAGAGAAACACATCAAATGCGAGCACCTGGATGTTGGACATTCCCAGATCGACGATGTTAAATGAACCACGAAACAGGAACACCATAAATATCATCAGACCTCCACCGCCAATTAAACCTGCAATAGCTAGCAAAAAGTAGGTTAAAGATCTGCTTGTTTTCATAACTGCTCCGATTCAAAAAACTTGATTAATGTAGTTTCGCTCACAATTCATATCTCAAGGAAAAATGAAGATACAAAATTTGTGATCACATCCTCAGGAATATGTTTCTATCCATTCTTCAATGCAGCGGCCACGCGCTCCAGTTGAATTCGTGCCTCCGCCGCTACTTCGCTTATCTGATCGTCGCTTGCGAATGGCTCTATGCCAAGTAAAACTTCTGGGTTGCCAATATTTACTAATGAACCATCGTCTGTTTCTTCTACTGTGACGTTGCATGGCATCATTAATCCGATCAGCGGATTACTCAACAAAGCTTGATGTGCCAGAGGTGGGTGGCAGGCTCCCAAGATTATATAAGGGCGGAAATCGGTGTCCAGTTTTTCCTTTAGCGTGACTTTTACATCAATGCGGGTGAGTACGCCAAATCCCTCAGATTTGAGTGCTTCGGTCACTTTACCTACTGCGATCTCATATGGTTCACCTATAGATACTTGAAAAGTCAATGATCCTGCCATGATAACCTCCTGAATCTGATTTATCAGAATTAACCACTTGAATATATCTCGCCATACTCGAAGACAATCACGCTAAAATCATTCCATCAATCCAATTAGCAACCCACCTGTACTAGGATTTGGATAATATCGACTATGGAGAGAAATTTTGTTGACGATTAAACGCAAAAACGCGCCTCATATCATGGGACTAGAATTACTTCGGCAACTTATCCAACTAGATTTTTCTCTTATGTAGTTCTTTATGTAATTTGGCGACTCTGCTTAATAAACTACTGGTATTGAAATTATGGACCATTTCCTTCAACAAATAAAGCGCAAAATGGCATAGCTCGTGATGGGCATTAATGCCTATAGAGGCCAGTCATGGTTCAATTGTGCGAAACATTTGGAAATTAAAATAAGCGTTAATGTGAATGAAGTAAGTCGAACGATCGGCTCGATATCAGCTCTACTGATCCATCCTCACCTTCAGGTGTAAAAAGTGTGATGACCAGCTGCGTTCCTTGACCCGGAGCGGAGTGGTTTTCTGGCCATAAGGCTGTGTTGGGCGAAAAACAGTAGACAGAGAAATACATTAAAGATCAGCACTTGGCTGGTGGTCAACCCCAGATCAACAATGTTAAATGAACCACGAAACAGGAACAGCATAAATATCAATAAACCCCCGCCGCCAATTAATGCCGCTAAGAAAAGCAAAAAATAGGTCAACGGTTTACTTGTTTTCATCAGGACTCCAAACTATTCAACTAAATTGAGTACCGTGCAGATCAATTGGATTCAGATTACTGATTTAGTTGTGCCCAACTTAACTGACAAATTTCGCGCTATTCTTCACGCCAGGTCGGATTTCATCAGATCATATTGCTCACGAGTAATCTCACCGCGGGCATACCGGGTGTCAATGATTTCACTGACATTCTGCTCCCTGTTTTTTGGATAGCTTGAAAATCTCTGGCTATAAGTGAAGAGTGATCTGACCAACCAGATCGCCAAAACGATCAATCCAATCCAAAAAGGTACTAATATTAACAACACTAGAAACATCATATTTCACCATCCAAATAATAGATATTTTTCGACAAGGTTTAATTTTGCCCCATTGTCTTTTATCTAATCAATGTCCTCTGCCATTTGAAGGTATTGGTCTCGCGTGATTTCACCACTTGCATAACGTAGCTGTAAAATTTCACCCGGAGAGGATCTAGATTCCTCTTTTTGGTTGATGATTGGGCTTCCTTCACCAATTGAGGAAAAACTCCGCACCAGCCAAATGATGCCTGAGATAAACAGTAAGACAATCCCAACTGGGACCAACCACAAGAAAAGCATCCCAATCCATCCAATGGAGCTAAAACCCCATCCATGCATTGGGCTAGTGGGCCAACCCACCATCATTCCCCAACCCACATTGTTCCAATTACCAAAGAGGATTGTTCCAACCATTAGGGAGAGAATCAAAGCAGTACCCAAGATTGCAATAGTTATCCAATAAGATTTCTTCATGTTCTTATCTCCTTATACACTCATATCTTAACCAGGCAAGGTAAAGTCTGTTTGAAGAGTAATTAAAGATACGGTAAAGAATCTGTGTTTACCTAAATAATGAATTGCGAAAGTAAATGTTTGGATTTCAGAATTCCCCCAGCTAATAGTTTTTGACGGTTTCAGACCGTGAATCCTTACTCAATAAGCATGAGCATTAATGCCTATATATCAAAGAGCTTTACTGCTATTGAAATTCATTTCCCAATATGTTATAAAAAGTATGTTGGGGAAAGTTTCGGGGAGTGAAGAAAGGAGGTGTGAATTCGAACTATTCAATCATTTTTTGAATTGGTAACCCATATCGAAATATCAATTTTGTTTAATCTATCAAAGTGAAGAGTATTAAAAATGTCCGAAGGAGAAAAATGAACAGAAAAAATAAAGTACAAAAGACACTCGTTGCAAGCGGTTTTTTGATCGCGCTTTTGGTTTTGACAGTTAGTGTGGCGAGTGCTGCGGGATTCGAGCGCTGGCCGGTGATAACATTGGATGGCGAGGATTATTATATGGCTGGCGCTCCAGATGGACCAAATGGTGAGATAGATGTCCCCGGTCATTATTGGGTTCAAGCAGGACCCAATAAATTGGTTGCCAAACATTACAACACAGGACCTTTTGGCGCACCTAAATGGTGGTCTTCAGACGCCCCAGATGGCGAGCTGCTTTATATCGCCCAGGTAATCATCGACACATGGTCACCAGAGAAGGCTGAGATGTACGCCTCCAGGGGGTATGTCCATTACCATGAGTTTGTTCATGTCGAAGATGGTTCTTTACATCCAACGAAGGTTGGTTGGTTCAAACACATTGCTCGCACAAGCTTCACACTTGATGGTGGTCCTGCCCCACAATTTTCCCATTCGGTTTCACCAGGGGTTGACTTCGAGTTTATCCCCAATTACTCAGTACCATATGACCCAAATAACCATGATTAGATAAATTTCACGTCTAAAACTTATAGACCTGAATTTACAATCAAAAGGAGCCCTGGTTTTATGACCAGGGTTCTATTAATTACCTCTGGGTGTGGAAGTTTTAGATCTAATCGGCTGATGGTAAAGAAAATGTGAATGTACTTCCTCGATCAAGGCCAGCGCTTTCCACCCAAATCCTGCCCCCATGGGCTTCAACCAGGTATTTTGAGATGGTCAATCCGATGCCGCTGCCTCCACCGGCTCTGGAACGCGATTTGTCCACTCTGTAAAAGCGAGTAAATATGTTCTCTATGTCCTCGGGAGAGATTCCGATTCCGGTATCAGAGACCGATATTTTGATTTCCTTATTACGTTGAGCCGCTGACACTACGACACTTCCCCCGCTTGGAGTGAATTGTAAAGCGTTTCCTACTAAATTCAGCAGAACTTGTCCAATGCGGTCCTCGTCAGCTTGTATGGAAGGTAGATCATCTGGGACATCGACCTCGAGAAGGACACCTTTTTCCTTGAATTGCAGCTCTAGTCGCTTCACAACTGCTGAAATTACCACGAGTACATCAAGAGGATGGAGATCTAGTTCATAAGCACCAGCTTCCACCCGGCTCAGCTCCTGCAGGTCGTTTACCAATCTTTGCAAGCGATCTGCCTCCCTATAAATCCCCATATATGTTTCGTCATTCTCAGGAAGTACCCCATCCATCAAGCCTTCCATCGATCCCTTGATAGCCGTCAATGGGGTTCGCAGCTCATGGGACACATCTCCAATCAATTGTCGGCGCATCGATTCAACCTTTTCCAATTTCTCAGCCATTTGGTTGAAACTCAAGGCTAATTGAGATAATTCGTCGAGATCATCTTTTGATAGATTTCCAGGTACGTTCACCCGTTCATCATAATGCCCTGCAGCTATGTATCGACTCGCGACCATCATCTCTTGAACAGGCGTGACTACCTGCCGACTGACAAATATACTGACCACAATTGCGGATATCACTGCCGCAAGGGCAGCGATTGTCAGAGCTTCATTAACTGCAGTCCGGAAGTTGGTGAAGAGATCGGCATTTAAATCCATCCCCATCATGGAAGATCCCATCATATCTACCATCATCGAGCCCATGGCTGCCAGGTGCCGGTCAAATGAGCGAGGGATCACAAACTCTGCAG
>JBFFIU010000175.1:0-7748 GCA_041556275.1 Anaerolineales bacterium | reverse complement strand
CTGAAAGGGTCCCAGAATCTGATATCCAATACGTGGTTCCCCTGGAAGCCAACAGCAAGTATGTCGGCGCAAATTTCTTTGCAGAGTTGGCGCGCACCGAAAAGGGTGAGTTTAAACGCAACCAACCGGGTATCGGCATCGTGGAAAGCATGGAAAACATGCGCGGGCCTCACTTCGATCCGGACCAGGTTGATCCGCTGATCCGCGAATTCTACGAGCATACCAGCATCTTCAAGCTCGATATTCGACCGGAATGGAAAAATCGCATTAAGCCGCTTTTCTGGATCTTTAAACGATACATCGCCCAATCGATGGGTCAGGCGAACCTGCCTTTCAACACGGAGGAAGCCCAACGCGGGGTGGTCAGTTATATCGATACGATCGATTTCAGCTGTGATGACATCATCGATCTACGAGGATGGGTGCGGGCCTTTGAAGGTACCGATGAAGCGATCTATGTTGGCGTTTACACAACATTCCAGCATCAAGGTGTCGGTTATGTCAGCGTAGGATTCCCGTTGCCAGATTCGAATTTCACTGCAACCCTATTACCCCACAATCTAAATGAAAGCAATTTTCTGTTGAAATCACGGGAAACTGGCTACCCCTTCCCAGGTCATTACCTGACCGCCAGTGAGGATGGCAAGCTGACTGTATTGAATTTATCGACCCTCGACGAGGAAATCGAGGTTTACGTCGAAAATGGCAAATTGTACACCGACCACCGCTTTTATCTAGCGGGCCTCAACTTCTTGACGCTATTCTACAGCATGGAACGAATCACCTCCCCTGAGGAGAGGGGATAAATTAGAATTAAGTCAAAACGATCTGGGGGAATCTGGAGATAATTCCTAACTCAATTTGAGTTGTGTACGTCAGACGTTGCGCTAATAAATTTGCAAATCGGCAAGGTCATCTTGTCAGACAGGTATTTCTCATGTTATGATTCAGACGGCAAGCGTCTGGGTGCCCCCCTCACCCAGGCGTTTGCTACTTTAAAGATATTTGATAATTTGATCGCAGAGAAATCGCCAGAGATATAATATCTCTCAAAACCCTTTACATGGATGAATAAAATGAACCTGGATATCAATCGAATTCGTGGACAGTTCCCAGCCCTTGATCGCCCGTCGGTTTTCTTCGACAATCCCGGGGGAACCCAGATCGCCAGACCCGCTCTGGATCGCATGCACGATTATCTGGTCAATTCGAACGCCAATCGTGATGGGGCTTTCAGCACCAGTTACGAGTCAGACGCCATCCTGGAGGAATCTCGCCAGGCGGTGGCTGATTTCTTCAACGCCGCTCGGGCAGAGGAGATCGTCTTTGGCGCCAACATGACCTCACTCACCTTCCAGATCAGCCGCGCATTGGCGCGCACCTGGGAACCAGGGCAGGCGATCGTCGTCACGCGCCTCGACCACGATGCAAACTTCACACCCTGGGTCATGGCAGCCGAGGAGCGCGGCTGCCAGGTAAATTATGTCGATTTCGACCTCGCCGATGGCACGCTCAACATGGAGCAGTTAAAAGCTGCCCTCAAAGAAAAACCGCGCCTGGTAGCGGTTGGGTACGCTTCCAACGCGCTGGGCACCCTCAACCCCTTGGCAGAGATCACCCAGCTAGCTCACGCTGCAGGTACATTGGTTTATGTCGATGCCGTCCATTATGCCCCTCATGGCCCGATCGATGTCCAGAACCTTCAATGCGATTTCCTGGTCTGCTCAGCTTATAAATTCTTTGGCCCGCATGTCGGCATGCTTTACGGGCGCTACGACTTGCTCGATGGACTCGCGGCATACAAAGTACGCCCCGCCTCCGCGCTCCCACCGGGAAAATTCGAGACCGGGACCCAAAACCATGAGGGCATCGCCGGTGTGCTCGGCGCGCTGGAATACTTTGAATGGATCGGTGAGAATTATGTGTCTCAGGAATTCACCGGTCGCGATACAAACCGCAAGCTGCGATTGAAAGGAGCCATGCATGCCATCCAGGCTTACGAGGCTGAACTCAGCATAGCCCTATTGGAGGTCTTGGAAGAGACCCCTGGCGTAAAAATCTATGGATTGACGGATGTGAAACGATTGGGTGAACGTGTACCTACCTATGCCTTCAACCTGAAAGGCTTTTCCCCCCGCCAGGTAGCGCAGGAACTAGGAAAGCAGGATATTTTCGTTTGGGATGGGAATTATTACGCCCTCTCGGTCACCGAAGCGCTCGGTGTGGAGGGATCCGGCGGTATGGTGCGGGTTGGCCCGGTGCACTATAACTCCCTGGAAGAGATCGAACGGTTTGGGGAAGCACTGGGGAGAATCGCAACAAAATAACTGAGTTTATCCTTCAATTTATTCTTCCCTGCGTTCTGGATTCCAAGGCCAGCGGCCTTCAATTTCCACCACCAAAGCCCAGCTCAAAAATGTGCGGATCAGCACCAACAACCCCAGCACCGTAACACTCTGCAGGGTTGCCTCCAGAGCCACGGTGCGGATGACGTCTGCCGCAACGAGGATCTCCAGGCCCAATAACAGGGCTTTTCCCAGGTGAACTTTGAGTTCACGGTAGCGGATATCCTGATCTTGCTGAAGAATACCCCTATAGCTGTAGCGCGCCATAGCAATAAAGATGGAAACGACGATGATCAAGACTGCCAGGAGCTCGATTGCCAGGGCGAAGAACTCGACAACTTCCAGAATCTGTTCCCCGTAGCTTGAGCTGGCGATCAATTCACGAAACATCCGCTTTCTCCTCTATCAATTGACCATAATCTATCTGATGCAATAGCAATGAGAAATTATATCCTAAACATCCACGTCCTGAATAGCACTAACCCAGATCCCTGCAGAAAACCAAACAACAAGGGATTTGACTTCAATAAGAAATCAGCAATTCCTGTGCTCTATAGTTCTCAATAACAGACAAATGCTATAAAGTTGCTGATATTTCTGTTTTCGGGTATGATGATTAGAGTTCTTTCATCCAGGTCTCCTTCGTTTGTTGAAGAGCCAAATAACCTGACAAGGATCGGATTTCAACCCACCTTTTGAGTAAAAGTCAATTCTCGAGCTCATCACGGATGTATCGAATCATCAAGGAGAATTTCCCATGCCACAACAGGAAATCGAAGTCATCCTTGCTCGGCAACTGGCCGAGTACCTTGTCATGCCGATCTTCATCGTGAATCCGGCGGGGGACCTGCTGTACTACAATGAATCCGCCCAGGATATTTTAGGCAGGCGCTACGATGAGACCGGACCAATGCCTGCCGCTGAGTGGTCGACCATATTTGAGCCGGTAGATCAGCAGGGTCAACCTTTAAATCCAGAGGAGCTGCCTCTGATAATCGCCATGACAAAGCTCCACCCGGCTCACAGTAGATTTTGGATTAGAGGTTTAGATGAGACTCTGCGGCAGATCGAAGTAACCGCATTTCCATTAATCGCCCAAGCCGATCGATTCCTGGGGGCGATCGCCATATTCTGGGAGGTGCCGAAATGAAAGTAACCTTGTGGGGCACGCGAGGATCATTGGCCTCCCCTGGAAAAGAAACAGTCCGATTTGGGGGAAACACATCTTGTGTTTCCGTGGAGGGAACTGAGGGTACCCAAATTGTGTTAGACGCTGGCACAGGCATCAGGCGGCTGGGCCAGAGCTTCCCCCCCGACCTGAAGCGGATCTACATACTATTGACCCACCTGCACATGGATCACGTGCAGGGGTTACCTTTTTTCGCACCGCTGCGCCAGGCTGGCGTCGAGGTGCACATCTGGGGTCCAGCCAGTACCACGCTCAGCCTGCGCGCCCGCATACTGCGCTATCTCTCCCCACCGCTCTTCCCGATCAGCGTAAGGGATATATTATCTGACCTGCACTTCCACGAACTCCCTTACGAAACTATCGAAGTGGGTGAATTCAATGTCGAGGCACAATTAGTCCTGCATCCCAATCCAACTGTTGGCTACCGCATTAATGATTCTAAATCTTCTCTGACTTACCTACCCGATCATGAGCCAGCCCTTGGTTCAAGCACATTTCCGCGCAGCAAAGATTGGACCTCAGGATGCGAACTGGCAGAGGGGGCTGACCTGTTGATCCACGATGCACAATACTCCCCGGATGAATACGAAGAACGGGTGGGTTTCGGACACAGCAGCATCGCTCAAGCGGTAGATTTCGCCGGTCTTGCTGGAGTTCACCAGCTGGTACCGTTCCACCATGATCCATCTCACAGCGATGTCATGCTGGATAGCATGATCGAAGATGTGATCTCTGAAAAGCAGCCCGGGTTCGAGGTGACTCCCGGGATGGAGGGGATCGAAATCAATTTGGGTGGCTGAAGATTATTTGTAAATCAGCGTATTGGGGAAAAATGCAAACCAGCCAAACCAGTATGCCAGGTGCCCGTTGAGACGTGGAGCAGTTTCATTATTCGGTCCGATCAGGGCCTCTTCAGTTACCTCCCAGGTGTTGCCCTTTCCATCTAATACAGTATCCTTCGCCGGACCGGGAGCAAAAATGTGATCTCCGCGCTGGTAGGCGCGTACTTCGCCCCCGCTGTCGTAGTTAACTGACCCCACCCGCAGATTTAACCCTTCAACATCGACCGTTCCACGCTGAGCAACCAGCACCAATGGGGTCTCCCCCAATAAATCATTCACCACCTGTTCCTCGACCAGCTTTTCGAGAGCGTATGCCTTCGGCACCCCGTCGAGATAAAGGGCGTAGATACGGGACTTATCCTCGAATTCCTTGCTCCGCTGCCAGACAGGGAACATGGTGTCTTCAGAGGAAAAATAATCCCCATAGGCGGCGCCAAGCTCATACAGCCGATCATGGCCAGTTTCCAACGAGAGCACTTTAGTATCTGGATGTTGTTCCACCCAATCGGACCAGGAAGTGAGCACAACCGGCAAATAAGAAAGTTTCAACTCTGTATCTGCTAATTCTCCCAGCACAGGTTCACCGGTGAGCTGATTCCAGAGGGTGAAAGTCTCACGGTCGTACATCAGCTTATTGCTGCGGAAGAGGAATCCGGAAGAGCCAAAGGTGTAAGTACCTCCATCCGCTGCTCGCCCGTCAAAAGCTATCCCCGCCCCGCATAAAGTGCAGTAAGCCAGGGAGACCGGCACGCCCCCCACGACATCATTAGCCATCTCGTGCCAATCCATGATCCGCAAGGGATAGGCGCGTGCTTCCCCATTCAAGGCGATCCCAAAGACCGGTTCGCCCGCCTCCAGGTAATCAGCCTGGTCAGCGGGGATCATGCTGGGATTATTGAGTGCCGGGATCCCATCAACAATGACCCCTCCCCACTGGATCTCCTCCACCCTGATGCGGGAAGGGTGTTCGTCTTGTAAAAATGTGGCAAATAGCGGATCAATTCGAGCCAGCAAGCGTCCCTTCCAGCTGGTAAAACCGGGTGGTGGAACCAGGTCTGTGCTTCCATACCACTCTACCCAGGCCGGCCAGTTTTCACCCAGCTGTTGCGCACTCAAATTTTCCAATGCAGCGATGAGAGCGCTGTAATTCACATTGGGGGCTAAACCGATCTGGGCCGCGCGCATCAGTTCGATTAAAACCGGAATATAGCGCCTGTCACCAGAAGCGAGGATGCTATCGAGAGCAGCTTCGCTTTCTTTCACTTTATCTCCGGTGAGCATTTGCAACAAATCTTCCGGTACATTATCCGGAGTAGCGACTCCAAAATCCACCGGCGTGGAAGTTGGCTCTGGTGGAAACGTATTGGTGATCTCTAGAGAGGGACTCGCCGGTGGTGAGGATGTTGAGCCAGAATCCTGCGATGATACACTCGCGCAAGCGCTGAGTATCAAGCTGATCGTGAGGGGAATGATCCAATATCGTGTGCCCATAAAGCTATAAAATGATTATTCTCATGGTATTTCCTTTTGATCGGAAATCGCCCGATCAATCACATTTTAGCAAACATATCTTACGGGAGCATTACATATTTATTCCCTAATCAAGCTGATCTCTTTACAATACAAGGATCGACTAGAATCCTCATGCAGCAGATCACGGGTTCAGATATACTTAACACCAGGAGTTATTCTCCTGGCAGGATACTGGAATTAATTCCAGGTAATCTGGGCATGATCTTTCATGAATATCATCCATACCCGGCTCAATTGGTGGCTAAGACTCGATCAAAAAAACATTAAATGATGAAAACCCTCTATTTTTCTCCTGAGAACATCGAGAGTCGATCAAGCGAAATGCTCCAACATTTACCAGGCAATGAACGCCGGCGCATCGATTTGTTTGCGCCAGAAAACTCCGCCTTATTCATCCTGGATATGCAGTCCTACTTCCTGGAACCGAGTTCCCACGCCTTCATTCCCAGCGCTGAAGCGATCGTCCCGAGACTAGAAAAACTTGCCAACGCGTATAATGAGAAGAATCTGCCGGTGATATTCACCCAACACCTGAACACCCCACAAGACGCAGGTTCGATGTCCAGCTGGTGGCGTGACACGATCAGGATAGAAGACCCTCTAAGCGCAATTATTCCCGAATTCAGTTATTCGAACAGGTTTGTGCTGCGCAAGAGCCAGTATGATGCATTTTACGGGACAAGATTAGAAGAAAAATTAAACCGACTGAGAGTGAAGCAGGTCGTGATCTGTGGATTAATGACTCACCTGTGTTGCGAAACCACCGCCCGTTCGGCGTTCGTGCGCGGCTTCGAGGTCTTTTTCGTCATCGATGGAACCGCGACCTACAATATTGACCACCACCAGGCAACTTTGCTCAATCTGGCACATGGATTTGCCACCCCAGTTTTGGTGGCAGAGCTATTAGCCGAGCTGAGAGTTGAGGCAGGAAATTAATCATCGTGAAATTGGAAGAGGTGATCATTATTGGGGCCGGTCCGGCGGGTTTAGCGACTGCCCTTCAGTTGAAACGCTACGGGATCAATCCATTGATTTTCGAGCGGGATCAAATTGGGGGTCTGCTTCATAACGCCAATCTGGTTGAGAATTATCCTGGGTTCCCTGGGGGAATCTCCGGTCCTGAATTGGTTAGGATTTTTAAAGACCATGTACGAGTAAACTCTCTACGGATCAAACCAAAAAATGTTGATGGACTCACTCATCATGACGGTGTATTTCAAGTGGTCACATCTGATCGGTCCTTTCAAGCCCGCATAGTCGTCATTGCAACTGGCACCAAACCGCGAATATTTACCGACTTTGAGATCCCCGATGACACCAGAGAGCTGATATTCTACGAAGTCTACCCGCTATTGGAGCGAAAAGAGCAGCGCATCGCCATCGTTGGTGCTGGAGATGCGGCCTTCGATTACGCGTTAAACTTGGGAAAAAGAAACGATGTCCTGGTGCTTAATCGTGGCGAAGAAATCAGCTGCCTGCCTTTATTATGGGAACGGGCAAAGGACATACCCAGCATTACCTATCTGCCCAATATCTCCATATCTCGGCTTGAATCCAACCCAGGTCATGACATGCTGTTAGAATGCAGCACACCCGACGGACCCAAATCGATTCAGGTTGATATGCTGATTGGAGCCATCGGGCGCGACGCGCAGCTCGATTTTATATCTGGTCAATTTTCAAAGAAAGCCATACAATTGGTGAGTCATGGCGATCTCTACTATGTTGGTGATGTCACCAATGGGCTTTACCGCCAGACCGCGATCGCGGTGGGAGATGGTATCTTAGCCGCCATGAAAATATATCGACGCTTAGAGGAGATGGATTTGTGAAGGTTAT
>JBFFIU010000174.1:0-7784 GCA_041556275.1 Anaerolineales bacterium | reverse complement strand
GGAGAGCATTTCTTAACATTTTCTACGCAGCCCAAAAGTCAATTCTTGTGGTGGAAATGACCAACAAGGCTACTGAAATTTCTATCGGATCTGAAAAATTTTGAAAATTTATGCAAAAATATGGTGCAATCGATTATCTTCGATTACAATATGTTTAATTTCCATTTACTCGTTGATTACGAGTTATTCGTTTAAGGCAATCGTAAAGGCGACCTATGGAAGTGGAAGAACAGGAAGTTTTTTATATTTGTCCGATTTGTTTCCGGGTGTGCGAGACCGAAGAAGAGTGTCACGAACACTTGATGGTGTTGTGTGATACTGGTCATCCAGGCGATGAGCGCCGCAAACCAGTATTGGATCGATTTGGAAATCTGGTCTCGCGCGCGCCGCGCTGGTATTTGGAAGCTCTTAGCAAGGAAAGGAACAAATCTTAGCAAGATCTAGCCAGAGAACAATAAACCCCTCTCATTTAACCCATCCAATCGGTAAAAAGCTGGAGATTCCAGCTTTTTTTATTTTCCTTTCCAGATTTATCACCTCGAACAATGAACCTCCATATAAAAATCCCCCTTCTCTGGTCTAAAGAAGGGGGATTGAGTTTCTTGATTTCGTCTTAGTTATCAGTCATGATGGGGACACCCTTATATTTTAGAGCAGCGTGTGCAGCTGAGAGGCGAGCGATTGGGACTCGGAAAGGAGAGCAGCTGACATAATCCTGACCAATGGAGTAACAGAACTCGATTGACTCAGGATCGCCGCCATGTTCGCCACAGATGCCGACCTCAAGATCGGTACGATTCTTACGACCTTCCCAAACGCACATCTGCATCAATCGTCCCACACCGTCCCGATCAATAGTTTGAAAAGGATTCTTAGGCAGAATACCATCTTCAACATACTTGAGCAGGAAGTTGCGTTCGGCGTCATCCCGGCTGTAGCCATAGGTCATTTGAGTCAGGTCATTGGTTCCAAATGAGAAAAATTCGGCGACTTCTGCGATCTCACCTGCGGTGACTGCCGCGCGGGGGATTTCGATCATGGTACCAAATTTATATGGGAATTCGACTTTTTTATCTTGCATCACATCTTTGGCAATCTCTTCCAGGCGGGGCTGAATCACATTTAGCTCATTTACCGTACCGGTGAGCGGGATCATGACTTCAGGCTTTGCATGCACACCTTTCAGCGTGACATTTGCTGATGCTTCAAAGATCGCTCGTACCTGCATTTCCACGATCTCGGGCATGACAATGCTCAAACGTATGCCGCGCAATCCCATCATCGGATTACTTTCATGGAGTCCTTTAACGTGATCTAACAGATCCTCTTTCTCTGCCAAGCCATCCGTTTCTCCCTTGACGCGCATTGTGATTACTTCTTCCAGCAGTTCTTCCTCGGAAGGTAGGAACTCGTGCAGAGGTGGGTCAATCAATCTGATGATGACTGGATAGCCGTCCATCGCTTCAAACAAGCCCTCAAAATCAGAGCGTTGGAAGGGGAGCAACTCATCCAGGGCAGATTTTCTTTCAGCAGAGGTATCAGCCAGAATCATGCGTTGCACAGTTGGCAAGCGCTCCTGCTCGAAGAACATGTGCTCAGTACGGCACAGACCAATCCCGACGGCACCATACGAACGCGCCCGGCGCGCATCCGCCGGGTAATCAGCATTTGCCCAGACCTGCAATCCGGTGGTTGGCCAGCCTTCGGGCGCTGTTCGGATACCCGATGTGGCGCTGATCTCATCCGCCCAGGATAACAAAGTCAACAAATCAGTTTGTTCTTCTAGAGTTGGTGCCATAGTCGGAATTTGACCCAGAAAAACTTCTCCAGTGGTGCCATCTACGGAGATCCATTCTCCATCTTGGACCACTTTTCCATCAACTGACATCTGCCGTTTTTCCAGATCGATGCGTATCATGGCCGCTCCAACCACGCAGGGAACACCAAATTGTCTTGCAACGACAGCCGCATGGGAGGTCGCGCCACCCTCACTGGTCAAGATGCCTTTAGCAGCCAGCATTCCATGCACATCATCAGGCTTGGTAAATGGCCGCACCATAATCACATCCTGACCCTCTTCTTTGGCCATCCGTTCCGCTGTATCCGCATCGAAATAAACCTGCCCAACAGCGGCTCCGGGTGAGGCATTGACTCCCGAGGCATAAAGCTTGCCTGCCTTACGGGCATCCTCAATGGCATCTAAATCAAATTGAGGATGCAAAAGGGTGTCGACGTCATCGGGTTGGACACGAATGATCGCCTCTTCTTTCGAGATCAAGCCTTCATTTGCCATATCCACCGCGATCTTCACAGCGGCTTTTGCAGTTCGTTTACCAGTCCTTGTTTGCAACATCCAGAGTTTGTTCTGTTCAATCGTGAACTCCACATCTTGCATATCCGTGTAGTAGCGCTCCAATTTGTCGCATATATCTGTGAACTCCTGGTAAGCTGCCGGCATATCCTGTTCCAGCTTCGCGATCTTTTCCGTGTTGCGAATTCCAGCAACCACATCCTCACCCTGGGCGTTCAACAAGTAATCACCATACAAGATATCCTCACCTGTGGCAGGATCACGAGTGAAAGCCACGCCTGTGCCTGAATCCCACCCCATATTCCCGAATACCATGGTCTGGATATTGACTCCAGTGCCCAAGTCATGAGCAATACCGGCAGCGTTGCGGTAGTCCACCGCGCGCTTTCCAAACCAGGATTTGAAGACAGCCTCAGTTGCCAAACGAAGCTGTTCATAAGGATCTTGTGGAAAATCAAAGCCCATATGTTCGCGAACAACCGCCTTAAACTTTTCCACCAGGTTTTTCCAATCTTCAGCGGTCAGTTCTGTATCCGACTTGACCCCTTTCTTTTCCTTGTACTCATCCATCGGATCTTCAAAAGCCTCGTCAGGAATCCCGAGCACTACTTCACCGAACATCTCAACCAGACGACGGTAAGCATCGTATACAAAGCGTTCATCCCCGGTCAGTTCAGCTATCCCTTTTGCAGTCTCATCATTGAGACCGATATTAAGCACAGTGTCCATCATGCCTGGCATGGAGAATTTAGCGCCCGATCGGCAGGAAACCAAGAGTGGATTACTCACCTCACCGAATTTCTTGCCTGTTGCTTCTTCAACATGTCTCATCGCGGCTAATTCTTGCTCCCACATCCCAGGGGGCAATTTTTCATCCGCTTCCAGGTAAGCGTTGCAGGCCTCGGTCGTCACACTAAATCCGGGGGGGACAGGAACTCCAGCCCGGGTCATATCCGCTAATCCGGCTCCTTTCCCGCCCAACAGCGCTCTAACGTCCTCCCATTCGCCTCCTACATTTTTTTCAGCAGCCTCTACTTCGCTGAATAAGTAAACCCATTTCTTTGTGGTCATATTGACCTCCTTTTCGTTATAGAAAATAATGATTCCACAGATTGTTATAAAATTTTAAAGAGTTACTAATTTATCCCTCAAAACAGGTATTCTATCAATCCAGACACCAATTCTGCATGCATAGACCGAAAAACTATCCAAGGATGCGGGGTATAGTTTACCACTCGCTTTGCTAAACCACAAAATGAGTTTTCTCCGTTTAATGAGTGACGATCAACACAAATGTTCAATTAATTAAAATTCGTACACATGAAGTGTGAATCACGGTAAGTGAATCACTTCGGATGAGAAAATTAATTTGCATAGCGCCATCTCTTAAACTTGCAACATTGATAAGATAAATTTATGGACAGTACTACACCGATCATGCTACAATCGGGTCGATCCGACAAAGGCAAACCCGTTGAAAATCGGGGACGCAAAGCTATGGGTCTAAGGCCATCCCAGTTGATGGCTATGATAGCCAGGCCGCCGAAATCGTCGACAACAAATATGTCTGCGTATCACTGGCCTGGGCAATCCAGACCTTTTTATTTAAGGAGCACACAAAACTGCCCAGGAGAGTCAAAATGAACAGCCAAACTTTATTCAAGCAATTGAAACGAATGACTGTGCTGACCATCGTCTTTGCCATGCTGGCTTCAACTACTCTAGCCGCATCACCACCAAAGACTCAGTTTGGTTCATTCATCGTCCAGGGTGCTAACCTGGAGACTGTTTCCCAATTGGTGGAAGCAAATGGCGGAGAGGTCACTTCCCGTCTGGATCTGATCAACGGAGTCGGTGCATTGCTACCAGTTAATTCCGTGGCGCATTTGCTCACCGATCCACAAGTGACTTCGGTAACCCTAAACGCTGAGGTGAAACTGGCCGATCAACAGCGAGGCGAGCATAATCAAACACCAGCAACAGATTATCCAGATGTGGTCGGTGCCGATGTGGCCTGGGAACAAGGTTCGACAGGAGACGGAGTAACAGTAGCGGTGATAGACACCGGTTTTTACCTCCATCCTGGTCTAACAAGAAACACAAAGGGAAACCCACACAATTACTTAATCGGTTGGGCAGACTTCGTGGATCAAAGTCGTTCACCAATCGATCCGAACGGGCATGGCACCCACATCGCCGGTATCATCGCAAACAGCCAAAACGGATCGGATGGTGAATGGAATGGTGTCGCACCTGACATCCAGCTCGTTGGAGTTCGGGTACTCGATAGCGAGGGAAAAGGCACCTACGAGAATGTGATCCAGGGCATTCAGTGGGTCATTGAAAACAAAGAAGATCTCAATGTAAAAGTGATCAACCTTTCTCTGGTTTCGACTGTTCAATCTCCTTACTGGGCGGATCCTCTCAACCAGGCTGTCATGCAAGCCTGGGCTAATGGTATCACCGTCGTAGTAGCGGCTGGCAATGGTGGTCCTGGCGCGATGACAATTGGTGTTCCAGGGAATAACCCCTATGTGATTACCGTGGGTGCATTCACGGACAACTTCACGCCAAATGACTGGAGCGATGATTATCTGACACCCTTCTCGGCTGCAGGTCCTACTTTGGATGGCTTTGTAAAGCCAGATGTTCTGGCACCAGGGGCTCACATGGTCTCAACTATCTCACCAAGCGGCTATCTGGGACGCAGTCATCCGGAAAACCGTTTACCAAAGATTTATTACTGGATGGCCGGCACTTCACAATCTGCGGCGGTCGTATCGGGTCTCTCCGCACTGATCCTAGCAAATAATCCAGATCTGACACCGGATGAGGTCAAATATCGCATCATGATGACCGCCTTCCCATGGGTCGACTTGCAAACGGAACCTACGGAAACTGTGGAAGCGCTGTACAGTATGTGGCAGCAAGGTGCTGGACGTGTTAATGCCCCGGATGCGGTTTTTGCCGAGATTGATGGCTCCGCAAATTACAACATGGATATTGAGGCTGACCTGGCAGGCACACAGCATTACCAAGGCTTCTCGTACTACGATGAAGAAAGTGGAGAATTTCGCCTGCATGGTGAGTTCTACGAAGATTGGACCGGTGGTTATGGAGCATGGGCGGGTGATTACGAACCATATACCGGGGGCTATGGGGCTTGGGCGGGTGGATACGGCGCCTGGGCTGGCGGCTATGGGGCTTGGGCAGGCGGTTACGGCGCTTGGGCTGGCGGTTACGGCGCCTGGGCTGGCGGTTACGGGGCTTGGGCTGGAGGAAACGGGACTTGGGCCGGTGGTTATGGCGCTTGGGCGGGTGGTTACGGCGCCTGGGCGGGCGGATATGGCGCCTGGGCAGGTTCTTACGGTGACGCTGAATTCGCTGAAAGATTCGTCAACTGGCAAGCAGGTTATGGCGCTTGGGCTGGGTCGTATCCATGGGTTGGTAACTGGATCGAATTTGACGGATAAATACTATCCTGCCTGCTGTGTCCCCTCAAGGGATGAGGCAGGTGCCCAAAAAGAAGACGGGGCTTGTGAAATTCACAAGCCCTGGTTTTATTTTAATTGATGTTGATCAAACAAGAATAGGAGTCAAATTTCGATATTTGGTTGTCTCACACGGTGATCTGAGACATTGCGAAATCTAATCGCAGCAGCTCTTTATCAGCCCCCACCTCATCGAAAATTGTTCTTGCTTCTAAGAAGAACTGTTGGGCTTCAATAAATTTGGTCCGTGAAAGAGCAAGGAATCCTAACTCATAAGCCGTGCGAGCCGATTCCAACTTTTCATAGGCCGCGCTGAAGATCTTTGCACTTTCTAGTAAAAGCTTCTCTGAACGAGAATACTCTCCTTGGTGGCGGGCAATTGTTCCCTGTAATCTAAGCACACGCCCGAGTTGCACTGAGCCGTCTGACAAATCACTATTATCATCCGCTAATTCATGGTGTGCTTTCTCACTCCAACGGATCGCTCCTTCAAGATCTCCCCAGGCAAGATGGTTCTCAGCCAGATAGCACATCGTGTCAATCAAGTTATCCTGTGCACCCAAATCTTCGAAAATTTGCATGCTCTCATCCAACATCTCGATTGAGCGTTCATACTGCCCACGCGCAGTATTCAAGCGTCCCAAATACATATCCGCTAAACCAAGATAAAAACGGTGACCGATCTGTTTAGCTACTGACTGCGCCTTTTCCAAATGTGCTTCCGCCGACTCGTAATCACCGCGATCGAACTTCACCAGACCTAAGTTGATATTTGCGAGGGAAATACCTTCTGTATCACCGATTTTTTCAAGCAACTCAATGCTCTGAATGAAATTTGTCTCCGCTTCACGCAGATCACCTGACATCAACCCAAGCAACCCTAAATTGTTATAGAGGCGTGCTTCTCCTGATAAATCGCCGAGAGTTTTGCGCAGCTCTAGACTCCTGCGAACATGCGTAGTAGCCTGATCGTATTCACGAATCTGATATGCCACCGCTCCCAATCGATTATGGATTGAAGCAACTACACTAAACTGATCTGAATCCACCACCAGATTCAACGCAGATTGCAGTACATCCTGTGCTTGATCGTAATTTCCGCGCAAGAAATAAATCCAGCCGGTATCGTTCAGAATCTGTGCTTTGGGTACTGGAGTGGAATTTTGAGCAGCTTTTTGAGCATCATCCGCGCATGCCAGCTGGTCCAAAGCCAAATCAAAGTCTCCTTGGCGCTCGAAAGTGACCGCGATTTTCCGGTGGAGAGCGCTCTGATCATAATTATCTTCAAAGGAAAGAGCTTGCTTGTTCACCTCTAACGCCTCTTGGAAGCACAACCTGGCTTCTTCGTACTCACCAATAAATACAAGAACATCACCGAGCCCTGTCCACAATTCTGTGGCCTGCTCTGTTGAGTGAGGCACAAGTGGTAATAATTCTTTAGCCTCTTCGAATTGTTTCCTAGCTTGTGAGTTCGCGTAATCCCGAGCTGATTTGTTTCCTGCAAGGATGAGATAATATAAAGCTTTATCCAGGTAATCACTGCGCAGATAATGCCCGGCAAGCACTTCGATCTGATTTTCCAATCTCTCTGCATGCACCTGCTCTAAGGTAACAGCGACAATTCCATGCAATCGTTTTTTATCCTTCCGAAGCAGTGTGCCATAGACCGCATCAGAAGTCAGAACATGCCGGAAAAGGTATTCATCTTCTCCAAGTTCGGGTGCAGGAGAAATGAACGCTTTTTCCACCAATGAAGCCAACACACGACTAAGGTGATTGTCATCACCGAAATCTATGATATCTTTCAACAATGAAGCGTTAAATTGTTTGCCAATAACCGATGCCGATTGGAGAACTCCCCGCTGAAATGGATCTAATCGATCGAAACGGGTAAGAATAAGATCCTGTAGATTATTTGGGACATCAAGTTCTTCATCTTCACCTGGAGCTAAAACCCATTGTTCATTTTCCTGAAACAGAAT
>JBFFIU010000173.1:0-7795 GCA_041556275.1 Anaerolineales bacterium | reverse complement strand
CCTCAATCCTCACACCACTCAACCAAATAAGTAATGATAAAAAACACGCAAGCGTGATCTACTTACGATCTCCATTGCCAGTATTGAAACTCCCAAACCAAAAATAATCAACACACCTTGGTAAATGATTTGTCTTCCTAGCATCCAGGGCGTCAGTTTGTATAGAATCGTTGCCACTATAAACATTATTGGGCCATGAGCCAAATAAATTCCCAACGATTTGCCTCCTAATTGCGAAAGATTTTTGGAGTATGGAATCATCACCTTTTCGTATGCAAGAAAACACAAGAGAAAGGCTAGGGCATAGAAGAAGCGAGAGTAGCCTCCAAAATAAGGATGGAGCCTTACCTCCCCAGAGATCTGCCACACCAATTGGTATTCGATCAACATTAGTGGGATCAAGATGATTAATGCGACCAGTAGCACCTTCTTGTTGCTCGCCAGCCATTGGGTGAATCTCTCGCGATGGATACCAGCCACAATCCCAAGAGAGAACCAAAATATCAAGGTCGGGATTAACCAGAGAGGGGTAATATTTATCAGGAATTGCTGACCGGGATGTGTCACTCCTAGAGCCTGAAGATAATATATAGTATCCCGGCTTAGTTCAGCCAACGCAGCCACAATGAGCAATAACGCCCATCTCCGCTTTGCCAAGCGAACCATGAAGGGCGCTAAGATGAAAAACTGGATCAGCAGTGGGATGTAATAATAGCTGAGCAGAGCATTTTTTAATTTTCCAAGATCCAGGTTGTAAAAAAACAGAAATAGAATAACAATCCAGACGATGAGTGGAATAATTAATGTCTTTACCCGTGCGAATACCACATTCCATTTAAGCTTGGGATTTTCCCTTCCAGCTGAAAAAGCGACAAAGAATCCTGAGACAAATAGAAAAGCTGGAAGGGTGAAATATATCAGCTGTTGGATGATTACTATTCCATAAAAAGCCAAGCTTCCCGTCTGACTGAAATCTGGAACTGTGACTGGTAGGTAGCGATCTGTCCATAGAAACATCGCTTGAAAACCATAACCGGATGCATGGTTAAGAGCGACACCAATCACCGCGATCCCATTAAGTAACAACAGGCGTCTAACCATTTATACAACAAGAGGGGCGGACCGCTCGATGAGCAGCACCGCCCACTTCCTCACGATCTTCCACAAAAATTTAAGTGATGCTGGTTGCTCCCAGGATTTACGGAGGCCGATCAGCTCTTCTTCTGTTCAATAAAAACTTTGATCTCGTTGATCGTCTCAAAATTCTCAGGGATAACTTCTGAATCTTCAATCATCACCCCAAACTGTTCCTCGATAAACGCGATCAATCGCAGTAAGGCCAGTGAGTCTAATACACCCGTACTGATTAGCGACTCATTCGGATCTAACTTTGTTGAACTATCACCAAGCATTATTTCGTCAACGATAAAACGTTCAATAGCAGTCTCAGTGTCCATTGATAGTCTCCTCAATGATGTGAATTTTTATTTTATGTCTCATTATCCTGCCTGCTTGACAAGAAGAGGACGGTTGATCTTACCCGTCGATGTCTTTGGTAGTCCGTCACTAAACTCGATACTTTCCGGCATCATATAGCGAGGCAGCTTTGCCGCTGCATGGGTTTCAAGATCCCGGATTGTCAAGCCATTATTCTCCATTGGAACAACAAAGGCTTTTATTCGATTGCCAACTAGATCATCAGGGATAGCCACTACTGCAGCTTCTTTTACCCCTTCGTGACTGTAAAGTGCAGATTCGATCTCGCCTAATTCTATCCGGTAACCCCGGCTTTTAATCATGTGATCACGGCGCCCAATATAAATCCAGTTGATCCCATCCTCGTGCAAAGTAACGATATCACCAGTCCGGTATGAGATTTCGGAAAAATATTGCTGGTATGGATTGACGACGAAGTTCTGTCCAGTTTTTTCAGCATCCCCCCAATACCCTTGGGCAACACATGACCCCCTCGCCCATAGCTCCCCCTCTTCACCGATTGTGGTGACGAGTTGGCCATCATCACCAACCACAAAAACTTCCATATTTTCGCAGGCTTTGCCGATTGGCACTGGTTGAGTCTGGTCAGGTTCGAGATCACGAGATTGTACTTGGTAATACGTACAGACATTGGTTTCAGTCGGACCATATAGGTTGTAATAATCGGGGTGTGGAACCGCTGCGACCAGCTCTCGTAAATACTTGATTGGGAATACTTCTCCAGCAAATAATACCAATCGCAATGAGGAGAGATCATGTTCGCCTAACTTGCCATAATTCACCATCAAAGAAAGGATAGACGGAACAAGATAGGTGACTGTGATGCGTTCATTTTGCAACAACTGAACCAGCCTGATCGGAAACACAGACAATTTCTCCGGGATTAATACAACCGTCCCACCAGCTTTAATGGTCGCATAGATATCAAATGTGGAAAGATCAAAATGAAGCGGCGCGTGGCTTGTAACCCGGTCCGCTGGACCCATCTGAAAGGTCTCATAGCACCAGTTTATAAAGGTAAAGATTGTACGGTGAGATATCATCACCCCCTTGGGGTTGCCAGTCGACCCGGAAGTGTAAAGGATGTATGCCAGATCAGTCTCAATCGTTCCAACTGGAGATAAATCCTGTTCATCTTTAAGCAAAATATCCCCCCAAGAGTCGATATCGATCATTTCGGAAATAGATGCTATTAACTCTACTTTGTCATCGGTTAACAGCAGAGCAGTCAAAGGTGTTCCTTCTGAGAAAATAGCCTCCACCTGTTTGAGTTTCTCAGTCGAGGTTAACAAGATCTTGATATCGCAATTCCGGGTGATATATGCTAAACGTTTCGCCGGTGCGTTTGGATCGAGTGGCACATATACACCACCTGCCTTCATGATCCCAAAAACACAGATCAGAGAGGCAAAGGATTTATGAACATATATCCCCACTCTATCACCTTTCTGAATACCTCTTTCTTGAAGGGCACGAGCCACTTGATTTGTCAACTTGTCCAGCTGATTATAAGTCAATGACTCACCTTCAAAGCGGGCTGCTTCCTTGTCTGGATATCTTTCTGCAGATTCTGTCAACAACTGGTGAAGTAAATACGCCATGATCTATACCCTCCTAAGAATTACCAATATTATACCTATACGAATAGGTGTTCTACAGGCCGGAAAGCCTCGCAATTATTGTCCGTTGAATATCAGATGTCCCCGAATATATCGTGCCACCTATGGCATCTCTCAAATCTCGCTCAACCTCGAACTCAGTCATATATCCATATCCCCCGTGAATTCTAATCGCATCGAGACTGGATTGAACAAAACACTCACTCAGATACAGTTTAGCCAGTGCAGCTTCCATCACTGCTGATTTACCCATTTGCTTCGTCCAGGCAACTTTGTACAGCAGCAAACGAGCTGTCTCCAAGCGCACCTTCATATCCGCAATCCTGTTGGACACGGATTGAAACTTTCCAATAGGCTGACCAAATTGACGCCTTTCACGCGCATATCTTATACAGGTTTCTAATTGGTACTCCATGGCACCGATTTGGCTGCCCAAAATGGAGCTCCGTTCCCAACCCATCGAATTTGTGAAAATACTAGTACCTGCCCCAACAGGCCCCAATCGATTTTCCTCGGGAATAAAGCAATTCTGGAGAATTATTTCCGCCATCGGAGAGGTTCTCAACCCCATCTTGTCCAAATGTCGACTGATTTTATACCCATCCATCTCACTGTCCACTATGAATCCCGTGATTCCTGATCTCCCCTTACTCGGATCCACCGTGGCAAAAACGACTGCCATATCTGCTATCGGTGCGTTGGTGACAAACATTTTTGTGCCGTTGAGCACATAACCGCCATCGACTTTTTCCGCTTTCGTCCTCAAACTGTATGCATCCGATCCCGAATCTGGTTCGCTCATGCCATGCGCACCAATTAATTCGCCACTATTGAGGCTAGGTAAATATTTTTGTTTTTGTTCTTCGCTTCCAAATGTCAGGATAGGTAATTGAACGCTCCACATTTGAGCATTGATCGCGAAGATCAATCCATTATCCCGGCATCCATATCCCAGTCCTTCCATAGCGAGCATCACTGTCAAGACATCTGCGTCTGATCCACCATATTCCTCTGGAATTGGTAAGCCCAGGATGCCAAATTGCGCACACTTGCGCCAATTTTCTAGCGAAATCTCGCCCTTGCGATCACGCTCGATTATTCCGTCGTTCAATTCCTTCTTAGCGAACTTGATCACAGCATTCTTATAAGCAAGTTGTTCTTCAGTCCAGGAGAAATCCACTTATTATTATCCTTTCTTTATCCAATTATCGCCAATTACGAACTCCCCGGATAACGATGAATAGCACACCTAGGGCAATAAAACCGATCACGACTGGTCCTGCAATCGCGATCAGGCTTGAGCTGCTGGACGGGCTGGGGTCATCCGGTAAGATGAACGCGGTGCTGGTTGGCGTAGCCAGGTTGGGTGATGGCGTATTTGTAGGTTGGATTGTGGGGGCAATTGTAGCTGTAACCTGGGGAGTAGGTGTTGCCTCTTGCATTGGGGTGATTGCAGTACTTGGAACCTCCAACTGCCTATTGGAGAATAATAGTTCACGTTGTTGACCGTTTCCGGTTTCGCCTCGAACAAGATCAGAAAGCAGCACACCCAAATTGCTCTCATTCGACACATTGCCTACAACCGAGTTAATATCGGTGTTGGTTGTGAATTCAACATCTAGATTCCTTTCTGCTGACCAGCGCTCGCCATCATAGAGCCAGTGCTGGATGACAAAATTATTCTCCCCACTGCGAACAATCAAAAGGAGATGCAAGCGTCCCGCATTATCCCATGACAAACTTGGAGTTCCCACAGTATCCCCAAAGACAGATACTGGTACGGTGCGGAACCAGTTCTCACCACCGTCCAAGGATTGTTCATGCCATAACGTAGTTCCCGTAGAACTTGCTTCTTGCCAAACACGATGCACTGTTTCTTCATCCGTGCCTACGATTTGACTCCATATGACAGAAGTTTCTTCAACGATCTGATGTTTAGACCAAGTAAGACCGCTATCGCCCGAATTAGCATACATCAAGGACAACGGACTCGTAGTTGGTGGCATTGAGTAACGTGTCCAGAGCACATGCAAGGCGCCGTTAGCTGTCATCGTCAATTTCGGATCTCCAACCATTGCCCAACCAGCTTCTTCAGCATCAAATATTAATCTTGGACTTGACCATGTCTGACCCCGATCGTCAGAGCGGACCAAGTATATTCCTCGATCCTCGTTTAGTGGAATGGAATATACTACATTCACGACACCTTCTGAATCGATGATGATGCTTGGAGTGCTGCCTGCTTTTTGTTGTGAAGGCAATTGTATTGGCTCAATCCACGTGGAAGGGACGACAGCCTGGCCGGCTTCAGCGTGGCTAAAATAAATTTCTCCATCTAAACCACCACTCCAAACAACAAATAACCGATTTTGAGCATCGCTACTCGCTGCAGGCTGGTCCGTTTTCCCGTCTGGAGAAGTCAAAACCATCTCCGGTTGAGACCATTGCCCTTCCTCCCATCTTGCATAGTAAATCGCGGTTCCCGGGCCATCTGGATTGTTTGATTCTGCAAGACTCCAAAAGGCGTGCATGCGATCCGCATCATCTGCGATGAGCACTGGAGATGACAACCGCGACTCGCTGTTCGTCACTCTCACAACAGGACTCCAGACAGATTCCTGGGGGTACCAGCTCTCAATATCCAATAATTGACGCTGGGTTAACCAAATGTCCTGTCCATCTCCATTGTCGCAGCCGATCACATATAAGGTTCTGTCTGTAGACAATACGCCAAGCTGGCAGCCGAAATCGACTAATCTTTGTGTATCAGGATCAATGAATGTTGTCAAAGTTTGCTGGAGCTGTGGATCACTCCACATCTGTCCATCCCATGCTTGTAAATATACTTGGACGCCATTTAACAAGAATATCGATCCCTCGTCAAAAGTTAACGCTTGGATATCATCTGGGCAAATAACAAAACCCTCGAACATCCTTAACCGTGGACTCCAGGTATCACCAGCATCATTTGAAAATTGGTAATACTGCTCACAACTCGATTCCGAACGGTTAGCTTGCCATAATAATAAGACTCTTTCTTCCGCTGCATCTACCAGAATATTTGCAGGACCAGGGTTAACCGCCCCCTCATCGGGTTTATCTACCTCTTCTGGTGGGCTCCAGGTGTCTCCCCCATCAGAGGATTGTGCAAGATATACTCGTTCTCTCGGCCGATTATCCCAGGCCACATAAACATTCACTTCTTCATCCACCATTGCGGTGGCAATCGAAACATTTGAATCTGTCAATTCCAGCGAACGGAAGTATGGAGACAGATAGAGCAGTATAGGTGGGCTCCAATTAGTGCTGCCATTCTTTAAACGTTGATAATACACTCCTGGTGGAAATAATTCCGTTGCCAATGGTCGCACATAACTGATATGGATATCTCCATTACCGTCAATCGTCACTGCTATGTCAAGAGCTGATTCATCTAGTCGTAAAGGTGCTGACCACAAGCTGGTAGTTGAAAATGAGGACGCTCTCACTCGACTATAGCGCAGGATATCATCTTCATCTCTCCAGAATGCGTGAATGTATCCAATGTTATCTGCGATCAGAACAGGTATCGATTCTTCAAATGGCAGCGTCACAATCTCCGGGGAGCTCCAATCTGCCCCATCACCATTGACATAAACAAACTCGGCAAATTCGTCAAACCAAAGTATGTGATATATTCCCTCTGAGTCAACTATCATGATGGGATCATTTGCTGAACCAGATTGGGATAGATTTATGGGCGGTGACCACACATCATCTGTTTGTGCCAGACCTGCTGAATCAACCCAAAGTAATGCTAGGATCAGGACCAGGCAAATTACGAGAACATACCGAAGTATCTTTATCCAATGCGTACTATGCTGTGCGATGATCATTGGTTAATTTTCTCCCTATTCTTGGATGAACCGATTATGAGCGTGGAGGATAGTTTCCATTTCCCTCGCCTGACCAGCTAAATCTCGACGGTCTAATTCCTGCCACCACCAGCTGTAGACTCCCATCTCGTATTCAGCTTCATTAATCTCTTGTAGTAACATTTGAGCTTCATCCAATTTCCCATCCCAAACGTAAGCGTATCCTAAAGATTTCCTGATCCCTCGATGCTCGCGATCAAGTTCATATGCCCGTTCAAGCTCTTCGCTCGCAGTTCCAAAATCTCGCCTTTGCATCGCGATCAACCCCTGTCTGTGCCTAGATGTGCGTTGATTCGCATTGAATGACAAGGATTTGGAAAACATGGTTTCTGCTGATGCGATCGGAGAAACATCAGGATCGGCATTCCACTTATCGAATGGCCAACCTGCCAGCTCCCATCGTGACATTTCCACTGCACCAATATTCGCATACCAACTGGCTAATAATTGTTTCTGATATATAAAAAATGTGATCACAATGATGACGAAGGTTGCACCCCCAAAGAACAATCCCTTTCGCATGCTCACAAAATCCCTCACTGTCTTGATTGCATTCTCGGGTTGTTCTGCAGTAGCGTCTGCCGGTTGCCAGGAGCGCACAAGCATGACCGCTATGCCAGGCAATAAAAGCAAGAGCGGTGTTCCCAAATCGCCATACAAGGCGTCATCGACCAAGCCATGAACCAGGATGACAATTAACCCAATAAAAACTGCTTCTCCAAGTATTTTGAGCTGGTGATCTTCTCGATCGACCAGGATCTGCCT
>JBFFIU010000172.1:0-7796 GCA_041556275.1 Anaerolineales bacterium | reverse complement strand
GCGATCGCAGAAGCCCTGGATGGCGCCGAGTTCCTGCATATCTCCTTCGACATCGATTCCCTGGACCCGGCTTACGCCCCCGGTACTGGCACGCCGGAACCGGGCGGGCTGACCACGCGTGAAGCCTTCCCGATTGTACGGCGATTGTGCGCAGAAACCAATGTGGTTGGATTCGAGCTGGTCGAAGTTGCCCCGGGGTGGGACCCGGGTTATACGACACCATTAAACGCACTGCGGATCATTCAGGAAGCCATCACCGGCATGGCGATGCGCAAGGAAGGTCTCACCGAGTCGCACTACCTGGATAAACGCACCTCAGGTCGCGATCCCCTCCCCGGTCAACGCACGGGTTGAATGATTTAATCGATGAGGAAAGCCCTTAAATAAATTTAAGTTATTTTAAACTTTCCATGCCGACAGTATTGGGTATATGGTCACCGTGCTCTCACCAATCCCTGGACCTACCATGCGGGTGGTCGCTTTAACCCAGAGCACCAAGGTCTCCTTCTCCCAGGCTACGCCAGCCATGATCGTGGATACGCTTCTCGGCACAGTCATGCGATTGGTGGCGCTAATTGCTCAAAGCCGTCTCGAGAATGTTGCCGTCTCTATTCTGATTGGTGTGCTGCTGATCGCAGCTGTTCTCGGTTTCATCATCTGGCTCGGTAGAAATCCAGATCGCTTCATCCCCAGAGTGTCTGATTTGCTGACCAGATTGCCCGGCATGCAGGGAGAACGCCTGCGAGGAGCTTTGACCGATCTCCATATTGGATTGACCAGCATCGGTTCATGGAGAAGCATGCTGGC
Organism: Anaerolineales bacterium; assembly: GCA_041556275.1. Lineage (GTDB taxonomy): Bacteria > Chloroflexota > Anaerolineae > Anaerolineales > UBA4823 > PFL25. The sequence continues at coordinate 6,989 of JBFFIU010000172.1, read as the reverse complement.
CGCATTGCTGCTCTCCTTCATCATGTGGAGTTGTTTCCTGGTCTTTCAATACCTTGGCTTTCAAGCCCTGCCAATAGACTTAACAAATCGTGAGATGCTAACCCTGGCAGCCGCGGCGCTGGTCGTTCTTCCGCCCTCAGCTCCAGCGATGATCGGCGTTTACCAGGGAGTTTTGGTTGCATTCTTACTGCTTTTTAGAATCGCTGATTCCAGCACCCTGACCGCATATGCTATCCTGGTGTTCGCTGTACAATTAATCATCTGGCTGGTGCTGGGAGTCTGGGGTTTGTTACGGACACACTTGAGGTTGAGAGAGTTAATCAGCCTTAGTGGAGACATAGTAGGAGGGGATAGTTCAGAGTAATCACTCGCTGCCAAAGCTGACTCCTAGAGCTCGCCCGGTGCGAACCAATTCACCATCGGGCGGCACAGTCCGGATGCGATCGATGGCATCTAATATCTTCACCGGTTCAATTCCTCCCAGCGTTAATGCCACCATGTGACCGTACATGCCATCCGCAATGGCTTCCACTGCGCTGACCCCGAAGCGAGTGCACAGATGGCGGTCCCAGGCGGAGGGGCTGCCACCGCGCTGCAGGTGACCCAACACCACAGCGCGGGTCTCTTTGCCTGTGCGCTGCTGGATCTGATCCGCCACCACCTGACCGATGCCTCCCAGGCGCGCTTCCCCTTCATCGGCGTTCTCGTACGAAGTCACATACCCGCTTCCCTTCTCTCGAGCGCCTTCGGCAACGATCACAATAGAAAAATCTTTTCCAATCTCTTCACGTTCATGGATCCTAGCGACGATGGAGTCGTAGTTAAAGGGGATTTCCGGGATCAAGATGACGTCTGCACCACCGGCGATACCTGCCGAAGCGGCGATCCAGCCCGCATAGCGCCCCATCACTTCCAGCACCATCACCCGGTCGTGGCTCTCAGCAGTAGTGTGCAGCCGATCGAGCGCATCAACCGCACAGGACACGGCTGATTCAAACCCGAAGGTCATGATGGTTGCGTCCAGATCATTGTCGATCGTTTTGGGTATGCCAACCACGGGCACCCCGATCTCGTAGAGCTGTTGGGCGATGGTCAGGGATCCATCACCACCAATGCACACCAGGGCGTCCAAATCGAGCTTTTGAAAATTGCGTTGCGCTTCATGCAGCACATCTTGTGGCACATTCCGCACCTCACCGTGCCCCGTCTTGGCCGAGAAGCGACCCCGGCTGCTCGTGCCCAAGACCGTGCCTCCCCGGAAGAGCAGACGATCCATGTCATGATAGTCTAGCTGCCGGTACTGGATGGGTTCCAACATGCCTTCGTAACCATCCAGGAAACCAACCACCTCCCACCCGCGCCGCGCCGCCGCTTTAACCACCGCTCGAATCACGGTGTTGAGTCCAGGACAATCTCCTCCTCCGGTAACAATTGCAATACGCTCTGTCATACTGAGATAACCTCCTGATTTTTTGTTGGATTTAATCATGCCGTCGATGATGTTTTTTTCTTTTACCACTCCCAAAATTCAACTATACACTTGGGGGCAATTATTAAATTATAATGTTTCTCTCTGGAGGAATTCACAAGAGATTTAAATTATGACCCTGAAGAGCGGCATTGAAAACGGAGCAGAAGGGTGCACACTGCTGCTTAAATCCCTGCCGGGGCTAGAGGCTTCCGAAAAGGCAATCGGCATCGATGGCGAATTCTGGAGCCCGCGCAAAGTGCTGCGGCGCGCTATATGCCACGAACGAGATCACACCGCCCATATCAAAAACTCCTTCAATCCTGTGATGGTTGAGAGCAGGCATTCTATTAATCCTATTTTCACCTGAACGAGGGTATAATTTTGATGAGTTTTGTCATAAATATTCCTGAGAAAATGAAGAAGTAAAAAATTAATGGCGCGCGACAAATTTGGACGCTCAATTTCATACCTGCGGATCAGCCTAACCGACCATTGCAATCTGCGCTGTGTCTACTGCATGCCGGAAGATATGACCTTTCGGCCGAATGCTGAGCTGATGCAGGATGATGAGATCTTATTGCTCACTGATCTGTTTGCTTCTCTAGGATTCCACAAAATACGCCTGACCGGCGGCGAACCGACTGTCAGAGCGAATATCGTCCCCCTCGTGCGCGGGATTAAGAATACTCCCGGTGTGCGGTCGCTCACCATGACGACCAATGGTCTTCTACTCAACCAGCTGGCGGCGCCTTTGGCCGAAGCCGGTCTGGATCGGGTTAATATCAGCCTCGACACGCTTGATCCGGATAAATTTCAACGCCTGACTCGCTGGGGGAAGCTGGAGGATGTGTGGACAGGTCTAGAAGCCGCTGAGCAGGCTGGGCTGGCGCCGATAAAAATCAATGCGGTCGTCGTGCGCGGCTATAACGAGCGCGATGTCCTGGCGCTCGCTCGATTGACTTTGGATCATCCCTGGCAGGTCCGTTTCATCGAGATGATGCCTTTCGCCGGCGCGACCGAATTACAGGTCAACCAGGTTGTCTCCTGGGAGGAGATTCACCAGGGAATCGAGAACGAATTTGGTGGGTTGGAAGTGGTCGGTAACGGTCAACTCGACGGGGAAGCCAGGCTCTACCATTTGCCAGGTGCGGAAGGAGATATTGGTTTCATTTCATCGGTGACCAAGCCTTTCTGCGCTGAGTGCAACCGGGCCCGCCTGACTGCAGATGGTCGTCTACGGCTGTGCCTGCTGCGCGAAAAGGAAGTCGATGTGCTGACTCCGCTGCGCGATGGGACCGACTTGGAAGAGCTGCGCGCAATGATCCTGGATGGCATCTGGCATAAACCCTGGGGACATGGCTTGGCAGAAGGGATCATTCCCCTTAACCGGGTGATGAATGAAATTGGGGGTTGAATTGTGTCACTCTAACGGTATCGATACAATCCTGTTTGATCTCGACGGCACATTGCGAGAGAACAGTCCATCATTCAATGATGCAATGATGGGATTTGCTCTTCAGCTTGGGCTAACAGGTGAGAGCGAAAATCGTCGGCAAGCACACCGCTGGTTGCACTATTATTGGGCTCAATCGCCTGAACTGGTCAGCGACCTTGATGCTTATGAGGATTACAGCGAAGAGTTCTGGACAAATCACGCCCGCCTGTACCTGCAAGCATTTGGATGCCAATATGAGCAAGCCTCCGATCTGGCACCGGAGCTCACTCGATGCATGGTCGAAGAATACGATCCCGAGGACGGCCTCGTGGAAGAAGCCCCCCATCTCCTGGGATCACTCAAAGAGGCTGGATTCAGACTGGCGGTGGTCTCAAACCGCCGAAACCCATTCGATGAACAACTTGAAAGCCTCGGCATCCACGCTTATTTCGAGTACACCCTGGCTGCAGGTTCGATCAATGCCTACAAACCTGATCCAGCGGTCTTTCATCACGCGCTCAACGAGATGGGTATCGAACCTGATCAAGGGATCTATGTCGGGGATAATTATTTTGCTGATGTCATCGGGGCGCAGAAAGCCAGGATGCAAGCAGTACTGATCGACCCGGAAGGTTTATTTCCGGAAGCAGAGTGTCCAATAATCGACGGATTGGACGAGCTGCAGATGGTATTAAGAGATTAAGAACCAAAATCCAACCGCTATTCCTGCTCCAACCAGCGAACAGAACAAATTGACAAGGTCGTTGTTCAACCAGCGCCAGCCGCGAACATATGTGGTTTCGGTTCCACAATGGTGCACAGGATGACTCTCGGTTTCTTTTTCGCATTTTGGGCAATAGAAAATGCCCTGCACAGTAGCGCCGAGGATCGAATCGACTGTTGCTCCTGTCAAACCGCCGAGCACCGCTACCACAACAACCAATGCTCCCGGTGTAAAAAGCACTGCGAATAGACCAATTATCAACGCCCCCCCAACTGAGGCCAGATAACCGAGGAAGGTCACTCCCCCGGAAGCGCCTTTCTCCACTTCTCTCCCACTGGTGATCAAGCGAGGATTTGAAGAGCTGAGTACGCCCAACTCTGTCCCCCAGGTATCCGCATTAACTGCTGCCATTGATCCAACGAAAGCGATCCATAATCCAATCTGATCTGGATTAAACCAGTGAATCAACACCAAGAGAGCGCCTAAGCCTCCATTTGCCAACACTTGAGCATAATCCCGCTGGGAACCTTTAGCAAATTTCTCTTTCAGGGTGCTTTTTCTACGCTTATAAACCCGCGAGAGCAGGCTCGAGGAGACAAAAAATACCAACAGCAGGGTCGCCCAAGGCATCCCTCCGAGGCCAAAAATAACGCCCCCAACAATTGAAGCAGCTACAGCACCACCGGCACTTAAAGCAGATACTCTATAAGCCAAGTAGCCGACAACTATACCGAGCAGAAACCCAATTAAGATCTGCATGCCAAATCCTTAATTGATGAAAATTGTGGATAAGTGGCGATTTTTTGTGGAAAACTAAGAGGAAAATGTGGATAAACAGCGTAAAAGAACGGGAAAATCATCCAGCACTCAGAATAAACCCTACGGCAGCTATGAACAGTAGTGCGGCGAATAAACCACTGCCCCAAACCAAATAAGCCATCGTGCGCCTTTCATCCGTTCGGAAAAAGTACAAACCGAATAGCACAACTGCCAGATAGAAGAACGTGTTTAAAATCGGTAATAACAGCAAACGCACAGATGGAACCATCTCGGACGGGGAACCATTTGGAAGAAATCCAAGAGAGATTGCCGGTCTGGATGGAACACTCAGGCTAACAAATACTAACAATAATAGTGAGACGATAAAACCCCCCAACAATAAATAACGCGCAGGAAGAGATGCCCAAACACGCCTCAACAAGGATGCCGGATATACCGAGCGTGGTATGAGTGGGGTTAAAGATCCCAATTCTGCGAAGCGATTGTATGCCAGCATGAACTCATCTGGTTTTGCAGGTGAGACCGCGTAAACCTGTTCCGCAGTAAAGATCAGGATCAATTGGCGGGAGCCTGCAGCCAGAAACTCAATTTGATCTCCTTTAGGAAGATCTCGAGTACCAAGAACAGCTCCCGGCCAGCGCAGCCAGGGCAAAGGTAGCCGCACCTCCATATCCTCGGAGGGACGAACCGTATTAATATGATCCATTGGAATACTCACTTCTCGCAGACCCCACCTCAGCAAGATGCCGTCTCGTTCGATCAAATAAGAAGCTCGCCACAAGGCATAAGCGCGATAACCAAATAATGGCACCAAGACAAGCGCCACAAAAACCGGGATCAAATACAGTAAAAAAGCGAGACCGATCTGAGCCCGCGTCAACTGCCACACTCCCAGAATACCGATCGCAAACGAAGCTAGAATCCCTATGATATGGATAACTAACCCTCGCCAATGTGGCGGGTAAAAGTACAAAGATTCACTCACAAGCCTAATTTTATATCAATATGTGATCTTAATTACTCTAGCTTTTTTATGGTTGAATACCAAATTCTAACAAGGAGATAGGAGTACAACGGAAATAAAGTTGATTTTTATAGGGTTATTGTATATCGTAAATGACGGAAACATCCACCGTAAGACTGAGCTGGCCAATGGATACAGGAACCTGCTCTGATCCCCCATCAATTTCAGAATCGCCTGCGCCCTCGAAAACAGATACTGGAACGCCACCGAATTCATTAATCGACAACACTTCACCCAAGGTTACCCCTGCCGCCTGAGCAAGTTCTTCAGCTTTGATCTGAGCATCCCTGATTGCCGCCCGGCGCGCTCTAGAGAGTGCTTCCGTTTTGTCTTCGACATCGAATTGGATGCCAAAAATCGAGTTCGCGCCAGCCTCAACCACGGCACCCATTATCTCTCCCAATTGATCCAAGTCATGCACCGTAACAAAAACCGTATTATCGACAATATAGTATGTCCCCTCCTGGTTCCCTCTTTCATCGTATTTCAATTGGGCAGAGATATTGAAGTTGGAAGTATGGATGTCATCCTCATCTACATCCATGTTGATAAGCACTTGAGTCACTTTAAATGCTTGAGCATCGTTTTCATCAACAGCTCTGGTCGCGCTCTCATCTTCTGTGTGAATTCCGATTGATATCGTGGCTATATCCGGGATCAGATATACTTTCCCGGTGCCGGATACGGTGATATTGCGCGGGGCAGGCGTGACAGTAGGAGTTGATTCACTCTGACTCTCTGAACACGCACTCAACAAGAATCCTGCTGCAATCACACATGCAAACAGAAACAATTTTTTGATTCGCATATTTTCCATCCATGCGCATTTCAAAATCTGAACCAATCTCGCCCATCTGAATAAATCTTCCAAATCAGCAGCGAATTAGCTCAAATACAAAACTCAATTATAGGTGATAAGGTTCAGCGTAAGAGACAAGAAGCACTGCCTTACAATAGATCGATCTGGTCTTTCACTGAGCTGAAATCAGTAAGGGTATAATTAGCGCTGCTTGTCACGACATCATTATAAATCGATATCTGAAAAGTGGTTCCCTGGAAGTCAGTTGATCCTCAGAAATCCATTACAGCAAGGGGTTGTAAACAAACCATGGAAAATACATTAAAAGTTGTTATCCCAATGGCCGGACTGGGCACACGATTACGCCCACACACCTGGAGCAAACCCAAACAGCTGGTCAGTGTGGCTGGAAAACCGGTACTCGATCATGTCCTAGATATTCTCTCCTCATTGCCTGATCCACAAGACGTAGAATTGATCAATATTGTGGGATACCTTGGCGATCAAATAGAAGAACATTTTAAAGAAGGCTACCCGAATGTGAAGTCGCATTTCGTACTTCAAGAAGATCCCCGAGGGCAATCCCACGCCATTTACCTGGCGCGAGAATATTTAACCGGTCCTATGATGGTTGTTTTCGCGGATACTTTGATTGAAACCGATCTCTCGATCCTGGCAGAAGAAAAAGCAGATGCCATCGCCTGGGTTAAACCAGTTCCAGACCCGCGACGATTTGGGGTTGTCGTCTTGAATGAG
>JBFFIU010000171.1:0-7804 GCA_041556275.1 Anaerolineales bacterium | reverse complement strand
CTCCATAATACCGTCCGACTCGGCGCAGGCCATCATGGTAGAAATGGGTAGGCTAATTGTGATGTTGTTGCCGTCCACTTCATAGCCGGCCTGATAGCTGTTACAGCCCGATGAGCCGCTCATGCCGGTCGGCGCGTTCCAATTCTTCCAGCCTATTCTTCGCTGGGGATTATACTATCTAGAATTCTGTTCTGCTTATATAACCTAAAAGATTCGAAACCAACTTCGGATTAATCTCAGGAAAACTGGGTATTGGACTTAAGTGGGACGAAGATTTTCCTGTCCTTTATACCACATTCCCGGTGCCTGAGTCATCAGGGCGGTTCAAAAATAGCTAATTTTCAATCGAAAGAACCAATTTCGACCCCCAATTGCTCCAGCTTTCCCCTTTGCTCGAAGCAGAACATAACATGAAACCGCTTACATTATTCGTTGGCAGTTTCATGTTATCCAGTAGCGGGGCTTGGAATCGAACCAAGGATCTTCGGCTTATGAGTTCCTACTTGTGAATAGAAAATCCCTAAGGTGACACTTGTCGAACGATCTCAACTAGAAATCGAGCAATTTCTAGCCATGCTGCGGTTCGAAAATCGCAATAAATTGGCAAAATTGCCCGGTTTTTCCGAGTGCGGTCGTCATGGAAGAACCAAATTTACTATCTCCATCTTTAGATATTAATTGCATATCTGTCAAAGACGCTGCATGCCAAAGCGGATACAACATTCAGTATCTGCGAAGAATGCTACGTTCTGACGCGCTGAGTGGGGTCAAAATCGGTCAAATATGGTTGATTAATGTTGAATCCCTAGAAACGTATTTAGAGCACGCAGAACAGACTTCAGACCGTCGCTACGGACCCAAGTAGGTTTTTTTATTTGGAGATGTATACACCCAGCTAGAAAGGAGAGACAAAGATGAGTGTTATGGTAATTGATATCGGGAAACCAATCATAAAAGCAAAGATTGCCAGACGAGAGCGGAGCGAGATTTCATTTCCTCACGCCTTCCGTTAGCTCTCAGATAACGAGTATGACAAAATCCTGTCACGAGTGCAAATCAATAGCAATACACAGGATTATTTCAGAGCGAATGGGATACCTTATGTAGTCGGGGAGAGCGCTGAGCGTCACGGGTTGATCACACAACGGACAGCAACAGCCGCACCAACAACGATCGAAAAGATCGGGCTCAGCGCGGCACATATGGCAACAATTAACCGCACCCAAGAGAAGCCTCTTGGTGGTGGCTTGTCCATGCCGGCAAGCAGGACCAACAGCCAAAAAAAGAAGAAGCCAAGACCATTTGCTCTGGCGATTTTTCGTCCAGACATTTATTTTTCCTTAGGTACACTACAGCGTTAACTTTACGCTTCCATTACAACGACAAAAAATATTACGGATTGAGCATACACAGAGCAGAGAGCGGGGACGCGCCCCAGATAGCCTCAACCAACTCGCGCTCATAACCTGGCAAATGCCAGGCGCAGGTTGCTTTGATCATTGTAACCTGCGCCCGTTGTTTTAGACGATATTATTTGATTGTATTGATAAAGCACCGCTGTATCCGTTTTTCAGTGATGGCGATCTATCGGATGACCAGCGGCAGGTATAGGGTATTGTCGCTTTCAGGAACTACAACAGTCACCGAACTCTGCTGGCTCACTGTAGTAGCGAGTGATGTCTCGCCACTGGTGTCCACGGCGAGGCAAACCGCAGGCAGTCTCGACTATGACAAACGCCCAGGCGCCATGGCGCCGGGAGCCAATCCCTTCTCTGTCCCTGTCATTGCAGAAATAGGATTCCACTCTCTATTTCCTCTAACCGGCTTACTCAGCGACGCTGCCGTCGATAAGAGGCTCTTTGATGGTTGCAGCAATCAACGCTGCCGAACAGCTCGAACTATTCGTCAGGTAGACAATATTCGTCTCTTTTTCAGGAACCGTCATAAACAAGGTTGTAAATCCTAAGGTTTGCCCATGATGGCCCCACGCGTGGGCAAACTCAACTGGGAAAACACCAAGCCCAAGGCCATAATCTGTAAGCAGCCCGGCTTTAGCGGGATCGACTTCGTTAAACGCCGTCATTTGCACTAATGAATCCGGATCATCAAAAAGTTCGCCTGAAGACAAGGCCGCTATATAAGCCGCCATATCTTCCGCAGTACTGACAATCCCACCGCCAGCCCATCCCTGAGAAGCATTCCAATCGGTGACATTCGCATATTCTGGTTTCTCGTCCTCTTCACTTTCAGGAACAAAGTAACCTTGGGCAACCTGGCCCGCTTGCGGAGAACCATTCAAAAGAAATGTGTTGGTCATACCGGCTGGTGTGAAGATCTGCTCCTGGTAAAAATCGGCGATTGATCGCCCGGTAGCGGCTTCAATGGCCATACCTAACAGCACAAAATTGGTGGTGCTGTAGGCCCATCCTTTTCCTGGGGCAAAATCAGGTTTTCCATTTTCTACGGCGTAAGCCACAATTTCTTCTGGCGTATACGTTTTTTGACGCAAACTTTCATCGCTCACGCCGGCACCTAACAGGGGATTGGCGTAATCCCAGATGCCAGAAGTGTTGCCGGCCATCTGCCGCAAGGTAACTTCATCCCCATTTGGAATTTGTGCCGCCGCTTCCGGCAGCCAATTGGACAGTGGATCGTCCAATGACCACACCCCATCTTCCTGCAGATGCAAAGCCAACACAACCGTAAATGACTTGGTGTTACTGCCAATTTCAAAGGCATCGCTGACCTTTAAGGGGGTCTGATCTTCCACGCTGGAGACCCCAATTGATTTTAAGAAACGGCCATCCGGAGCGTCCACTAACAGCACGGCCCCAGGCGCGGCACAGAGATTATCCTCTGTGAAATTCTGTAATAGTTCATCCCAACTGTTTGCCGGGATTGCGCTGGCGATACTTTCAACTGCAGTTACCTCCGCTTTATTAAGGACGCCGTAGGCTGACAGCAGAAACACGCCAAACATTAGCGCGGTTAATACGCATATCCGTTTTGCGAGAGAGATGCTCATCTTATCAAACGCTCCTTCTGTGAATCAAATTAACTTTGTTTGCTGATTGCTTGTGGTTAGTCGAGCCCCTGATGTGCCTGAGAGACTAAGTCTGCAACGGGTTTGTCCTGCTGCGCGCCGATATCCTATTCCCTTCAGGAAATGGGGTGCGCGCGAGTTGCCGGCATCCAGCCCGCCCGCCTACCCTGGCAAACAAAGGACGCAGGGCCAACGAATGTTGGCCTTGCGCCGCGAGTCTTTCACCATATGGACTTTCCCGGCTACAAACTCGCCGGTTGACTGATGACCCTGACCAAATTAGGGTGCCGCTTGCTCAATGCAATGTGCAAAAGCTGCGGTAACAAGTAAGTTGACCTCAAAATCGTTCTGATTCACCCATCGCACTTCAAATTCATTGAAACCATTTATGCGCTGATCAATCAGTGTGATCCAGGCATCGGCTCCCGTCGCTGGGTTTTTGACTGAGCCCATGAATGAACCGCCACCGATCAGGATATCTCCGGGATTGCGATTGCAGGCAGCTGTCTTTATGAAAACTTCCCCTGGCATCAGGTTGGTGTTAGTAAACTTTTCTGGGTATTGGTAAAACGATATGCTTGAGGCGGGTCCTGGCTCCCCTTGCGGTCCCTGCGGCCCTGGCTCCCCGGGATCACCTTTGTCACCTTTCGGTCCGGCGGGTCCCTGCTCACCTTGCGGCCCGGTCTCGTTCCAGCTGATCTGGGTATGGCTGGGGGCGCATTTTTGCAATGGCTCGTCGCCGACGGCCACGTGGATGATCGTGCCGCCCGGGTCCAGGCAGCCTGTGTAGGTGTTGCCGCCATTGGTCATGGCATACACGGCTCCGGCTCCGATGACCAGGCTGAGCACCAACGCGATTGCGAAAGCTTTCTTGGGAACGGATGATTTTGATTGAAACATTTATATACTCCTTCTATCCTAATTTAGTAGATAAAATTGATATAAATAGTATATTTGTTTGAGAGGAAATGTAAACCCTAAAAGGTTTGGAAAAAAGTTTGGTCTTTTTTAAAGCGGTTGTTAAAGAGCCGGCTGCTGGTGCCTGCTTGTAGTAGAATCTGTCACCTTCATACGCGTGTTGTACAGGATATTTTGATTATTTCCTGTAAAGCCAGGATGGATGAGAATTTTTCAACAGAAAAGGTATACATTCCAATGAAATCAGATAACTTATTTGTGATCATTCTTCTTACCCTGATGATGGCGATGATGGCAGCCTGTCAGGCAGATTTGCCCGACCCAACCGCACGGGCAGCAACAACCACGCCAACAACGATCGAAAAGACCGTGCCCAGCGCGCCAACCGATACCGCCGTTCTTCCTACGGCAGGCACGAAACCTGCCGAGGAAATTTTTTCCTATCCAATGATAACGGAGCGGCAATGTGAATTGTTTGTGCCTGCAGGCGATGTCTTTGGAGAGACTATTCAATGTGGTTACGTGATTGTGCCGGCAGATCGAGCAAATCCGGAAAGCAAAGAAATTCAGCTCGCCTATGTAATCCTCAAGGCTACCGGCAATAACCCGCAACCAGATCCGATTATCCATGTATCGGGCGGTCCGGGGCTCAGCGCGACAACCCGTTCTACGATTGTTGAATTAGCTTTGCGTTACACGCCTATGCGTGAAAGGCGCGACATCATTTTGTATGACCAGCGCGGCGTGGGTCACAGCCAGCCGACGTTTGAATGCACTGATTTCATTAAGGATGCGGATGCCGTTCAATCGACCTTTGACAGTTATAACGCCTGCCAGGAAGGACTGCGGAAAGCAGGTTATCCAGCTGAAACATTTACCACGGCCGTTTCTGCGGCGGATCTGCTTGATGTGATGAAAGCGTTGGAGTACCCCTCTTACAATCTGTATGGTATTTCTTATGGGTCGCGCTTGCTGATGTCATTCATACACCATTACCCTGATGAAGCCCTGGTGCGTTCAATCATTCTCGATTCAGTTGATACCCTGCCAGAAGATCTTGGTACAGAATATCGAACGGCTACCCACCTTCTGCAGAAAGATCTTTTCGAATCTGTTTTTAATGCGTGCACAGAGGATCCTGCCTGTGCTGAAGTATATCCTGATTTACGTTCACGTTTTGATGTGCTTGCAGGACAGCTAAATGAAACCCCTTTGATTCTCGATGAATTCACCACAATCGATGGAGATACCCTATTTCAATACTTCTTCCCTTACAATTTTGCAGTTCAAAATATCCCATTCCAGCCTCGGTTAATTACAGAATTGGAGCAGGGGATTACCACCACACTGGATCTGATTCGGCTAGGCCAGATACCGGAACCAGGGACTCGCACCACATTTTTACCACCCGAACCCCCCGTTGTTGGTGACCTGCTTGACCTTTATCTAAATTGCGATGATGGGTCCGCTTCTGACGAGGTTGGGCAAATGACACAAATGAGAAGTTTATGGGATGCAGAACCAGAAATTGTGGCAGCGTTTCTCAACCAATCCTGTGATCCGGAAACCGCTGCTGCGGCCATCGAAATTACCGATCAGAACCCATCAGTTTTTAACCACATAATATCTCGCTTTGTCCCTGATGACGTGCAAGGATTGACGCCAGGGATCAACAGCAAGCTCAACTGCACAGAACAATATCCTTTCCATGAAGATTTTTCTGAAATCGAAGCAAATTTACAGGAAGCACAACTTCCAGATTTTTATATTGAAAAAACCATCAGTGAGATGCTCAGCACTGCAGAAGGTTGTGATGCCTGGCAAGATGCGTTGGCAGCTCCCACTCCACAAACCTATGGGGGATACCCTGTACTTGTTTTGCAAGGACAATTCGACTCGCTGACGCCGCCGGCCTGGGCGGAAACAGCTGTATCGGCCATTCCCCAGGCTGAATATGTGCTGGTTCCGAATGCATGGCACAGTATTATGGGCAACAACGGCCCTTGCCCCACAAACATTACACAGCAATTTATAACCAACCCGGATGCTGATATTGATACTGCATGTACAGAAGGGATGAAGGTTCAATTTTTGCTGCCGCTCGAGTAGAAAGTTCTTTGTTTATCCAGAAAGATGTGCTGTGATCGCTCCATCTTTCAGCCTGAATGTGGTTGGTTGAAGAGTGCCGATTCTCTAAGCGGCATATTTCAACCTTGTTCAGGATGCTTTATCTGGATGCGGAAATAAACCATTCCATCTTGATTTCACCGTAGGCTTTAGGGGCGAACAAAAAATCAATATATATTGTTAAAGAGAAGAAACCAAGATCCTCTCACGATCATAATGTATTCGCTGTTGGTTGGCACGCGATGTAAGTTTATGGTTACGATATAATTAAGCATATTCTTGAGGGAAAATTTACCGGATTTAGCTGGTAACATGGAACCGGTGTTTGCAGGGTTCAATTAATACCTTTCGCGTTTGAAATTATGGCAATGGATGGAATCAAATCGATTGCAACTGAAGCCGAGTCATTGCTGATCTTGGAGACGAAATGTCGTCCGCCGTTGGTCCCCGATGATATAGTGCTGCGACCACGCCTGTTTAAGTATCTCAATGATTGGCAGGCGCGCCGGTTGACAGTCATTCAAGCCCCTCCCGGTTATGGCAAGACCATGCTTGTGGCTAGCTGGCTGAAGGAATTGCACCGAACCCAGGCTGAACAAGGCTCGGATGTGGTCTGGGTCAGCCTGGATGAGGATGACGATGACCCCCGCCAATTTTTAGCGTATATTGCCAGCGCTCTGAAACCAATCATTCCATCATCGACCCATGTTGTTGAGCAGCACTTACGGCAAGGGCAGGCTGATTTGCAGCGTGCCATCAAGATCTTATTGAATGGTATTTCTGGGCTTGCAAATCCGCTCTTGTTTATCGTCGATGATTATCATCATATTAATGATGAGGGAATCCACCAAGCCTTCAAGCTGGCCCTCGAACGGGGGCCCACCAATCTGCACCTGATGCTGCTGACGCGCCAAAACCTGCCGCATTCACTCGGGCATATGAGCAATATCGGTGGTCTGCAGATCCTGGGTCTGCAAGAACTGCGCTTCCAGGAAGAGGAACTTGCCGGCTTTGTGGAAAAGGTGCTGGGCTGCAAACGACCATCCAAGGCTGAATTATCATCCCTGATGGCGCGTTCCGATGGTTGGATTGCCGGTTTAAAGCTGGCAGCCGTTACTCGGCCTTCAAGTGAAGATGTCGACAGCTACACCGAGCTGCTCCACGGACAAAACAAATGGCTCTCTACCTTCTTCAGGTCTGAATTCCTGGCTGAACAACCGGCCCGGCTGCAAACTTTTCTGCTGCAGACTTCAATATTGGAGCAGTTAACTGTGCCATTGTGTGCAGCTGTAACCGGTATGCCTGAGACAGAATCGTTGTTAAAGCAAGCGGTCGCCTCCAATTTGTTCATCACGCCAACAGATGTCACCAGATCCCGTTTTACATATCATGATCTTTTCCGCGAGTTGCTGATGGGGGAGCTGGAGCGCTCTTCTACAACCACACACCTGGAAGAATTGGGTTGGCGTGCAGCGGAATGGTTGGAGGATAATGGAGAAATTGAAGCAGCCTTGCGTCAGTATTTACGGGTTGGCCTGGATCAGGCTGCCATATCCCTGGTCGAGCGTCACAGCTTGCCATCGATCCTGGCTGGTGATTTACACAACCCCCAACGCTGGCTGAATTTACTAAAAAAATCGGCTATCCCTTTCAACCCCCGCTTGTTGCTGGACCAGGGTTGGATATACCTGATCGCTGATCGTCTGGATACCCTGG
>JBFFIU010000170.1:0-7823 GCA_041556275.1 Anaerolineales bacterium | reverse complement strand
GTGGCGGTGAGGATGTCACGCTCACCCTGAAAGACAACCGCGCTCCCGACCCCGGCCCCTCCGGCTGGGGCCTGGTCTGGAGCGACGAGTTTGACGAACCAGCGGGCACGCCGCCCAACCCGGAGAATTGGACGCACGAGATCGGCGACGGGGCGCTGAACGGCATCGAAGGCTGGGGCAATTCCGAGCTCCAGTACTACACCGACGACTTGGCCAATGCAGCCACCGACGGCAACGGCAACCTGGTGATCACGCTTCGGGAAGCAGACGGCACCCAGCAGTGCTTCTACGGAACCTGCGAGTACACCTCGGCGCGGCTGCTGTCATGGCACAAGGCCGAGTTCGCTTACGGCCGCATCGAGTCGCGACTGCTGGTCCCGAACGGTGGCAACGGCCTGTGGCCGGCGTTCTGGAGCCTGGGCACCGACATCAACCGCAACCCCTGGCCCGGGGCTGGCGAGATCGACTTTATGGAATACGTCAGCCGGCTGCCGAACGAGATCTTCGGCACGATCCATGGGCCCGGCTACAGCGGCGGCAACAGCTTCGGCGGCATCTATGACTTCGGCGAGCCCGTCTTCAACGATTACCACACCTTCACGGTCGAGTGGGAGCCTAACCTGATCACCTGGTACGTCGACGGCATCCAGTACCACCAAGCCGAGCCCTCCGACGTGCCCGGGCCGTGGGTGTTCGACAAGCCGTTCTTCTTATTGCTCAACTTCGCCATCGGCGGAAATTTCGGTGGCCCGGTCGATCCGGATAATACGTACCCGCAGACTTACGCGGTCGACTACGTCCGGGTCTATCAGGGCCTCGACACCGCCGAGCGGTTCGAGGCATCGTTCACCGACAACTTCGTTGGCTGGCAAGAGGTCACCATCCCGATCGCAGACTTCACCCGCAGCGCCGACCAGCCGGCCGGCGCGCCGGACGACGGCCTAGGCCTGAACGAGGTCTGGGGCTATGGCTTGGCGATGCCGGACGGTAATGCCAGCGGCCAAGTGAAGCTCGATCTGGCACGTCGGGTGCTCTTCCCACCACCAACAGAGCTGGTCGTCACGACGCTCGACGACAGCGGGCCTGGTTCGCTGCGGGAGGCCGTCGGCCTCATCGCCGACGACGGTCTGATCACCTTCGACCCGGCGCTGGCAGGCGGGACGATCGGGCTCACCTCCGGACAGCTGGTCGTCGACCGTTCGGTGACCATCGACGCCTCCGCCGCGTCTGGGGTGATCGTGAGCGGCAGCAACTCGTCCCGGGTGTTCGAGATCGGTGCGGGGATCACCGTCTCCATGAACGACCTCATCGTTGCCGATGGCGCCGGTGCCCCACAGGGTGGTGGCATCCTCAACTTCGGCACGCTCAACCTCGACCGGGTCGTGGTTAGGAACAACACCGAGACCAGCGCTGGACCGGCGAACTTCGAGTTTGGCGGTGGTGGGATCTACAATGGCGCCGGAGCCATGTTAAATCTCACAGACAGCACGGTGGCCGACAATGCTACTCTCAACCAGCCGGGGGGTGGAGTCTACGGCTTCTTCGGGAGCACGCTCAACATCACCCGCAGCACGATCAGTGGTAACGCAGCGGTCACCGACGTGGCGGGCGGCATGCGGTCACTGGGCAACGCCACCATCGTCAACAGCACGTTCAGCGGGAACGTGTCGACGGCGTGGCACGGCGGAGCGGTGTTCCACACCGACGGCCAGCTCACGGTGACCAACTCGACGTTCACGGGCAATTCTGCGCCCGGTGGCACTGCGGCGGGAATCGTGGTGGCGACGTTCGGGGGCGGCACGCCGAATCTGACGCTAACCAACACGATCCTGGCCAACCCGGTCGGTGGCCTGAACTGCGCCATCGAGAACCAGGGCGGTGCCGGCACCATCACGTCCGGCGGTCACAACATCGACGACGACGGGAGCTGTAACCTCACCGCGCTCGGGGATCAGCCGTTCACGAATCCGCTGCTGGATCCGCTGGCGGACAACGGCGGTCCAACACTGACCCATGCCTTGCTGCCCGGAAGCCCGGCCATCGACGCAGCCGACAGTGGCGTGTGTCCGGCCACCGACCAGCGCGGTGTGGCTCGTGATGCAGCTTGTGATGTCGGCTCCTTCGAGTTTGTGCCTTAGTTATTGGCGCATATCAATTCACTTTTAATTCACCATCCCGAAGAGCTCAATGTTCTTCGGGATGGTGTGAGAAATGAACATGACCGACTACTACATTGATCAGAACAGCCGTTTTGTAATTAAAGATTTCTCCAAAAAACGATCTTTTTCAAGTTTCCTGCCAGGAATTGCAGGTATGTTGGGTATTCCTTTATGGGTCTTTTATGTGAATCGAGGCCAGGCGATTGCCAGCTTTGGTGTGAAGGATAAAGATTCCCCTATCATGGAATTCCAACCAGCCAATAAAGCTTACCGCATAACTCCCTATGAAGGCTTCCGCACTTTTATCAAACTTCAACGCAATAATTCAACCTCTTTTTACGAACCTTTTGTTCCGTGGTCTTCAGGGGATCAGTCCCAAATGTTCATTGGCATGAATGAGCTGGAGATTCAGACAACGAATCTGAAAAATGGCTTAAAGACAGCTGTGCTCTATTTTCTTCTTCCCAACGAACCTCACGCTGGTCTGGTCCGGCAGGTGACAATAAGTAATATTAGTAAATCAGTACTTAATCTAGAGATCCTCGATGGATTGCCAATCGTCATCCCCTATGGCATCAGCAATTGGGGGCTCAAAGAGATCAACCGCACATTAGAAGCCTGGATGGCAGTATTTAATCTGGAGTCAGGAATTCCTTTTTATCGCCTTTTAGCCAGCAGTGATGATACTTCTGAGGTTTCAGATATCCAATCAGGGCACTTTTATCTTAGTTTTGATGCACAAGGAAACTTACTTCCGGTTTTTGCAGACCCTGCGATCATCTTTGGTCACCAATCAGCATTTCATTCACCTGAGAATTTCAACCAGCTGCCTCTGAATGAGCTGGCAGATTTGCCTCAGATCACGAGAGGCAAAACACCTTGTGGCTTCACTGGTTTGAGTACGGTGCTTGAACCAGGTGAGCAGGTCAACTTGAACAGTGTGATTGGCCATGCTGGTGATCTCGATCTCATAACCCGGCAGCAAGATCATCTCCGGCGACCTGGTTATCTCCAGCAAAAAAGATTGGAAGCCAATCGTCTCACTGAGCAGATTACCAGTGTAATACACATGAAGAGCGGTGTTCCAGAGTTTGACGCCTACTGCCGCCAAACTTTTTTGGACAACATCTTGCGGGGAGGTTTTCCCCTCATTTTGCCAGATACCATCCAGCCCCGATTTGTTTATCATCTCTATTCGCGCAAGCATGGTGATCTGGAACGGGACTACAATAGTTTTCAATTGGCCCCTGAACCTTATTCGCAGGGAAATGGCAATTATCGCGACATTAATCAAAATCGGCGCAATGATGTTTTCTTCGAACCGCTCGTTGCTGAATTTAATGTTCGCACGTTTATGAACTTGATCCAACCCGATGGTCATAATCCGCTTGTCCTTCAAGGGAGTCTCTTCACCATACCAGAGCAAAAGCTGGAAAACTTTTTAGAGATGACCTCCTCTCCGCAAAAGTTGCGCGAGATCTTGTCCCGGCCGTTTAGACTGGGCGAGTTGTTTAGCGCGATCACTGAGTTGCAGGCAGAAGGAGCGCTTGATCAGGAATTATTCCTGAATAAGGTTTTGGAACAAGCCAACCAGCACATTGAAGCTGATTTTCATGAAGGCTATTGGATCGATCACTGGACTTATAACTTGGATCTTATCGAGGATTACCTCTCTGTCTACCCGGATAAAGAAGAAGAATTTCTTTTCGGCCAACCAACTTATACTTATTACGATGGTAAGGTCATAATCCGGCCTCGATCTGAGAAATATGTCAAAGTAGATGATCGAATTCGCCAGTATGGTGCTATCTTAGAAGACGAAGAAAAATCCGCGCTCATAGCCAGTCATAAAGAATTGCCGCAAGTCGTGCGAGGGGAGAATGGAAAAGGAGATCTCTTCCTATCTACACTCTTTGAAAAGCTAACTTTACTCGCACTGCTCAAGTTTACGACCATCGATCCTGAAGGTATGGGAATTGAGATGGAGGCCGGCAGGCCGGGCTGGTATGATGCGCTGAATGGTTTGCCGGGCTTGTTCGGATCTTCTTTGCCTGAAACTTTCGAGCTTCAGCGACTGCTTGATTTTATGCAGCGGATTCTAAGTGATTACCATCCTTCGATCAACTTGCCAGAGGAAGCTGCAGCTTTGCTTCGAAAAACCATGGCGCTTTTGAAAACCTATAACACCAGGGATGATTCCGAGCGAGATTTTTGCTACTGGGATAGTGTGGCCTCAGCGCGGGAGGAGTATCGTAAGCGGGTGAGGCTTGGTTTTTCTGGGCATCTGGAAACCATTTCCCACGACGAATTATTAGATTGTATGGGGAAAATGAGGCAGAAGATCGGAGCAGGCATTGATCGGGCCTTGTCTATTGATAGCAGTCCGTTGCCGACATATTTCTACTACGAAGTTGTGGATTACGACTATATACTTGACGCGCATAACCATCGTCAACTGGATGAACAGGGTCGGCCTTTCGTGCGTGCTCGCAGCTTCAAGCGTCATACCCTTCCTCCCTTTCTGGAAGGACCCACGAAATTATTAAAGATACTTGATGATAAACAAGAGGCAGAGCGAGTCCATTCTCAGGTTATGAAAAGTCCCCTTTATGATCAACCGTTAGAGATGTTTCGCGTCTGCACCTCCCTGGCTGGAGAAACACATGAAATCGGGCGCGCCCGCGCCTTCACTCCAGGTTGGTTGGAGAATGAATCAATTTTTACGCATATGTCATATAAGTATCTCTTGGCTTTGCTACAAGCAGAACTATATGATGAATTTTTCACGCATTTTCCGAAAGCGCTCCCATCGAATATGGATCCGCAAGTTTATGGTAGAAGTCTATTGGAGAATTGTTCATTCATTGTCAGCAGTGCCCACCCGGATAAAAGCCTTCATGGTGCTGGTTTTGTTGCCCGGTTGAGTGGTGTTGCAGCAGAATTCCTGAGTATTTGGCGCATCATGATGGCCGGAAAGAATCCATTTTATTATCAGGATGGTCAACTTCTCCTTGCCTTGAAGCCGGTTCTTCCCGGTTGGTTGTTTACTGAATCAGGAACTGTTACCTTTACATTCCTGGGGCATACAGCTGTCACATATCACAATCCTAGCCGTCTAGATACTTATCAACCTGGCGTGGACTCATACCAGATTGTGCTGTATCTAGAAGACGATCAGAAAGTAACTCTACAAAAAGGTGTTATTGGTTCACCATATGCGGAGATGGTGCGCGCAGGTCAAGTCAAATTTATTGATGTATTCCTTAAGGAGAATTTATGACGAATTGGTCATTTATCGATGGGTCCGCTACTTTTACCTTGCCGGATCCACACCTGTATAACTATATTTACTTTCCGCTCGTAAACGAGGTCGGTATGATGTCCTCGTTATCGCCAACGCTCCACGGAGATATCAAAACAGGACATAACTCGTTCTTGACCACACCGGTATCCGTGGAAGATTTGCATAATTCAAGGTCGGGTCGTAATTTCTGGTTATATATAGATGGCTTTGGGCCTTGGTCGTTAGCGGGTGCTTCAGCTCGACAGAGAGCTGGCTTGTATGAGCCCTCCGAGACTGAACAGGTAACGCTGGAGGCAGGTCTTCTGTGGCACAAGTTGACCCGGGTCAACTTGAAAGCAGGAGTAAAGGCTGAGACGACAAATTTCATCCCTGCTAATCCTGATCACGTGGAATTGATGCAGGTTGCTGTGACTAATATTGGCGAGCAGCCGTTGCAGCTTACGCCGACAGCTGCGGTACCTATTTATGGGCGTTCTGCAGACAATTTGCGAGACCACCGCCATGTGACTTCCTTACTCCACCGCATTTGGACCGAATCACATGGTGTCTTCGTAAAACCGACCATGTCATTTGATGAACGAGGCCATACCCGAAATACGGTTTCCTATGCAGTTTTGGGGGTAGAAGAAGGAGGGGTTCCTCCGCTTGGTTTCTTCCCGGTTGTTGCTGAATTTATCGGCGATGGAGGCACTTTGGAGTGGCCGCAGGCAGTTGTCACACAATCCGCTAAATTGTCTCCTGCTGGATTTAAGCTAGCCGGATACGAAGCCCTGGGCGGTTTGCGATTTAACACGCATTTGCTGGAACCTGGTGAAAGTCGATCATATATTGTGATCATGGCTGTTCTCGATCAAGGAGCTGACCCGCATGAACTTATCGCCCGCTTTGGCGGTAAGGATCAATTTCAGCATTGGCTTGCAGAGAATAAAGTATTCTGGCGGGAAAAGATCTCGCGGCTTACCTTCAAAACTGCAAACGCTCGCTTCAATGCTTGGTTGAAATGGGTTGCGCTTCAACCAATCTTGCGTCGACTTTTCGGCAACTCATTCTTACCCTATCACGATTATGGTCGTGGTGGCAGGGGCTGGCGCGATCTATGGCAAGATTCCTTGGCTCAATTGATGATGGAACCCAATGGTGTCGATGATTTGCTGTGGAATTATTACGCTGGAGTCAGGATGGATGGCAGCAATGCGACCATTATTGGATCTAGGCCTGGTGAGTTCAAAGCCGACCGCAATGATATTCCCCGAGTTTGGATGGATCATGGCGCTTGGCCCTGGTTGACGACAAAATTCTATATCGATCAAAGCGGTGATCTGGATTTTCTATTGCGCAAGCAGGCGTATTTTATGGACCGCCATGTCGACCGCTGCCGCTCCCACGACAAGGATTGGCATGATGGATTGGGTACACAATTGAAGGACCACAATGGTGATGTGTATCAGGGGTCCATTCTGGAGCACCTCTTGGTTCAGCACTTGACAGCATTCTTCAATGTTGGTGAACACAACAACATTCGTCTGGAGGGCGGTGACTGGAATGACGGTATGGATATGGCCGCCACGCGCGGCGAGAGCGTCGCTTTCACTGCGCTCTATGCCAGTAACTTGCGCCAGATCAGCCAGATGGTGACAGTCTTATCAGAATCTGGGGTTGCCGATATGCGGGTCGCCGCAGAGCTTTTACTGTTGCTGGATACCATTGGTGATCCAGTAAACTACGCTTCGGTCGCAGAAAAGCAGGATAGGCTGGCAGCCTACTTTGCCAGCTGTCGGAACAAAATCTCAGCTGAGAAAGTCGCCCTCCCTGCCGATGATCTGGCAAGCGATCTGGAAGCGAAAGCGGCCTGGCTCGTTGAACACATCCGTGGTAATGAATGGATTCAAGATCAGGAAGGAAATGGCTGGTTCAACGGTTATTATGACGATGATGGGATTAGGGTTGAAGGGGTTGATCGGGATAATGTTTGTATGACGCTGACCGGGCAGGTGTTCACCATGATGGGTGGCATTGCGGACGAAAATCAAGTTCAGGCTATGGTAGCAGCTGCCGATCGTTATCTGTGGCAAGGGTCAATGGGTGGCTACCGCTTGAACACCGACTTTGAAGCGTTATTGACCAATCTGGGTCGTTTTTCTGGTTTCGCATTCGGTCACAAGGAGAACGGTTCCGTGTTCAGTCATATGGCCATGATGTGGGCCTATGCTTTGTTCCAGCGGGGATTGGTGCATGAAGGTATGAAGGTAATTGACACGCTGTATTTACATTGCCAGGATTTTGCTGTAAGTAATATTTATCCCGGCGTTCCTGAGTACATCGATCCTCGCGGTAAAGGTATGTATCCGTACCTGACTGGT
>JBFFIU010000169.1:0-7839 GCA_041556275.1 Anaerolineales bacterium | reverse complement strand
CCAAAATTCAAAACCGGTTTACAAATATCCGATTTATATTCCCAATGCGATCAAACGATATATCCCTTTTTAACGCAATACGGGCATGAGCTTAGATCTAGAACTCTATCGGCGAAAAATTCGCTTACCATACCAGGTTCCGCTCGACCTTTCGGTGATCGATATAGCTCCGGATCACCCTTCAAATACCATTGTTTTCCTACATGGGTATGGTGGACAGGCGTTGCAATGGGAATACCAGCTTGACAAATTCTCCATGTCCAACAGACTAATCGCTCCAGACTTGCGCGGCCACGGGAAATCCAATAAACAGGATACCAATTACTATATGGAGAACCTGGTAGAAGATTTAGCGTTAATCCTTGAAGAGCTCGATGTTGAGAAAGAGTTTATATTGGTTGGGCATTCCTTTGGAGGAGCATTAGCAACAGAATATGCCATCGCACACCCGGAGAGAATCAGTCATCTCATCTTGATCGCGACTGCGGGAGAATTCCGGCTCGTGCCCATTTATCGATTTTTGCTAAACCTGCCGGATGCGCTGTTACGCAGTGCGGGACGATTTGTGCACAATTGGCTATCCGCACCACCACAAGTGATGCGCGCCATGTATCACCAAAATGTTTCTACATGGAATGGGTGGAGTCTGTTCCGCAGCCTCCAGGTCCCCACAACAGTGATCCGGGGGCAATTCGATAGAGTTTTTTCGAAACCGCTATTTGACGAAGTAACACGAGCCATTCCCAATGCTGAAGAGATCGATGTAGGGGCTTCCGGGCACCTAGTTATGCTTGAGCGACGCCAAGCCGTCAATCGAGCAATCACGCGCAGCATGGAGGTTGAGAAACGATCTTGGAGGTCTGAAGATGCTGATATTGAGATATCTAACAGAGAGATACTAATCCGACAACGACCCTGGTTATCACAATATGACGAAGGTATCCCGTATACGATTGCGGTTCCAAAATCGCCGATTCACCAACTCCTCAGGTCGGCCAGCTCTCGATTTCCCAGGCATACTGCTTTAATGTTTGAAGGAAAACGAATAACTTACCGGCAGCTTCAACAGGATGTATTCCGATTTGCCCAGGGATTGATATCTCTTGGCGTAAAACCAGGGGATAGGGTGATGCTCTTATTGCCAAATATGCCCCAAACTGTGATCGCTTACTTCGGCATCCTGGAAGCTGGTGCAGTGGTCGTATTCACTAATCCGATTACTGATACGGAAGAAGTATTCCGCCAACTTAAAGTTACGGAGGCGAAAGTATTAATTACTCTAGATCAGTTCGATGAACTCATCACCAAATTAAAATCTGATTTACCGAGTACTGATTTATCTCATGTAATCATCGCGAAAATTGCAGATTATTTACCATTCACAAAAAAGTTGCTCTTAAGAGTGAACAAGACTGAACGCACACAATTGGAAGGAGACAGAGTTTACGGAATATTTATGCAAGGCTTCATGTCCCTGCTGTCCGCTCAGAATAATGAGTCAACAGACGTCCCAGTTTCTCCGGAGAATCTGGCCACAATCCAGTTTACGGGGGGCACAACCGCAACACCAAAAGGAGTAATGCTCTCACACAATAATTTGGTCGCGAATGCCTTACAAACTCGACATTGGATGCCGACATCTGAAGAAGGTCAAGAAAGATTCTTATGTGTCCTGCCATTTTCACACAGTTATGGGCTGACAACTGGATTGAATTTACCAATCGCCTTGGGAGCTACGTTGATCATCAAATCAAAGTTCGAGACACTGGATATCTTAAAAACCATTCAACGATATTCCCCAACATTATTCCCTGGCGTCCCCAATATGTACATGGCGCTAAAAGACCATCCGGGGGTTCGCAAGTATGGCATCTCTTCAATTAAAGCCTGTATCAGCGGCGCAGCACCGCTACCGATTGAAGTGCAGGAGGCTTTTGAAAAGTTGACTCGAGGCAAGGTGGTTGAAGGATATGGATTGACAGAAGCGAGCCCGGTCACACATGGAAATCCCCTTTTTGGCAAACGCAAGATCGGCACGATTGGAATCCCATTTCCCTCCACAGAAGCGAAAGTTGTTGACTTGCGTAAAGGAAAGCAAGAAGTAAAGGTGGGTCAAATCGGCGAGCTAGCTGTCCGTGGTCCGCAAGTGATGATGGGTTATTGGGAAGACCCGAAATCCACCCGCGAAGCGATAAATCCTGATGGATTTTTGCTGACCGGAGATGTTGCCCAAATGGATGTGGAGGGTTATTTCAGGATCATCGCCAGAAAAGCGGACATGTGGTATCCAGAGAAACCCGGAAAGCCTGCATTTCCACGAGATGTAGAGGAAGTTTTATTTGAGATCCCTCAAGTTAAAGATGCAGCTGTAGTGGCAATTGCAAACCAACCAATTGCATTTGTTATTATTAAGGGTGATAAACCAGGAACTGATGAAATCATCGCATATTGCAAGCGTCGTTTGCCACCACAACAAGTGCCGCGATTCGTGTTTTTTGTTGAGGAATTCCCGCGCACATTTATCGGCAAAATCTTACGCCGTGAATTAAAGGCACGGTTTGAACAAACTCAATTAGAACATCAGGTTCATCCAAATGATCAATAATAAGCATCATGAACTCAAGTCTCGAACAGGCTTGAGTCAGGGAAATTGGTTTTTATTTCACGATTAAATCTATCATTATGGCTAGCAACAACAACCTGCATTACTCCGTCCTTGGCGATGGACAACCGGCAATACTCATCCATGGAATTGCAGCATCTAATTTTGATTGGGTATATTTAACCCCGGTATTGACGAAGTTTGGTTACCAGGTATTCGCTCCTGACCTGGTTGGTCACGGAAACAGCACCAAACCTGATAATCCAGACTTATACTCCTTCAATATCCTTTACGAACATTTCACAGAATGGATGGTTAAGACGGGCCAAAATGGAGATCTAACACTTATCGGTCATTCATTAGGAGGATTGATCGCCCTTAACTACGCGATCAACAATCCACAATCGGTCAGCAGAATTGTGCTTATCGATCCTTATTACAATCAAACTCAGTTAAATTCTGTACTGCGATGGATCAATTTCAAACCTGAGTGGTATCAAAAAGCCCTCCACATCGCTCCGCGCTGGCTGATCCACACGATCATAAATTTGGATGTGAATGGCATTATCCATTTCGATGAGAATACTCGACAACAGATTGCTGATGATTACAAACGTGCTTCCCCGTTAATCGTTCATGTGCCCGGTTCGATCCCCGATATCTCGGATCGGATTGAATCAGTCAAACCACCTACTTTAGTGGTTTGGGGAACGAACGATGCCACTCTTAAACCAAATTCCTTTCCAGAACTTGTCTCTGTTTTACCTAATGGTCTAGGAAAACCGATTCAGGGGGCAGGTCACCAACCTCACCTATCGAAACCAGATCTCTTCAATCAGCTGGTGGTGGATTTTCTTCTCGATCGAAATAAAGTTTCAGCGCTTGATACAGCGAACTAATTCGATCGACCAAACTAAACACGATTCAAGTTTTAATTTCTATAGCTCAAAGATTAAATTAATCAGGGCTCGCATGGTTGCGAGCCCTTAAATCTTAGTGATATTAAGATGGATAAATCGAGCTAATCACGTAGTTTCCAGATAGCGCTCGACCTCCCAATCGGTAACCTTTGTCCGGTAATCTTCCACTTCAGCCCATTTGGCACGCGTGAAACTTTCATAAGTCGACCCACCGAGTGCCTCTTTAATCACCTCGTCCCCATCTAACACATGCAAGGCCTCAGCCAGTGAACCAGGCAATTCAGCGATATTCCGCTCGGCCAATTCTTCAGCCGTTAAATGATAAACATTGATCTCATTCAAAGGCTCAGGCGCGGACAGATTATGCTCAATACCATCCAATGCAGCGGCGAGCATCGCCGTCAGCGCCAAATATGGATTTGAAGAAGGATCTGGACAGCGCAATTCAGCCCGAATCGATTTCTCTCGTCCAGGCGAATAAAGCGGTATGCGGATCAATGCCGAGCGGTTGATCTGAGCCCAACCGACATATACAGGCGCTTCATACCCGGGAACTAATCTCTTATATGAATTCACCGTTGGTGCAACCACTGCAGATAAGGCACGCGCGTGTTTTAGCTGACCAGCGATGAAACCATAAGCCAGAGTGGAAAGGTTGAATTGATCGTCGCGATCAAAGAATAAATTTTCCCCATTTTGATCAAATAGGGATTGGTGACAATGCATACCCGAGCCATTTATGCCAAAAATTGGTTTTGGCATGAACGAGGCCACCAAATCATGCTGCGCAGCAATAGCTTTTACAGTGTACTTCAAGGTGAGGATGTTATCTGCGGCTCGCAAGGCATTCTCAAACTTAAAATCGATCTCGTGCTGACCCAAGGCTACTTCATGGTGTCCCATTTCGACTTCCAAGCCCATCCCCTCCAGCGCAGCCATCAATTGAGTTCGCACACGGACAGCATCGTCAGAAGCTGAAAAATCAAAGTAACCACCAACATCATGTGGTACGGGATGGATACTGGATGGTCCATTGCGTCTAAAGAGGAAGAATTCTGGTTCAGGTCCGACATTAAAAGTCCACCCGCGCGTCTCAATCCTTTCTAAAGTACGTTTGAGTGTTCCGCGTGGGTCACCCAAGAAAGGGGAGCCATCTGGCAAGTAAATATCACAGAATATACGCGCCCGACGCGATTCGAGTGGGCTCCAAGGTAATAATGCATAGGTATCCAGATCAGGGATCAGACGCATATCGCTTTCCTGAATACGCGCAAAACCTTCAACGGATGAACCATCGAACCATAAACCTTCTTTTACCGCTGCTTCAACCCGGGAAATCGGAACATCCAGACTCTTTACAGCTCCGGTCACATCTGTAAATTGAAGAGCAATGAACTTGACTTGATCTTCCTCAATTCTTTCTCTAAGTTCTTTGTACTCCATGAAAAAAAATCCTCCTATATAAAAATGCGATAATCATACTAAAGAAAAGTCGCTAAAATTGAAATCTATCTACAGGCCCTCTCGCAAATCAGTCAGTATTACGGCCATCTTATTCTTTTCATCTTTTGTCAGGCAAGCCCAAGGTTTAAAGAAATATTGATCTGTTTTGGCTTCAACCCGATCTCGAAATAATTTTCCTTTTTCGGTTAATCGCAACATATTGCTTGAACCAGATACATACTTTTTTGCTCTTAATTGCGAGAGTGCATCGCCATACACCTTCTTAGGATGACCACGATTAGATAATTTTTCAGTTATTTCATCCAACGAGCTGGCATGACCGCGCCAGATTACTGTCACTGTCTCCATCGATGTCGCGGACAATCCAGATGATTGCCAGGACGCAAGGTGGGCATCATCGCGATAAGCAGATAAACAAGAAAACGCCTGTTCAATGAAAGGCATGCGCGAATCGATAGGTGGCATCAATTTATTACTCAATGAGATCGACCATGTATTCGGAGGCGGTGAAGTTTCAAGACATTCTTTTACCAATCGATCCAACATTTCGGCCATATCTTTGGATTCATCCGCGTCAAGTGGATCTGCAGAGACCATGGCTTCCCTTGCCAAATGGATGAACACTTGAGTCGCTTCGTTACCATCAGCTGACAGCCGGAAACTGCCACTGGAAGTCTTTGTCAAATAACCTTGGTCAGCAGCGCTCTCTAACCACATCAGATACCTTTCACTCGAGGTGTAAGGGCCGCGCACCATGAGATGGGAAGGTGTTGTATCTTCTGGTTCGAATGTCAAAGCAGCTAACAGCACCATCCAGGCGCGTATATGCAACCCACTTTCTGCGACCAGAGGTTTTATGGCTGGTTCGTAATGCGCTTCTAATTCAATCCAGGCTGCGCGCATCAACTGCCATAGCGCCTGATCATCCATTTCATATCTCCACTGATGTTTAGGAATTAGGATTTCTCCAACGTCTAATTGCCCCAGTAGTGCAAACAAGACAACTATTGTAAGATTAACGCCTAGAATATAACAGATTATTCCCGTTTAATGGTTAAAATTTTTGATAACGATTATAAAACCCTTAGATTAGGTAATTTTATTTTTACAAAATGGTATAATTCCGCCGGACTTCAAACCATGTTGAAAAATTTGTAATTATGGGGGTGGTTGGGTCCCGGTGGGCTCCCCGGTCTTCAAAACCGGTGGCGGGTCGCGTTGCGAGCCGCGGTGGGTTCGACTCCCATCCACTCCCGCCTTCTCACCCCTAGAATAAGCATAAATTATCGTATTCATAACATGACTATTCCATATACGCAATCGATTCCTTCAGCCTCCCAGCCTGATCCGTATCTACCATTGGTAAAACAGGTATTTCGAATCGATGATGTCACCTGGGGAACTGAGAATCAAAATTACCTTGTGCGCTATCGCGGTGAGCTGTTAATCAACTCGCAGGAGGCCTACGAGATATTATCAACTGGATTGAAATCTCACGAAGTGACCCCGATGTTTCGTGTCGAAGATGAACAAGAAATGATCGTTTTGTTGAAAGGCATTGTCAGACCCCGTCCTTCCAATCCATGGATCAATTTGCTGCTTTTTATTATCACCGGAGTCAGCGTCGTCTTTGCCGGGACCTTCTTTGAATACCGGGGACCTCTCACAACCGATTTTAATCAACTTTGGCCATTCTTGTTACCGGCATTACTCCGTGGATTGGCCTTCGCAGGCAGTCTCTTAGCCATATTATTAGCGCACGAATTCGGCCATTACCTGGCAGCTCGATACCACCGCTCGGCGGTCACCCTGCCTTATTTCATCCCCTTCCCGTTTAGTCCATTCGGAACGATGGGAGCTTTCATTCAACTCAAAGAACCGCCGAAGAACAAACGTATCTTGCTGGACATCGGCATCGCTGGTCCTCTGGCAGGATTATTCGTCGCCCTACCTTTGGTATTCATCGGTCTCTCATTGTCACAAATCGATAAAATACCAGTGATCCTGTCTCCAGGTCAAGCCATTCAATTGGAAGGAAATTCTTTGCTTTATTTGTTGATGAAATATATCGTGTTTGGTGAATGGTTGCCTGCACCGACTAACTTCGCAGGAGTCAGTCCCCTGATCTATTGGGTACGATATTTTTTCACCGGGCAGCCAGTTCCATATGGCGCTGTGGATGTAATTCTGCATCCAGTTGCCTGGGCAGGATGGGCAGGACTGCTTATCACAGCTCTCAACCTTATCCCCGCTGGTCAACTAGATGGAGGCCACGTATTGTACACATTGTTAGGGAAGAAAGCCCGTATATTTCTACCCTTTATATTAATCGCACTGATCATATTGGGCACTGTGTGGTCGGGTTGGTGGCTGTGGGCTTTTCTGATTTTCCTGCTGGGAAGGTCATTTGCAGAACCCCTTGATCAGATCACACCTCTTGATACGCGGCGGCAAGCTGTGGCCATATTCGGATTATTGATCTTCGTACTCGTCTTCACACCAATCCCCTTGAGCTTGTTCAGCTAGTACTCCATACCATAATCATAAGATGTCCAATTTTAACAATTGACAGTGCGTCCATTTTTTCGGATGTTTCGCTGTTGATATTTTTGGGGTTAAAAAAATAACAGACACGTCTCGAGAATAACCTTATCAGCAAATCAGTTAACTAAAGCCGGCCTCCCGCAATTAAATAAACCCCTATAAATAACTAAACAGAGACTGTCATTAGGGGCATTCTTCGCCCCAAAGCATTCCTCATAAACTCATGAATCCTTTGAGGGAGATCGCCACGCTCGCTATTACTCGCTCGCGATGAGAATTTTCTAGAGATTTTACGCCCAGCTACTTAGT
>JBFFIU010000168.1:0-7872 GCA_041556275.1 Anaerolineales bacterium | reverse complement strand
CGACCTGATCGTCACCGTCGGCTTCTTGCTGGGTGCTGAT
The DNA here is from genome assembly GCA_041556275.1 of Anaerolineales bacterium. Classification (GTDB taxonomy): domain Bacteria; phylum Chloroflexota; class Anaerolineae; order Anaerolineales; family UBA4823; genus PFL25. Next base: position 7,832 of record JBFFIU010000168.1, on the reverse strand, counting down.
ACGGCTATCGCAGCTGAGGCCAACCCCGACCAGAAGTTTGCCATCGTCGACTTTGCCTACTTCGATGAAGAGGGCAACAAGATCCCCTACGACAATGTCGTTGAGCTGAACTTCGCCACCGACCAGGCAGCCTTCCTGGCTGGGTATGTGGCAGCTGGTTCGACCCAGACCGGCACCGTCGGCACCTTCGGCGGCATCCCCATCCCGCCGGTGACCGTCTTCATGGATGGCTTCTGGTATGGTGTGCAATATTACAACGAGCAGAACGGCACAGACGTGCAGGTTCTCGGCTGGGATCCGGCCACGCAAGAAGGCCTGTTCACCGGTAACTTCGAGAGCACGGACGATGGGCGCGCCTTGGGTGAGAGCCTGATGGACGAGGGTGCGGACATCATCATGCCTGTCGCTGGTCCCGTTGGTTTGGGAACTGCGGCGGCTGTGCAGGAGCGCGGCAACGCATATCTCATCGGTGTTGACACCGACATGACCGTCAGCGCACCCGAGTTCGCCGATGTGATCCTCACTTCAGTACTGAAGAACATGGATGTGGCTGTGTTCCTAACGGCGGAATCGGTGGTTGACGGTAGCTATGCTGGCGGTATTTTTGTCGGCACATTGGATAATGATGGCGTTGGTCTGGCTCCCTTCAACCAATTGGAAGATATGGTGCCGGATGCTGTCAAGGATTCTCTCGCAGACCTAACCGCGGGCATAATCGCTGGCGATATCCAGACTGCACCCTAATAAATATGGGATTTCCAGACTGACCAATTAATAAACAAAGCAGGAGCCAGGGATTCTTGGCTCCTGCTTTTTCGTAATTTATTACTTTATTAACTCGAGAGGTGAAGACTTAAGCAGACAATCAACCACCAAAATAATTCCCCTTTTTTGCTTCCAAGGGTGGTTACAAACACCCCTATTTGGCCTGGGCGACGAATCAAAGGGGCTGTGGTAGAATTTTTGGCATCAATCATTCTCCATCATAGCGAAACGAGGTGACTATGGCACCGATCTTAGAGCTCAAGGGAATCACCAAAATATTCCCTGGTGTGTTGGCGAACGATAGCATCGACCTCACGTTAGAACAAGGTGAGGTGCACGCCCTTCTGGGGGAAAACGGGGCAGGAAAAACAACCTTAATGAACATCCTATACGGGTTATACCAGCCGGATGCAGGCGAAATATTTGTGCGCGGCGAGAAGAAACAGATGTATTCACCCAGTGACGCCATCGAAGTGGGCATTGGCATGGTTCACCAGCACTTCATGCTGGTACCAGTCTTCACCGTCACCGAAAATGTGATGCTGGGTGATGAGATGCTGCGCGCAGCGGGATTCCTGGATCGCAAGACGATGGCTGAACGTATCCGTGAGATCTCAGCACAATATCATCTTGAAGTCGATCCGGATGTTTATGTGAAAGATATCCCCGTAGGCGTACAGCAGCGCGTCGAAATCATCAAGCTGTTGTACCGCGAGGCTGATATCCTGATCATGGATGAGCCGACCGCGGTTCTCACGCCCCAGGAGGTTGATGAATTATTCAAGATCATGCGCTCGCTGATCGACCAAGGGAAATCGATCATTTTCATCACCCATAAGCTGCGCGAGGTGCTGGAGTTCGCCGACCGCATAACTGTTTTGCGCAACGGCAAGATCGTCGGCACGACCACGCCTCTCGAATGTGACCGCAACATCTTGGCCTCAATGATGGTTGGGCGTGATGTAGATCTGACCGTGGACAAAGAAACCGCTGAACCAGGAGAAGTGGTAACCAAGGTAGAGGGTCTTAAAGTCCTCGACGATCGTGACCAGCTGGTAGTTGATGGCGTCTCCTTCGAGGTACATGCGGGAGAAATCTTAGGGGTTGCTGGCGTTCAAGGCAATGGACAGACCGAATTGGTGACAGCTTTGACGGGTTTGCGAGGCAGTGTTGAAGGTCAGATCACTGTAGCAGGCGAGGACATCACGCATGCCTCGCCGCGCAAGATCACCGAATTGGGCACGGCTCACATCCCTGAAGACCGCCAGCAAGATGGGTTAATCCTGCCATTTCCGGTCGAAGACAACCTGGTGCTGAACACCTATTATATAAAACCCTACACGAAAGGTGTAGTGCTGCAAGAGGAGGCGATTAGGGAGAGAGCTGTTGAACTGATCGATGATTTCGATATCCGCACTCCAAGCCCAGAGACAGAAGTGGGTTCACTTTCAGGAGGCAACCAGCAGAAAGTGATCGTGGCGCGTGAACTCTCGCGGCCGATCAAGTTTCTGGTTGCAGCCCAACCCACCCGCGGCTTGGACGTTGGGTCGATTGAATATATTCACAGCCAGTTAATCAAGAAAAGGGATGAAGGCGCTGCAGTTCTATTGGTTTCAACGGAATTAGACGAGATTATGCAGCTCTCCGATAGGATTGCGGTCATGTACCGTGGTGAGTTTATTGCTGTTCTGCCTGCCGAAGAGGCAACGAAAGAGAAGGTGGGATTGTTGATGGCGGGTGTCGCCCCAGAGGAAGTTGGCATCCAAGCGGATAAAACGGTTATCGAAGAAGAAAAGGTGTCGGCTTATGACGAATAATGAAGAACAACCACAAGAGGTTCGCAAGACTTTCATCCAGATTTTTGTCGAGGAGGTCTCCGCCAGCCCACTGACGATAACTGTACTGGCGATCGTCAGCGCGTTGATCTTAGGTGGCTTATTGGTCGCCTTGACCTCGGAAGAGGTGTATGCAGCCTGGGGGGAATCACCCTTGTTGGCGATCAAAACTGGCGCTCAGGCAGCCTGGACGACCTATGTCGCCCTGTTTGAAGGCGCCATCGGCAATCCAGCCCGTATGTTCGCCGCGATACAAAGCGGCGATGCTGAGGAGATCCGCCGGGCATTTAATCCCTTCTTCGAAAGTCTAGTCCAGGCCACGCCATTAATTTTCACCGGCCTAGCGCTGGCGCTTGGCTTTCGTGCTGGGCTGTTCAACATCGGTGCCGAGGGTCAGCTTTTTATCGGGGCCATATTTGCGGTAGCAGCCGGGATATATATAAAAGGCATACCACCCATCATCCACGTACCTCTGGCTTTTTTGATCGGGGCGCTGGGTGGAGCTCTGTGGGGATTTGTGCCCGGTATTTTAAAGGCCAAAACGGGCGCCCACGAGGTGATCAATACGATCATGATGAACTATATCGCCTTCCGCTTGAGCGAGTATTTATTGCGTGGACCGTTGCAGGCGCCCAACTCCTTTGTCCCCATCAGCGCCAATATTGAGGACAGCGCAAAATTATGGAAATTCTTTGGCGACCCCGTCCGTTTCCATGCAGGTTTTTTCATCGCCCTGTTGATGGCCTGGTTGGTGTACTGGTTCTTATTCAAAACTCGCTGGGGTTTTGATTTTCGCTCGGTGGGTGTGAATCCGCGCGCCTCGCGTTATTCCGGTATGAACATCGTTGCCGTCACCGTGCTGGCGATGTCCATGTCTGGAGCTTTAGCAGGTATGGCGGGAGCCAATGAGGTTTTGGGTGTGAATTACAACCTGGCCGTGGCATTCTCATCGGGTTATGGTTTTGATGCCATTGCAATCGCCTTACTGGGTAAAAGCCATCCTTTTGGAGTGGTATTAGCTGCATTATTGTTTGGTGCCCTGCGCAGCGGGGCAATTCAAATGCAGCTCCAGGCCGGCATCCCGGTCGATATCATTTCTGTAATGCAGGCCTTTATCCTGGCATTCATCGCTGCCCCGGCGATTATCCGCACGATTTACCGCTTGAAAACTCCTTCGATATACAAGGGAGAAGTGTTCTCACGCGGTTGGGGAGGAGATTAGAACATGGCTACCTCAGAAATGACAATCACAAAAACAGCTGAATATGTCTCACCCACCCGGCAGCGGGTGATGGGCATCCTCTTCCTACTGATCGCTTTTTCGATCTGGTTTTTCTTCTCACGTTCTGTCGAACCGGGTGTGCAGACCACCTTTGGTTTAACCCCTGGCGGATCCGAAACGCAGCTCGCGGACTGGGTATTTACCACCGCGCCGATTCTCAACATCCTCGCCATCGTGTGTGCAATCCTGGGAGGCGCTCAACTGGCGCGTGGTTTCCACAGCCGTACAAACCTGGTGCTCGCCTGGGTTGTGGGTATGTTCATTTTCAGCTTCCTGGCCTGGGGTGCGGCGGACGGTTCATTGAATATAGCCGGACTGCTGCGCAGCTCGCTCGTCAGATCAGTACCCATAACGATAGGAGCTTTATCAGGTGTCTTGTGCGAGCGAGCCGGGGTAGTCAACATCGCCATCGAGGGCATGATGTTGACCGGCGCCATGATGGGCACGCTGGTGGGCAGCTTGACCAATATGTGGATCGGTCTCCTTGCCGCAGTTCTCGTAGGAGGACTACTTGGCCTGATTCATGCCATCTTATCGATCAGGTACAAAGCCGACCAGATCATCTCTGGAACGGTGATCAATATCGGCGCAGTAGGCATCACCTCCTTCATCTCCGCCAAATTCTTGCAAAGGTACCAGGAATTGAATAGTCCTGGCATTTTTCCCGCCTGGGAAATTCCAGCGCTGTCGAAAATTCCTTTCATCGGTCCCATCATGTTCGACCATAACCTGTTCATCTACGCCCTGTTTTTCTTCCTGATCCTGCTCCATGTTGGTCTGTTCTATACGCGCTGGGGATTGCGGTTGCGCTCGGTTGGCGAGCATCCCAAGGCCGCCGACACACTCGGGATCAACGTCTTCAGGACACGCTACATGGCTGTCATACTAGGTGGAATGATGGCAGGTTTCGGGGGCGGATACTTCACTGTGGGTTCGGTGGGACGCTTTGACGAGGTCATGACCGCGGGTCGTGGTTTTATCGGCCTGGCTGCCATGATCTTTGGCAACTGGACACCATTTGGTTCTTTCGGCGCTGGATTGTTGTTCGGGTTTACCGACTCTCTAGCCTCCAAGCTGGCGATTTTGGGCGTGGCTATTCCCTCCGAGGTGCTTTTAATGGCCCCTTACATTGCAACGATGATCGTACTGGCGGGCGTGGTCGGACGCGGCCAGATGCCGGCTGCGGATGGGAAACCCTATGAAAAGGAGTGACGATTAGGTAATCCTATACCAATTCTAAATACTAACCAAATCGCAATCACCCCAAGAGATTCTTGGGGTGAACTTTCATTCAAATACATGTGATTTAGAAAAATAGGAGATATGCGGGTAGTGTCGTTTCGAGCGACGATAGGAGAGAGAAATCCCTAATATGATATCTTGCAAATGATCGTTTCAGGGATTTCTCGTCGCAAGCTCCTCGAAATGACATTTAGACACAAATTTCTTAGACATAGTGTATATGAAAGGAGATTGGAATTCAAAATCGGAGTAAACTTTAATTAACATCCTTCGCGCAGCGGAATCCAACCCGGTAATTAGGCCTGTCTGAATGAGATGAATCGCGGAAATAGGTCCTCCCAAACTCTGCCGGTCCAGCGAAAGAACCACCTCGTAAGACTCGGTCCATTATCAGGTCTGGTCCAGGCGGATTGTGAGCCGGGGCGTACGTGTAATACGTCGGATCAAAATAGTCAGCGATCCACTCGGCTGCATTTCCGGTCATGTCTAATAAACCATATGGACTGCTCCCCTCCGGGAAGCTGCCAACTGGCAGCAGCTCCCCGAACCCACCTTCTAGCGTATTCGCTTTTTGGTCGTCCCACACATCTCCCCAGGGGTATATGCGCCCATCATCTCCGCGGGCGGCTTTTTCCCATTCGGCTTCAGTCGGCAGGCGCATGCCCAGCCAGCGGCAGTAATCTTCGGCATCTTCCCACAAAACGCCAACAACTGGCAGAATTTTGCTGCCTTTCTGCATATCAGGATTCCATCCTGGCGCGATGTATCCGGTTGTTGCGATGAATTCGGCGAAATCTTGCCGGGTGACCTCAGTGACGTGGATCTCAAAAGCATCCAGATAGACGCGCCGCTGGGGTTGGTTAGATTTTCGACCACTGTTTTCCCCCATCAGAAACCACCCAGCGGGGATTTGTACCGTGGCTTGTTCTGGCAGATCAGAACGATCCCCCATAGAGTCTATCATGGTACAAGATGTAAGCAGGCTTAAGCACATCACCAACAGCAAAGGGCCGTGGACTCTCCCCTGCATTCTATTCCCTCCTTTTTGTTATTCTGCCTGCTAATCTCTCAGCGGGTAGTGCCCAAATTCCTCCACCGCATCCACCATCGCCAGAATGTTCTCAGGGGAGACCTCGTCCATGATAGTGTGCACCGCGGCCACCATGTAACCTCCACCTGGGGCCAAGATCGATATCACTCTGCGCACCTCCTGGTGGACCTCCTCGGGTGTGGCATAAGGCAGGAAATGGTGGGTGTCGATCGCCCCACAAAAACAAAGCTGTTTTCCATAGCGCTTCTTCAACGTTCCCAAATCAGCCATCTTTCCCGCTGAGGTCTGAATAGGGTTGAGGATGTCGACTCCAATTTCAACGAAGTCATCCAGCAGATCGAATACATCTCCATCGGTGTGGAAGAACACTTTTGCCTTGGAGCGTTCTTTGATGAATCTGATGTAATCCGCATGAAGCGGTTTGATCATCTCGCGGTACATCTTGGGTGAGATCAGTAACCCTGCTTGCGTGCCCAGGTCGTCTCCGATCTTAATCACATCCACGTTTTCGCCAAGTTCTGCCAAAAAGTGACCCATCAGAGACTTGCACAATTCCGTTATTTTTGTCAACAGTGCCAGTGCGAATTCCCGGTTTCTCACCATGTGGGGCAGAAAATTTTCCATGCCCATTAAGCCGATGGCGCGCTCGAATGGGAAGAGCAGCCAGGGTGTAGCGACAATGGCGTATTGATCCTCTTCCGCCATTCGCTTGGCTTGTTCTCTGACATGCTCTACCCGTGAAAGATCATCTACATCGGGCCAGGGATAGCGCTCTAAATCATCGAGGGTTTCGGCGTCTTTGAGTGGGTGGAGCCCTGGGAACCAAACGCCGGGTTCGATCTCGATCTGACCGATGCCCCAGTCATCGATGAAGGGTGCATGTGGAGGACGTTTTTGATTCCTCTGCAAAGTCTCTTCTGGAAAGCTGTTCAATACCCCGCGTGCATCGCCGTGCAGTCGATCGAGCGTCTGCTCATCCAAAGCAGCTGTTCCCAGCTCGGGCCAATCATATAGGTAGTCGTCTTCCGCCTGGATGCCGAGTTTTTCCTTCAATCTCTGATACGGTTTCATCTTTAGGGATGTGGCGTTGCTGGTGCCGATGATGATCGGCACCCGGTCTGGCTCTTCATGTTGAATCGCGGTTTGAACACGTTGGCGGGGGGTTAAAGGCATTATTCGCATCTCCTCATCGACTTTAAATTCCATAGTTTTATTATAATTCACACACTACTCCATAAAATGCAATAAGACAAGGGAAAAGCTTCTCATTGAAGATTGTCCGCCGGATAAGTTTTAGATCCGAGATACTTCGCTCCTACTTGGTGTATACTTTTTGAATAATGGATCTCCAAACGACAGAAGTGCCCATCCAGGGCATGGATTGCGCGGACTGCACCCGGCATGTCCAGCATGCGATCGCAGAGCTACCGGGAGTTGAATCGGTGCAGGTTTATCTGGCTTCGGAGAAAGCGGTTATCCAGCATCAACCCGGATCAGCTGATATCACGGATATACGCAAGGCAGTTTCATCAGTTGGCTACAGCGTTCCCCAGACGAGTGAAGACTCCCCCGCCCCCTCCCAGTATGCCAAACCCCTCCTGACCCTGCTCGCCGTGCTGTTCGGGGTGATTATCTTTGTCGCTTTGATTGGTGAAGG
>JBFFIU010000167.1:0-7911 GCA_041556275.1 Anaerolineales bacterium | reverse complement strand
GGATGATTGAAGCAATGAGAGCGATGTGCCGCCTACATCTGGAGAGATGGTTTGCAGGGCGGCGATCAGGTATTGGAGAAAAACCGCCAGATCATTGTCCTCAGTGTCCAGAGAAAGCCAGGAGATGGGTTGTTCCTTTTGCTGAGCCCAGATGCTCAGCAGTGTGGTTTTCCCAAACCCCGCTGGGGCAGAGACCAAAGTCAATTTACGTGTGAGGCCACCGTCCAAGCGGTCGATCAACCCCTGGCGGTTGATGTAATCTGGCCTGGGAGCAGGACGGTAGAGCTTGGTGGTCAGAATTGATGGGTTCAAGGGGTTACCTAAGAATATACGATACCTGAATTATTAATACTATATCTTACCCGATGTCAGGCACATCCACTTGATACTTGAGGAAAATTATATTATGAGATCAGGTCTGGTTATTTCAAGAGATGTATTTATAATGTATCCGCAGGAAAAAACAAAAGGAATTAAATACTTATAACTTCGATGTCCATGAGAGTCATAGCAATGAAAGGGAGGTAAAGCTATGAGCGAGAAAAATCCTCCATACTTTGTCATGCTGGACAACTTTTACCCGGTGAGGGAGGATTTCGTAGAGAAGCTCAAGCAAGAGTCTGAGAGCAATCAATGAGCTTCCAGCCAGATAACCTTGATGAGGGAGATGCAAAAACTTAGCTTAAGATGATTCTGCAGGTGAGCAATTATTTTTAGTTATTGATCAAGGACATCAATCCACTGGTTATCCAGCAAAGACCACACAGCGGGCTCTCGCCAAACTTCGCTGAGGTATTGGGAGGGATCGATTTTATCGCCATCGAGTATCAAGATGCTTTCGCCTGGAAGCCACCAATCGATGAGCTCGACGAACGAATTTTCTTCTTGAGGTGTATCTCCAATGCGGTAGTAATCCTCGATCTTGCGCAAATCATTTGATAATTGATATACCCAGACACCGCCAAAGCCTACACCGCCAAAGCCTGTCGGTCCAGATTCGACATTGCCGACCAGCTGGTTTAGCTGCGGTGACCAGAGATTTCCATAAGGTCGAGGCAGGTTCATGGGTTCCTGGTCGCCAGGGGTTTGAGGGATGAAAGCAGGGGATCCATCCAAGGGGACGATCCAGAATGGCGAATCAGGGTAAACGAGGGCATTTTGTTCCAAAGCCCACAGCGGCTGATCTAAAACTTGATATGCGCTGAGATCTTGAGTGCCAAAATCAGAGACTCGGGAAATATCCCGCCCCTCCCCCGATATGTCGTTGGGAAAGGAAACCAGATAGGTGCCAAGGCAAGTTTCATCCACATCTAAGTTTAACCAGTCGATGGCATTAACATAAGCGAGCATTTCTCCAGTTGGTGACCAGGAAAAAAGCTCGGAAGCGCAATCGGAAATAACTTCTACCTCATCTGGGCCAGAGACGAGAACTAAATTGATCTGCTCGCTCTCAGGATTATAGACCGCAGCGGTCAGATGTTCACCATCTGGCGCCCAGGCGGCACGGGTGACATTATCATCTATCCACTTCTCATCAGTTCCGGTCTGGTAATCGTAGACCCACAGATCACTGACAGCGAGATTATTGCTTATGGAGGTATGAAAGAATTCGGAGGAGTATGCCAATCCACCGCTTTGGGGGCTGTAATCCCACCAGATACCGTAATTGACTGGGCTAGGTTCTACATTCAACTGGCCATCCTTGAGCGTCAATACACCGATCTCCATGTTGACAAATGGGACTAATTGACCGATCGAAACTAAATCAGGGAAATTCGAAGCGGTTGGAGTTGACGTTTGTGTTGGCGGAATATCCGAAGTTGGAAGGGCAGTCTCGGTGGGGGTGGAGTTTTGTTCTTTTTGATCCTTGTCGGGTAGAGATGTGGGAGTCAGGAAGGGTTCGATACCTACTTCGAAAGTCCCACATGCGCTGAGCAAGATGGGAAGGGCAACGAGGATGATGATGAAGGGCTTAATTGAGATAAACGGTTTCATTTTTGTATGCCTCAATTGATGGTGCTATTGATACTCCATTAGTAATGATAAGGCAAATATATCATCAAGACGTTTCAGGATGATTTCAAGCGCGTGACAAAATAGTAACATTAGTTTTGAGATTCTCAGCCAATTGGCTAGATAATGTGGGACAAGAAAACTCTGTCTGTATGATGCTTTTTGAGAGCAAAATATGTTAAACTACCATTTGGCAAATTGAAGGGGACATTCAACGTATTGCAGGTCCCTATTCTTTTGTGTGGATATTAATAGCTGATCTTCAAGCACTTGTATGAAGGTAATCCTTTCAAGCTTGAGTATGTGCTCAGCTTCATGGAGGAAACACGATGAGGAATCTCAATCCGAATCTGCGCGACTTTCTATACGGCGCACTTGGTTATACAGCTGGAGCGGTGACCGGGTTTTTATTCATATTCCTGGTCTCCCAACTGGGATTAGTACGCTGGCTGTTCGGTTTGATCGATGAAAATCAGTTTCTGGTTCAGATCCTGGCGATACCGGTATTCGCGGGTTTTTTACTCTCGCTAGGAGGGGTAATTCTGGGTGGAGTTGGTGGATGGGTACTGTCGAACATAATGGTAACGACTCATCGGCTGCGATTGGCAGCGGGCAGCGGGGCGGCGTTTGCATTCTCGATCAGCGTGCTGACGTTCCTGTTCCTGTTGTTGAGTAGTTTACTAGCGCTCTACAACAACCTGACAACGAACCGCATCGATCAATTTGGATTGGTTTTCGGTGTATTTGGATTAATTTTCGGTCTGATCACCGGCATTCTGCAATCCTTAATGACAGTAAAGCTACGCCATACCTGGCGGGTGATATTAGCCTCCACATTGGGATTTGGACTCGGGGGGGTAATCCTGGGCGTGCTTCTGCGACTGGTCAATCCGACATCAGGTTTTCAGACTGTCCCGGTACTAACCTGGATCGTGCTGGCGATCGCGCTGTTAATCCCATTCGCGATAGGCGGTGGAGCCATGGGCTTTGCCTATGGGTGGCTTGCCCAGCGAGCAGTTGATAACGATCAAGAAGTAGAGGAAGTCCAATCTGGACCCTGGCAACTGGGGATCTTGGCAATTCTCGGATTATTCCTTGCCTTCACTTTCTTCGGCTTTATCGACCAGGCAGCAGAGTTCCTGACGATAACCGAGGCCGAGGTAAAAACACAAATTCCATCGGTGACCACCGGTGTACACTGGTCGATTGCGAAACCAATTCCAACTGATGGTGCAGATCCAACTGATGGCAACATTGATTTGACGGCCGGTGAAACCGGACCTGGCACGGTGGTCTGGGAACAGGGTGCAGATATCTATCTGCAAAACGCAATGATCGATGAGACGGGCATGGTTTCCGGATGGACAGATCCGATCAATCTATCCAATTCAGCTGAGGTGCAATCGAGCCAGCCCAAGATGGTCCGCGATCGGAATGGAGTACATCACATCGTGTGGAGCGAAGGCGATCCCAGTGATACAACCGATATTCTTTACAGCGCATGCACACAGAGCAGCTGCAGCGTCCCGCAGCTATTGTCCGATGTGAGAACCCTGGAATGTCTTGGAGCGGAGGTATCTATCCAGGACAATCCTGCGATCGCGGTGAATGAGGACGATCAGCTGATGGTTGCCTGGAACGCAGATCGAGACGGGCTGGTTTACTCGCTGTGGCCAAACGGCAGCCAGCCCCCAGCGACTCCTGAAGGGTGTATACCAGGCACTGTAGATGTGATCGATGGAAACTTGGCATTGGCCAGCACCATAGCTGGTGAATTCACATTGGCTTACTCCACTACGAAGGATGACGAACGAGGTGAGATATTTCTGACCTCATACAGCCCGCTGGCATGGGATGCTGAGCCAACTCCGGTCAGCAAGGGAATAGATTTTTCCTTTATTTCAGGAACAGATCAGTCGCTTCACCTGGCCTGGTGCGATCCGAGCGGAGTTGTCAATTACCAAGTAAGTGGTGGGAGAGGCGAGAAGATCGACTTTCCAGGATGCAGCGGCACACCAAGTTTGATCCTGGGTGGAGGAGGCGAGCCACACCTGGTCTGGTTTGCAGAGGAGATCACAGACAGCACCGGAACCGTGCGCCCAGCCAATAATTTAGTGGAGAGCATCCGCACGGAAGAAGGCTGGAGTGAGGCAGCCATCTCCACACGGGCGACCAGCGAGGTCCATCCAGCACTTGCCAGCGATGGCGCAGGAAATATCCACATGGTTTGGGGAGACACACCTGGAAATCAAGCCGGTTTATTCTACTCAGTGCAGGAAAACTATACGTGCGATCTGGCTGACACCAATGAATTGGAACGGGTTGTGCTGGAGACCATCCTCAATGGCGGGCATCGTCCAATGGACACAGAGATACCTTACTGCCGCAACCAGTTTCAGCGGATCATTTATACACCGAACCCCGATCCGGCATTCAGCAGCCAACCGCAAACTCCAAATGGAGGTTTTGATTATATGTCAACCATTGCGGATAAAGCCCAGTATGAGGTGCTGTTTGCCACGATGCAATGGGAAAGAAACACGGCAGCTCCCAGCCCGGGAAGTGTTTTCGCCGAGGAGGTGGGACAACTCTATAAGCAGATCAAAGAAAACCCGGACCGGTATCCACGTGGCTTGACGGTTCGTATTTTGTTGGGCAATTATCCGGAAGTCGCAGATCTACAGTGGGGGACGCAGATCTACGATGCGCTCAACGAGATCAGGGAAGCGGGTGTGGAGAAGATGGTTGATCCGGAGATCGGCTGGCGGCTGGAAACGGCCAATTTCGCGGGCACGTACCCGCACAGCCACACCAAGTTCCTGGTAAGAGATGGAGCAGCTGCTACAGCAGCAGGTTTCAATTACGGATATTTACACTTTCCAGTGGATCACCCATCCGGAAAAGGGTATGACCTGCTTGATCTAGCACTACAGGTCAACGGACCGGTCGCGCAAGAGGCGATCAGCGTTTATGATGATATGTGGGAAGGGGCGAACCAGGTGCACTGCGAGGACTTCTTCCCCCCGGAGGGCCAAGATTGGCGAGACACATGCGTGGAGATGAAGGCCTCCGGAGAACACCTGCCCGAAGTACTGAAAACACATCTGCCACCGGAAGGTGATACGAATTCTTTCTCTTTGTATCGATCATCTGTCAACAAGGAAGCAGATAATGTGATCGCCGAAAGCTTGGCATCAGCCCAGGATACGATCAAGATCATGCAAGCCAACTTCTCTCTCGAATTGATCTGCATGATCAACATCGTATTTCCGGATGTATGCACCTGGGAAAATGCGTTGCCATACATGGAATCGATCGTGGAAGCCGTTGAGCGGGACCAGGTGCATGTCAGGGTGATCATGGAGAACACCAACAGCAATGGTTTGGAAAACCGGGTAGGAGGGGCGGTATTGATGGAAGAACTGGAGCGCCGTGGATTGGAGGAGTTCGTTGAACTGCGCTTTAATAAAGATAAGATCCACTCGAAAGCGATCCAGATTGACGATGAAATTCTGTTCATCGGCAGCCATAACCTGCATTACAGCGCCTGGGGTGAAAGCGGGTTGAACGAGTACAGCATAACCACCAACGACCCAGGGGCAATCGACGAGTTCAATGCGCTTTTTGAAACCAAATGGGAGGTAGCGATCCCCTTTGAGGAATCGCAATTCGGAACCTCGCCATAACTCATTCCTCCAATTATGGAAGAGAAAAACTTGGCGAAGTGAATCGGTTGATATGGGGAGAGTGAGAACACTTTCCCCTATTTCTTATCTTAATGTGATTGTTCTTTGATTGAGAAGAAGGAAAAGTCCCTGCATGAAGACTCAACCACCCGGTTTAATTGATGTATATCTTGCCAAGCGAAAAATAAAGAAATCGATTTATCGAACGCCTTTAGTGAAATCCCCCGGGCTGAGAGAGATCGTCACCGCTGAGTGCTACTTAAAGCTGGAAAACTTACAAAACACGGGATCGTTTAAAATTCGGGGGGCAACCAATAAGATCCTGAGCCTAAGTGATGATGAAAGGAAGCGAGGGGTGATCGCGGTGTCATCGGGGAACCACGGACGGGCGGTAGCTTCTGTGGCGCAGAAATATAACATCCCAGCTGTCATTTGTATATCAGAAACAGTACCAAGAAATAAAGTACAAGCGATACGAGAATTGGGGGCGGAAATCGTCATCGCTGGAAAGTCCTACGATGAGGCCAGTGAAGGAGCGGAAAAACTGCAGGTGGAGCGCGGTTTAACGATGATCCATCCATTCGATGATCCATATGTCATCGCCGGGCAAGGAACGATTGGGCTTGAATTAATCGAAGATCTTCCTGAAATCGATACAGCCATCGTACCGCTTTCGGGCGGCGGGCTGCTGGGAGGTATCGCTCTAACGCTGAAATCGATCAATCCCAAGATCCGCACCATCGGAGTATCAATGGATCGAGGACCGGCGATGTTTGAGAGCCTTAAAGCCGGCAGAATTATGGAGGTGATCGAAGAACCTACGCTGGCGGACGCGCTGGTCGGATGGATTGGAAAGAACAATGCCCACACCTTCGCAATCATCCAACAATTTGTGGATGAGACCGTCTTAGTTTCCGAGGGGGAGATCGCGGCTGGAATGACATTTGCGCTGGAGAGACACCAACTGGTCGTGGAAGGTGGGGGTGCGGTTGGGATTGCAGCTGTTTTAGCTGGCAAGGTTAAGGAAATTGGTGAAAACACAACGATCGTGATCAGCGGCGCGAATGTCGACCTGCCGGTGCTGATCGAGGTCGCCCAAAAAAGTTATCCTTACCAGAATATTGGATAAATCGAATGAAATCTCTTCGAAGAGAACAGAGTTCCGGAAAAACTTATGCCAAGTGCAAGTTCTATGTTCTATTGTAGATTGCAATACAGAAACTTAGCGAAGTAGATCTGTTGAATCACTTAGACAAAAGCTAACCAAGTCTTAAGGGATTCTTCACTCCACCCGCGAAAGACGGGGCAGGCCCTTCGTATTCACTCAGGACTCGGGCTCCGCCTAGCAAAGAACGCGAGAAAAAAAAATGACATATTAGTTTCGTATTTACAATATATTACGTGTATGCCGAATTAACTTGCCAAAAAATGAAATTCTATAGTGTTTGAGAGATCGAATTACCAAGGAGAACCTAATTATGGAGCAAATAGTTGATATCGTGCTATTCATCCTTGGAGCCAGTACCCTCATCTTGTTTGGGATCTTTGGGATCTACTCCTATCGGGAGAAGGAAAAAAGAGCGGTCAGGCTAAGCGCAGCGATCGCTATCCTGGGCGCTGGATTGATCTCGCTGATGACTTTGCTCGATTTTAAATTTAAGTTAATTCTGCTCGGTCTCTTTGGAATAGTGATACTGGGGTTAATTATCCTGTCTGTACTCCCAATCGGGAGGTTGAAAACGGGGAATGATACTCCAGCCAAGCGATTCGATGAACGCGACATCATGTTCGCCCGACATCGCCTGGTACCAGGCAGCGACAACTATGAGAATTATTACGCCATGCGTCCTGAGAATAAGGCATTGGATGACACAACGCGTGCAAAGCCAGGGCTGCTGTCACCCCGTGCAAAACTGGCGAACGAGGTGCTCTTCGCCTCGCCGGAAGCGAGTTTTATGCTGACCGAAGTGATGGGGGAAATGGTTGAAGGCACTGTATCTGAAAAACGGATCGATCTACCGATTGAGAAAATGACGAGCTATGTCAAAGGATTGGCGCGATATTATGGGGCGCTGGAAGTTGGAATCACGCTATTGCAACCGTACCATGTATATTCCCACATCGGAAGGGGACCGGGCATCTACGGAGCGGAAATATCACTAGATCACTCGCACGCCATCGCATTTACTGTCGAGATGGAATACGAGATGGT
>JBFFIU010000166.1:0-7943 GCA_041556275.1 Anaerolineales bacterium | reverse complement strand
TTTCTCCATATTCAAAATTTTTTCAGAATCATTATCTTAATTTTATTTGTTTTTGCTTTGGAAAGAACCGGGGAATCCAAAACTAACTGAGTTTATCAGTAAAACCTTTCAGGCGGACATAAAATACGCTAATCTAATGCAAAATTAAGGTTATATTATCGTCCCCCTAAGGGTATAAATTCAGCTGAGCGAACTCTCCATCGCATCTCTCTGTAATGATTTACGTCATTAGAGGGGGAGTTTGAGCGTGCAGGGTTGACCCGGCTAGGTGATTAGATTAGAATTGCACTCAGACACGCCCTCGTAGCTCAGCGGATAGAGCATTTGCTTGCGGAGCAAAGGGTCGGGTGTTCGAATCACCCCGAGGGCGCTGAAAACCCCCCATATTTGGGGGTTTCATTCATTAATAACCATGCATGTGGTGGTACCAGATTAGCCGTCGCCCTTTGGGTACTGCAGAAACACTGCAATTGGAATCAATCCTTTCGCGCCTTATCCTGCGCAGGGTCAAACAGCGCTAATTGCCCATTGTTGAATGCATTTAAACACTGAGGTACTCCTATATAAAGAGTTAGAGATGACGCAAATATGATAATAATGATGATATTTATTGTATAATCGTACAGCACAGAACATAAACAACGGTTACATGTAATTTAACAGTTTACCATTTGCCATATTCAGTGGGCAATAGAATCTATTAGGCATCACTGCGGTTCATCCAGAGAACTCTGCAATAGATCAGCGATAATCTGTTTCATCCTGCTGGTTTGATCCATGTTCCGATCTGCTTCTTTGACAAATTAATAGTGGCTGATATCCTACCAATTCTGCCTGCAGACCTTTTCGGATGGGCTATGTGAGCATCATGAATAGCATAATGTATGATGCTCAATCTTTGCAGAGTCAGATGCATGCCCGCCGGGAAGGATCTTCCTATGTCATCGCTGGTAGTAATTGTATAGCAGGAGCTGGAAATTGGTCACGCCATTGCCGGACAGTAAATTATCCATAGGAGAGAGATAAAATGAATAGGAATTTCATGAATAGATTTCGGCTGCTTATGCCGGTTACGGTATTTGTATTAATTAGTACTGCATGTGGACCATCAGCCCAACCTGCTGCCACAATAACGCCTGCACCCACTGCTGCACCATCCTCAACACCTGAACCGACACCTACTCCACAGCCTGAACTCGCGACGAGCATAATGGACATCGTAGGAGTATGGGAGCATCCCTTACCCGGTTTTTCCGGGTTCAGGGAATTTAGGGAGGATGGAACAGTGACCTCAGCAGCGGGTGTGATTGAGAATTTAAGCGAACAACCCTATACTCAGGGCGAAAGCTGGTTCGAGGGGAATCGATTCATGATAAATATCAATGACTCAGTAGTTCCAGATCTCATAAAATGCATTGGCGTAGTCGGCATCTATGAGGTTCAGTTGCTGGCCGATGGAGGTCTCCGCTTTGTTGTGATCGAGGATGAATGCGAGATACGTGCACGAGCTACCCTGGCTGGCGATTGGATGCCGGCTCAATAGGTCGCGTTTCGGATCTTAACCACAGCATTTTTAACATTTTCTGAATTGAGTAACCGCCTGTCAGGATATCAGCACAATCCATCCCAACAATGACGCCTGCACAACATCTTCTTCGACAGCGACGCTTGCACCGACCGCGACATTTGGAACAACCTTGACGCCATTTCTTGAGATTGATTTGGATTTGGATTTTCCTGAAGGAGTTGTTGTAGCAGGATAAAGTACCCCAGGGATGTCAATCTTGTAGCTTCCGGATTTGATGCAATCAACGGTCACAGTTTCCCCCTCATCATCTACTGGGTTAAAATCGACCGAAGGACCCAAAGTATGACCGTAACCTGCCGCCATAATATTACCAAAAGGTACCCCGTCTCGGTTACGGTGATGGATATCGAGCACATTTTCCCCATCAGAGGTGGTGGCCTCGATGCCCTTCGATGTAATCAGCAGACTGTCTACTTCCACGCGACGAGAAGCATCGTAAAAATAACCTGAGGGTGTCTCGATGATGAGACCAGATGGTTGTAACTGAACCAACTTGATCACTCCAAGATCGCGCAGTTTTTCATCCATATTCACATCTCCAATCCTTTTAGCTCAATTCCCTTTTCAGATGCCTTCAAGATATTTTGTAATTCAACCTGGATATCCATTGGAAGTGGTTCAGGCTGATGTTCGGTTAAAATCTTCTCGAATGTTGCTCTGGCTCGTTGGCGAACATCGGACGATGGCTGCCCTTCCATTGTTGGAGCTGGATGAGTGAGTTTTGGCAGCCAGATATCGCGGATCGTGCGGCGGGTGTGTTTCTGGGCAAGAAAATGCCCACCCGGTCCAACAGTTTGGATCACATCCAAGGCGAGTTCATCCCTGCTGGTATCGATCCCTTCCAATAGGACACGATGCGTGTGATAAATCTCATCATCAAAAATTATCTGTTCAGGTAATAAAAGAGTTGCAGCCCTCAGTAAACCAAGACCCTCCACCATATCTGCCCCAACCAGAGGAGTAAAAAGCGAAGTGTAAACACTATCACGCCCTAATTGCCACGATCCCGGTTCAGGGGAGTCCATACTGAAAGCGCCGCCTAAAGATGGGACTCCCCAATCATGTGCCAACTGAACCGCTGCCGCATTGCACAGGTACTTCTCCGAAAGACTGGCGATATAATCCCCAGTTCGCGGGTCCATAACTGAGGCTAATAAGGAATGGAATACCGGAGCGCCTGGTGCTACCAACTGCATCAAAACCATCGCGCTGACGACTTCAGCATTGCCAACCACCAGCGCCCCACCCATCGTAGCTGGGGAGGTGGAGCCAATATTGGGCATGGCCATAAAACCCACCGGGACTCCTGCTTCTGCAAATACCATTGCCCCTTCGATACCATGTTTGTCCTGTCCGAGAGGGGCAATGGTGCATACCAGACTTGAAAGGAGTGGCTGTCTCCGAAGGTTTTCCTTGCTACCCGCGATAACCTCCGCCATTTGCAAGGCATAGTACGCCAATTCATGGCCGATAATCGTCGCACTCTGGATATGTTTTACCGTGTTGTTGAAACTGGCTTCCAACTCGTGCAAAGGAGCATTTCGCCCATAATCTTGTGCGCTTACGATAGGCCAATAAAAAGAGATCGATGAGAGGTAATCCGCCACATGAGCCATCATCCCCACATCGGCTTTGGTAGACTGTCGATACTCGCCGGTTTTAAAGTCAATCGTTTCTGTGCCACTACCATCAGTGGAGAAATGGCTCGCTGAGCCATCCAGAGTCAGGTTGGCTCCTTTAGTCCGTCCTGATAATGTATAAATCCGCGGCGCGTGGCTCATTGCTTCTTCCACCAGATCAGGGGGTAGGCGTACGATCTGACTTTCCGCATCGACCTGCGCGCCGTGTTCAGCAAAGATCTTTAAGGCGCGCTCAGATGGGAAATGCACGCCAACTGATTGCAAGACTTGCAGCGTAGCCTCCCGGATCTCGGTTACCTGATCTACGGTGAGCACATCAAAATGCAACTTAGATTTAATCGGCAGGATATTTACCATTCCTCTCTCCAATCTTCCTGGGCATTCAGTGATTCAAGGAACGCAAAGGGTATTCACTACCAGAGATTGTGGCAAGAAATTATTTCGTCTATGTTGCTTGCAGAACCTTCATAATTTCATTTCTGTGTTCTTCGTCATGTTCGATCATGTATTCAACCAACTGGGGGATACTGCCGCGTTCATCTCCCCAGGGGTATAGTAAATCACCAGGAAACCGATCCGCCGAGACGTCGCTGATTGCAGCCTCGAAGTCCTCCCGGGCTCCTTTCCACTCTTCAAGGATCTGTTGCGTTGACAACTCGCGCTGTTCTAAGACAGCCTGTTCGTTGAAATCGGTTTCATCTCCATCCATATCGGGAATGGCGTATTCACTCCCTACTAAGAAAGCACGAACGGACTTCGCCACTTCACGATCCCAGGTGGCGAGGTGCCCGAGAATGTCTCTGATCCGCCAGTCTGCATCTGAGTAAACGCGCAGCTCTAAATCGACCCTTTCAAGGGTGTTCTGTATGGCATAATGTGATTCAGCCAACCTATCCAGGAGACCATCCTTAATACTACTTTTCATAACAGAAGTTCCTTTTTCTCTCGATAACTTCATTATACAAAGACTTGTCACTATCCAGTGGATTATAGCACACGCGTTTCGTTTTGCTACGCATTTTTTCGAAATCACGACGGTTTCGGTAATGCCAACAGCAAACTATTGACATTTCAGAAGCAGTACGTTATCCTCATATCGGTAATAGGGACCTGAAAGTGAACTTTGCAGGGAAGAATTAGGGCTTATGTTTACACCAGATCAAACAGATTGGAAAGTAATTGCCTTACTCAACCAGGATGGACGCATGACG
Source organism: Anaerolineales bacterium (assembly GCA_041556275.1). Classification (GTDB taxonomy): domain Bacteria; phylum Chloroflexota; class Anaerolineae; order Anaerolineales; family UBA4823; genus PFL25. The sequence goes on along the minus strand of JBFFIU010000166.1, from coordinate 3,504 downwards.
AGTGCTGAAATATCCCGGCGGTTGGGGGATGTGTCGGCGCGCACGGTCACCAACCGTATCGATATCTTGATTGAGCATGGCATCATCAATATCCGCTCCATTATTAATCCAGAAATGGTCGGGTATGGTGTTCTCGCGGATGTATTCATCGAAGTTGAACCGGGAACTCTGCGTACGGTGGCTGATCACCTTGTCAAGTTACCACAGATCAGCTACCTTGCCTGCGCCACCGGAGACACTGACATCATCATCTCGGTACGTGCGTCTTGCATCGAAGAATTGTACAATTTTGTGCTCGAGGTAGTTGGCAAGGTTTCTGGCGTTCGCCGTACCCAAACCTATCTACTCCCCATAAAAATCAAAGACATCGATACCTGGTTGCCCCCCCACAATTTCGAAAAAGAAAACAAAAAATCTGAAGACCCACGTGACACTCGAGGAGAATGAAGTGAGCAAAGACCAACAACCGGAAAGCAGCAACGCACATTTACCTACCCATGCTCAAGTTGTCATTATTGGCGGTGGGGTGATTGGATGCAGCGTAGCCTATCATCTGACCAAACTTGGCTGGCGGGATGTGGTCTTGTTAGAACGAAGCCAGCTAACTGCCGGAACTACATGGCACGCGGCTGGCCTGGTTGTAACGCCCAGTGGAGATGAATTAAGCGTCGAAATGGCAACCTACACAATTGAATTAATGAAAACTCTAGAAGCGGAAACCGGTCAATCCACGGGATTTAATCCAATTGGCTATCTCCAATTGGCATGCACACCAGAATGGCTGGAAGAGAGACGCAGGATGGCTGTGGCAGCTCGAAGGCTGGGTGTCAATTATCTGGAAATCTCCCCTGCTGAAGTAAAGGAATTGTGGCCGCTGGCAGACACCAGCGATATTTTGGCTGGATTTTTCACCCCTGAAGATGGACGGGCTAATCCTGTTGATTTCACGATGGCCCTGGCCAAAGGCGCACGGATGGGTGGAGCTCAGATCTTCGAAGAGACTGCAGTTACAGGTATCAACCAAAAAGACGGACGAGTAACCGGTGTAGTCACCGAAAAAGGAGATATTGAAGCTGAGTATGTGGCCAATTGTGCCGGATTGTGGGGCCGTGAGTTGGGTAAACTTGCTGGTGTCAGCATACCTTTGCAAGCAGCTGAGCACTACTATTTGCTCACCGAACCCATCGGAGAAGTTCATCCGGATTTACCCATCATTGAAGATTTTGAACGGTACTCCTATTTCAGAGAAGAGGTAGGCGGTCTATTGGTTGGTTTTTTTGAACCTGTTGCTGCTCCTTGGGGTATGGACGGCATTCCAAAAGATTTCTCTTTTGGCGAGTTAAAACCAGATTGGGATCGCATGATGCCCTATATTGATATTGCCATGGAGCGCGTTCCCATCCTTAAAAATACTGGCATTCATAAGTTTTTCTGTGGCCCTGAAAGCTTTACGCCCGATGGCGGTCCGCTCCTTGGCGAGGCCCCTGAGCTGAAGAACTTCTATGTCGCCGCCGGGCTGAATTCCTTGGGGATTCTACAAGGTGGCGGAGTCGGGAAAATTATGGCCCGATGGATTGTTGATGGATATTGCCCAGTTGAATCTATGGAAATCGACATTGCACGTTGCTTTCCCTTCCAGGGGGCTCAGAAATACTTGACGGATCGCACAGTGGAAACCCTGGGTTTGCAATACCAGCTCATATTTCCCAACACGACGATGCAGACTGCCCGGAACATCCGAAAGACTGCCATCCACGAGCAATTGGCGGAGGCTGGAGCGTTCTTTGTCGAGGGGATGGGCTGGGAAATCCCAGATTGGTACGCCCCTCCTGGTGTCGAAGCCGAGGTCGAAAAATACACCTGGGGACGCCAAAACTGGTTCGAATACTTAGCCGCCGAACATAAAGCCTGCCGGGAAGATGTGATCCTTATGGATGTCACTTCAATGTCGAAATACCTGGTACAGGGACGGGATTCGGAAAGGGTGTTAAATCGAATTTGCGCCAACGATGTTGCTGTTCCTGTTGGCAAAGTTGTTTACACCCAATGGTTGAACGAGCGCGGTGGAATGGAGGCGGACTTAACCGTCACCAGGCTGGCAGAGGACAAATACTTCATCGTCAGCGCAGGTGATTTCTATACCCACGATCTGATGTGGTTGAAGAAGTATATCCCCTATGACGCTCATGCCTTTGTCACCGATGTGACTTCTGGATACACTCTCTTGAACATCCAGGGACCCAAATCCCGCCACCTTATGCGGCGGATTACCACAGCTGACGTATCCAAAGAAGCATTTCCATACATGACTGCCCAGGAAATCGATATAAATTATGCGGTTGTCCAAGTCATGCGGGTCACCTATGAGGGCGAATTAGGTTTCGAACTATATGTCCCAACCGAGTTTTCTGCCCACGTTTATGAGGCGGTGGTTGAAGCTGGGCGCGACCTCGGGCTGAGGCACGCTGGCTTTCAGGCCCTAAACTCCCTGCGGATTGAAAAGGCCTATCGCGAATATGGTCACGATATGGATAATTTGGATACACCCCTCGAAGCCGGTCTTGGCTGGGCTGTGAAATTCGACAAACCAGGGGGATTCATTGGCAGTGATGCACTCGTTCGTCACAAGGAAAATGGTCCCTTGAAATATCGCATGGTGCAATTCTTGCTCGAAGATCCGGAACCCCTCCTGTACGGTAACGAGATAATTTACCGGGATGGGGAGATCGTAGGTTATTTACAAACTGGTGCATATGGTTTTACCTTGGGCGGTGCCATGGGAATGGGCTTTGTGGAGAACGAAGATGGCGCGACAACAGATTTCATCAACAATGGGACCTACGAGATTGACATAGCCGGTAAGCGCTATCCTGCAAAGGCATCCCTGCGACCGATGTATGACCCTAAAGGCATCAGGGTTCGTTCTTAAAACGGATTTTTCTAGAAGGAGGGTGACTACTCAGGCATAAAGCCTGTTTGAAGATTACCATTGTCAAAATCGTGCAAATTGGGCAGAAGGAGGTATATTAAATACATTCTATTCAAAAGCGCTGGTCAAAATTGGAGTTATCCAATCTGAAGGAATGTCTCTCAGCAACATGGATGCGGGATGAAAAACAAATGTGATAAAAATTCTTACTGTAAAATTATGAGAGACCAGAAATAATTGAGGAAAAGTTGGAAGTTCATCTGCAGCTCTATTCGATCTTGCGGGAAAAGTTGCCTCCAGAAGCAAAGGGGCGCGCGGTGATGCAGCTGGATGAGAATGCCAGCCTTGCCGATCTCCTGGAAGAACTCAATATCACTCGCCGGGTTGTGATCAGCGTGAACGGTATTCACGAGGGGGATCGATCGCGCCAGCTGCAGGATGGCGACGAAATCAAAATATTTTCATCGATCAGCGGTGGCTAGTTTGTTTCACCGCTCACAAGACCATACATGAGGAGAGAGCATAATGTCACACGGCTATAATGGGAAGATCTTGCATGTAGACCTCACCAGTCG
>JBFFIU010000165.1:0-7963 GCA_041556275.1 Anaerolineales bacterium | reverse complement strand
GTGATCGTCGTGCTCGGTGCCTATGCGGACGAAATCCAAGCGGTGCTGAGTGACTTGCAAGTTGAGTTCCTCTTGAACGAGGATTGGTCATCCGGACAGAGCACATCCTTGCAGGTAGGTTTAAATGCTTTTCCACAGGACGCCGGCGCAGCGATGTTTTTACTGGCGGATCAGCCGCGGGTCTCCTTGAGGTTGCTGCGCACTTTGATTGAGGTGCACGCAGGGACGATGGCCCCAATTATCGCGCCCCTCATCGATGGGCAGCGCGGCAACCCGGTCCTCTTCGATCGCGTGACTTTCTCAAACCTGCAGCAAGTGCGTGGGGATGCTGGCGGGCGGCAGCTGTTTTCACGTTATCCGGTGGTATGGGTTGATTGGCACGATGCTTCAGTCTTGCTCGATATCGATACAGAAGAAGACTACCAGCGCTTATTAGCAGATGACTCATAAGTTGATCTAGTGAATTGTTCTCCCCTTGCGATAATTCCCAACTTATGCTATGTTTTTCAACTAATATTAAACACAGCGGAACAAATTGGAATATTTCATGGCAGCTGAACCAAGGGTAATCGTCATAATCGAGGATGAACCAGATACCGCGGAGATGTATGCAGAGATGATGCGTATAAGCGGGTATGAGGTCGTTAAATTTTTCGGTGGTGGCTCAGCGGTTGCACAGATTGCCGACCAAAAACCGTCTGCGATCGTCCTCGACATAATGATGCCGGATATCTCAGGTTGGGATGTGCTGCGCTATCTGAAGGAAGAATCGACATTGGCAAATGTGCCGGTTATCATCGTTTCCGCGAAAACTTTACCCTCCGATATCAGCCAGGGTTTGCAGGCTGGTGCGACGATTTACTTGACAAAACCGGTAACTTTTAAAGATCTGAAAACAGCAATCGACGATGCGATAAGCCAGGGGGGATTGAGCTAAAGAATTTCAACATGTCAGTCATCAGAGCATTTATCGCTATAAACTTATCTCCGGAGATATTAGAGCATATCAGTCAGATGTCGCTGGAACTGAAATCGCGTCTGGAAGGGGTCTCTATCAGGTGGATCCCAACCGAGAATATTCATCTGACATTGAAATTCTTGGGGAATGTCTCCACCTCAAATTTGGAAATATTGAAAGGAATACTGGCCAAAATTGTCTCAAATCACAGTGAGTGTGATATCAGTGTTGGAGGTATTGGGGCTTTTCCAAAACCCCAGAATCCTCGAGTGATTTGGGTGGGCATGGAGGTTCCACAGGAGCTGGTGCAATTACAGCATAATATCGAAGTAGAAACGGCTCGTCTGGGATATTCTCGTGAACATCGACCATTTTCCCCACACTTGACGTTGGGTCGTGTCTCCCGCAACGCCAATGCGGAAGACGTGCATGCCATCTCCGAAGTATTGGAAGAATTTAAAGTCGGCTTTCTAGGTGCGGCTAGAGTACATAATGTGCATTTGTACCGCAGCGATCTCAAACCATCAGGTGCCGTATATACATCTTTGTCCTCCTTCCCACTGATGGGAGCCGAATTAGAATCCCGGTAATATCAATAATGCTTTTATACGAGGTGATTTCTGGAAACATTTGAGATAGCAAGAGCAATTGTCAACACGCTGGAAGATAAGAAGGGGGAGAATATAATTCTCATTGACTTACATGAATTAGCAATATTTGCCGATTATTTCGTCATCTGTTCTGGCAGCAGCGATCGCATGATCCAGGGGTTGGTAGACGCGACCATAGATCAGATCAAGAAGAAATATCGTCTCAATGCCCGTGTTGAAGGTTTAGCTGAGGATGGGTGGATGCTTCTGGATTATGGCGATATTATCCTGCACATCTTTTCCCCCCAAAGGCGGGATTATTACCGCCTGGAGGAACTTTGGAGCCAGGGCAAAATACTGATCCATGTTCAGTGAATTAATAGCTCAATTGGTGGTCAAAAAATAACCGCATAAATGTAGACCTGCAAGTTTTCACTTGTTGATTGAGTAGTTATTAACCTGAAAATTTAGATCCCTTTAGTTCACCCAGCTTATCAGATATCTGTAGTCGTACTCTTTTCCTAAGGTCATCTACTAACAAATTCCCTTCAAGAATGTCAGAAAACGGCATTTCTGGCATTCAATTCTGCAAGCTAGCTCGAATAGTGGATCTATCCCTACTATAATACCGTCAGCGAATAACTGAAAACGAATTTTGATCCTGGTCGATTAATTGTACATTCAGAGGCTCAATATGAATCGCTATACTACCTTTCCATACGCAGTAATTCTCGAAGTCTTTCTGATTTTGATCGCACTCACTGTCTTATTACAAGGGGCTGGTTGAAACAATTTCCAACATTAGATGTTAATTCGGTTGGAATAGAAGTAGCATAATTTATGGGGGGATAGTTACTGGGACCAGGGGAGAGCTAACGCTCTCCCCTAAATTTTTAACGGTCAGAACGTACCCTTATACATTCCCCCATCTACGTTCATCATCACCCCAGTGACATATGAAGCTGCTGGGGATAGCAGGAAAGTTGCCACATTAGCAAATTCTTCAGGTGTTCCCATTCGGCCAAGCGGACTTTGCTTTGATTGTTGATCGATCTCAAACTCTGGGGTCGTCTTATTGATCTTAGCGCGATCAGACATCAGCTCTTTGACTCTTTCAGTCTCTGTCCATCCAGGAAGTATTGAATTGAAGCGAATACCTTCGCTGCCAAGCTCTAGAGCCAGGGATTTCGTTAAACCGATTGTCGCTGCCCTGATACTGTTTGATAACACCAGGTTAGGAATGGGTTGTTTAACCGAGTAGGAGGTGATTGTGAGGACGCTGGCAGCTTGCGAATCGCGGAGGTAAGGCAATGCTGCGCGGATAAGTCGCACATGGCTTAAAAAGTTTAACTCTGTCGCCGATACCCAAGTTTGGTCATCCAGGTCATTGAACTTTCCACTTGGAGGACCACCTGAGTTCGTAACCAGGATATCAAGACCACCGAGTTCATCTACAGCCTGCTGAACAATTTTTTCAGGAGCCTCTGGATGATTCACTTCACCGGCAATTGGCACGGCAACAACCCCGGTGCCAGATGAGATTTTGTCTGCAGCCGCTGAAATTCTCTCCTCACTGCGGCTGTTGATCGCCACGCGACAACCTTCTTCGGCCAATTTGAGCGCAGCCGCATACCCGAGTCCTCGACTCGCACCTGTCACCAATGCATACTTGCCTTGTAATCCGAGATCCATATTTTATGCTCCTTTGCTTGTGATTGTAGCCATCATATCAAATAGCAATAATTAATTGACAACCATTTTTGCTAGCGCATGCGTATTGCTTTACTTGATTTACAGGTCTTACATACGCACATTATTGAATGCCCGCAATCCTTTGTAGGACAAATAGATTCCCGCCAGGATGAAGAATATACCAAAAAGAACGGTAAGCATGGTTCCAATCAGGTCTGTCCCATTTAATTCCTGGGCGACCAGGATTTCTTGAAACAATGCCTGGTAGATCGAACTGTAAGCTAATGCCGCCAACGATGTGAGCACCAAGAATACTGCCGGCCACAGCGTCCACTGGTAGGATTTCCCCTGTTTTGCTAGCCATATGGTTGCTAACAATAATACCAATCCTGCCAGCAGCATATTTGCGCCAGCAAATAACACCCACAACCATTGCCAGATACCAAAAATGATGACGATCAGCGTTATCAGGATCACCAACAAGGTGCTTAAGTTTGCTTTTTCGAAGGCAGGAAATCTTTTGCTGATCAGATCTGTGCCGATCATCCGAGCGTACCGCAACACTAATTGGAGCACGGTAAGTCCCATTATGGTCAGTAAAAGAGCGCTCAATGAACCACCGAATGATTCCGGCAAACCAAATATGCTTAATGTCTTTGACATACCACTGGCAAAAACGCTGGCAGGACCGGCGATTAGGGTGAAATCCTGATCCGGATTGAATGAACCTGCTGAGACGCCGAATGTGGCCGCGAAAATGATTACGATCACAACCAGGATTGTCTCCGTGTACATTGCACCTGTTGTGATCGGCATTGCAAGTGGTTCTTTTTCTACCTGTCGTGATGTAGAAAAAGTGGAGACTAATGCATGCCAACCAGATATTGCTCCGCTGGATATTGTCACGAATAGAATCGGCCATATCGGGCCAATTTGTGCATGATTCGTCGTCACAAAAGTAGGAATTTCAAATCTTGGATTAATCGACCCCAATATCATTCCCAGGATGTATCCACCTACCGCGAGGAAAATCGAAGTTAATACTACCCACGCAGAAACGTAGTTAAGTGGAACTGCAAATCGCCAAATTGGGAGGCTGGAAGCTGCGTAACAGATCCCAAACAAGATCAATATCCAGATCAGTGCTGCCGTAGATAAGTTTCCAGATCCTAAAGATTGAATGAACGGAGCTGGATCAGATCCGCTGATGATCCGATTAAATTCATTAACAAGCTCATTGAAAAATTGACTTGAATTAGCCAATAAACCCATTAATGCCAATGTAACGGAGAATAATGTCGCCACCCAGAGCTGAACTCGCCAACGATAGATCAGTTGACCAGCCAGGAAACCGGCTAATAGGATGAAAAATATTCCTGGCGCCACGTTGGGCAAGCCTAATAAGGTGGATATGAGGATTCCGAACTGTCCTAAAATGATAAGCAAATAAGTGAAAAGGAATAAAAGAATTACCGGGCGCGCATACATGCCAAAGTAGGATTCGATAAGTTCACTGATTGGCTTTCCTTTATCCCGCATTGACATGATCGCAGATAAATAATCCTGTACCCAACCGAAGAATATAGCACCAATAAGCAACCACAGAATCGCTGGCAGCCAACCGAACTGGATGGCAATCACGGGACCGATGATCACATCCAGGGAAATGGATTTAAATTGAAAACCTGCCAATACACCTGGTGGAGATGGCACATAATCTATGCCATCCATATAACGTCGGGCAGGGGCAGACCGCGACCAACTTGGGTTTACTTCGCGCTCGACTTTCCGTGAAGCATAATACCGGTAGCTGAGGTACAAAGCGATAATTGTGATGACCAGTATGAGCAAACCCATTCTTCAACCTTTTTTAAAGATCTCGACTGCGAGTCTGATTAAATCAATTCCAGTTGATGATCAACGAGGCTTAAATCAGGCCAAGAGCTCTCGATCCAACGTGAAACTTCTTGCAAGGAGCGTTGGGTATGTGCATTGTCATTGCTAACCATAGCACAAGCAACAATAGCTTCCTGCCAACGATCCTGGTGGTCGATCTCCGCCACCGAGATGTTGAATTCACGATGCAAGCGATGGATGAGCGGCTTCAGTCGACTTCGTTTTTCTTTGAGTGATTTGCATCCGGGGAGATGCAGGTGGAGAGTAAGCAATCCGATGTTCATAAGATGATTCTTTATTGGAAGTTAATGAACCGTAGAATCCGGGGGGATGATTTACATCTGTCAAACTAACGATAATGGTTAATCATAGTTTCATGATTTCTCTGTCCATGAAGGATGGTTGTATTTCTGTTCATATAATTCCAACGCTCGTCTACCTTCGGAGGAAGTCAGACCTCCCGGAATCAAATTCAAGCCCAGGATGGAGCTGAATGCGCTGATCATGGCTTGCGAAGCGATCCACCAATCTCCTTTAAAACCGAGCACTGATTCAACGGTTGAGGCATGTGAAAGAAGTCGTTCAGCCGCCTCTTTTCTTGAGGAATCATTAGGATAACGTAGAACCTGAACTATGCGTGTGAGGTCACCTGATAGTGGCAACGAACCATGTTGCAGTACGCTTTTTTTGCGGCGTGCCTGGGCGCTTCCGATCAGCTTTTTACCCTTGAAGGTGATCTCATAATTGGAAGGAACTTCAAAACAGACCGGGTTATCGATCATACTTTCGGTTATTGCAACATTTTTAGCTACTGCATCAGCTTTTATCTCCATGCGTTTCAATCCTTCTAATAGAGCAATGGAAAGGCGCTGATAGCTCTCAAGCACACCCCCAGTTAAAAGAGGATCTTCCTGTGAACCAATTACTGCATAGGTTAATTCGTCGGTGTGTAAGATCGCCCGGCCCCCAGTGGGGCGGCGGACGACATCCCAACCATAACTTTTCAACCTGTCGAGATCGATATCTGTGTATGACTGCCCATAACCGAGGGATAAACAAGGTGGCGTCCAGGCATACAAGCGCAGTGTAGTTGGTTGCTCCACCTTCCTGGAGAATTCTAGAATCGCTTCATCGACCGCCATGTTCCATGCTCCCTGGGCTGGGGGAGTCAGCAACAATCGCCAAACCTTTGGTGATAAATTCATTTAGCTGTAAGTGCCAAGTTTGAAAAATACATTATGGGGGAACATACCCCTCCGGAGTCACGGTGAATGTAGGCGTTATCGTCAGTGTGGGGGATTGTGTTTCACCGGTTGGAGCAGGCGTGAGAGTCATGGTTGGTGTGGTTATTGTTGGAGAACCTGTTATGGTAGGTGTTTGCGTCACTATGGTTTGAACCGTAGGAGAGGCAGTGTTTGTTGGGGTCAAGGTTGGTGGAGGGGTAATTGTGGAGAGCAATTTAAAGCGAGCCATTGTGGCATAAGGATGATCCAGGTAATCCCGCCAAAGTTCTAAATATGCATCTATGGCTGCACGTTCATCATTTGCCAGCTCACTCGCCAAGCCAAGTAAATATAGATAGCGAGGGCAAAATAAGTACGAGCAGGTAAAGAAAGGAGATTCTCGCAACACGAGTAACTCTTCCTGGACAAATTCTGGGTCTCCGCCGGTAAGAAGTATATCTTCGAGACGGTCAAGCTCCAGTCCGGTGAGATCTGAGGAATACACTACTTCTTGTTCAACCATCACAATCGCTTTTTCGTCCTCTGGTCCTTGTCTCTCCACCTTAAAGGTGATATCCGGATCGATCAAAACTACCGGCGGTTCTGAATCAGGTTCGAGATAGGTCACGCGTGGATTATCCGTCTCTAAGGTTTCCACAAATAATACATTGATCCCTGTATCCGTTGGGAAAACGATCCAGAATTCGAGTGGCGTTCCAGTATTGTGCCGGATGACAACCCAGCGTTCAGATTCCCCATCTTTGTCAAAGTCAAAAAAGCCGTTTGAGCGGATTGTAACCCCTGCGTCTTCCAGAACCTCGATCAGATCCGGGTATTCTTGAGCGGTTATAGTAGCTGCCAAACTTTGGAAGGCCAGTCTCGGATTGCAGAAGACGGATGGAAGGCAGGATTTATAAATGTCTCGCTGTTCTTGATATGCATCTAGGAATTCAATCGCCGGTACAATCCACTGGCTATCTGGTGTAACCGGATCGGAAATGATCGCATTTGCATATCCTACGGATTCAGCTTGGTTTCCGAGTAGAGCATGGTAAACACTTAAACGGTACCGCCACTCATCCAATGCATCTTCTGGGTATTCCCCCCCAGCAGTCGTTTGTGCAGGAGGCCAGCTGGGCAGCAGGGTTTCCATCAATTGGATTGTAGGCTCTAGTCCCCATACACTAATTGCATGATTGACCACGATCTCGCAGAAGCTCAACAGTTCAGGATCAGGTTGGATCTGGTAGGTATCCTCCAAGAATGAGAAAGCTGTTCCATTCCACCCATAGGTATGGCGCACGGTGACAGGGCAAGCAGGAAAAATGGTATCAATAAATTGTAAATCTCCCTCACCGAATGCATTTTCTATGGGCTCCCAATTGTTTTTGAACTCTGGACCGATCTCCGGGGGTGAGGAATTATCGAATTGAAGTTCAGATGGTGGTTGTTGAACAAGGCTGAAAATCCCTGGAGTTATGTATGTGAATGAATCATATATAGTCGTCGGATAGGTGCCGACAATACCATTATTATCTCCAAGCAGCTCCTCGATGAAATAATCAACTTCACTGGGTTGAGCGAAGTTAAAATCGCTGGTCAGC
>JBFFIU010000164.1:0-8079 GCA_041556275.1 Anaerolineales bacterium | reverse complement strand
AGCGCAGTATCGGCCTGCTGCTGGGCGATCATGATCCGCGCCATCGTCAGGTATGCCTGCTGGTTCTGGTAGGTGATCACGCCGTGAAAGTCGAAATGTTGCTCGCGCGCCCGGCGCGTTACAGCTTCGTGATTGGCTTGCACCAGCCACAGCCGCAGGCGGAACGCTTCTAACCGCAGCACCGTCACATTGGTCACGCCATCTCCCTGCGCCAGCGCTTCCGCCTTGCGCAAAGACCCGAAGGCAGCCGCGCTATCCCCTTGCGCCTGCTGTAGACGCGCCTGCATGAGATGGGCGTTCGCCAAAGTGTCTGGGTTTCCCCAGCGGCGCCCCAATTCAAGGACCTGCTCTACATTGCGCCTGGCTGCATCGAGTTCGTTCCACTCGTACTCTATGCCGGACAATCCAAGGCAGGCTTGCGCGGCTGCGGGCATCATCCTACCTTCGGATCGAGTTGCCATCTGCACCGCCGTCTGATCGATCTCTGCTGCGCGCTGAAGCTCCCCTTGCTCAGTCAACAGAGCCGCTACAGAGGCGAGCGCTAACGCCCCGCCGAGGGAATTGTCGGCCATTATATTTATTTGACTCGCCTCTTCAAATACTCGCCTAGCCCCGGCCAGGTCACCGGTTTGCCAGGTCGCCTCCCCAAGCGTGAAAATGATTATGCCTCGGATGACGTTGTCGCCATCTGGTAGAAGATCTAGCGCCTGCTGTGCCAGAGTAATAGCCTTTTGCGGCTCACCTAGCCGGGCTGCGGCAAGTGACCGGATCACGGCAATATGACTCCGCATTGTCTCCACCTCCGCGTCTGTCACATGCCGCGCGAGGCGCTGTTCCGCTCCTTGAAGTTTGGATTCAAGCTGATCGAGCTGGCCCGTGCATATGAACGCCCAGGACTGGTAAATAGCAAGCCATGGGCGTTCGCGAACAAGCGGCGCGACGGCATTAATCCAGGTTAGTACAGTAGCAGCTTCGCCGCGCATCCACATTGCCATGGCGTTGTTCTCGATGAACTGGGCAGCAAGCAGCTGGTCACCGGCAGCCATGGCATGGTTGAATGCCTCAGGCACAAAGCCATTTTGTTCGTACCATTCAGCTGCGCGTTTATGCAATTCAGCAAGCTGGTCCGGATATGCCTGCTGAAGCTGGGTACGTAAGACGTCAGCAAATAGATGGTGATAACGGTACCAGCGGCGCTCCTCATCCAGAGGGATGAGGAACAGGTTCGCAGTTTCCAGCTGTATCAACATGAATTGGCTATCACTGCGCCCCGTCAGCCGGTCACAAAGCTCACCCGTCATCCGGTCAAGGATCGACGTTTGCAACAGAAAAGATCGCACCGGTTCGGGTTGCCGGTTGAGCACTTCTGTAGCCAGGTAATCCGCAACGTAATAGTGGCTGCCGGTAAAGGCAGCAATGAAACTGGCAATGTCTTCGGACCTCTGCATCAAGCGTGGTGAATGCATGGCCAGCGCGGCCAGTTGCAGACCTGCGATCCAGCCCTCTGTGCGCTGTTCCAATGCCGATACGTGCTCATTGGAAAGCGCCAGACCTTGCACCTGGTTGAAGAAGGCTACGGATTCAGTGGATGTGAAGCGTAAATCATCGGCACGGATCTCGACCAGTTGATTGCGGGCGCGCATACGGGCCAGGGGCAGGGGTGGGTCGGCGCGGGTGAGGAGTACCAGATGCATGTGCGTGGGCAGGTGGTCGAGGAGAAAACCGAGAGCTTCATGGACAGGCCTGGTGCCGATGACATGGTAGTCATCAAGCACAAGGGCGAAGGAGTGATCGAGTTCGCCCAGATCGTTGATCAAGCCGATCAAGAACGTCTCGAGCGGTGGAGGCTGGGGAGATTGCAGCGTGCCAAGCGCCGTCTCGGCCAGGTCCGGCTTCAGCGTCCCCAGCGCAGCGACTACATAGGTCAGGAAGCGCGTTGGATCATTATCATCGTTCTCGAGCGAGAGGCAGGCGAGCGGGTAGTCGCGTCCGGCATTTGAGGCGCGCCACTCGCTGATCAGCGTGGTCTTTCCAAACCCAGCCGGGGCAGAGACCAAGGTGAGTGGATGTGTCAGACCTTGGCTCAGGCGTTCCACGAGGCGGGGACGCGGGACGAGCGTCGGACGTGGAGGCGGAACAAATAGCTTGGTGGAGATAAGCTGATGTGAAGTATCCACGCGCCTCATCCCTTTCCTAATCATTCGTGCAGCAGGCTAACAAATGGTTAGCTATGCTTTAGTGACTCAACAGCTTGGACCTCTGCGTCCTAACTCTATAAACGATTGAGGCAATAGGCTGTAGTAGGTCTATAAAGTACCAAAATTTCATTGAGTATAGCATAAACTGAGAATAGTCATTATGCCAGCACAACTTGAAAAGAGATCCAGCCAGGCAGCGTGGCTCATGCAATAAACCCCCTAGATTTCGATGTGCTCCTCCAGCTCTTGAACAACCTGCGCGTGGATGAGCAACGACGCTTCTGGTTCTACTATCCTGAGGCACACGAGTATGCTTGTGACATAGAGGAAGATATGGGGCAGGAGGGGATGGAAGTCAAAATCGTCTTCCCGGTGTCTCACAATACCTTGACAATCGTCGAGGAGCACATAAAATGATAGGTAAGCGATTAAAAAGTTGAGATCGCCCAGCGGACACTGAGCGATCTCGGGCGTGGATATCACGCCAGTCGTAAACCCGTTGATCTTTGACAGACCGATCACCAAACTGACTGCAGTCGGCGATAATGAGTGACTTCCGTCACCAGGGGGTTTTTACGACCTGCGGAGAGGGTGGGATTCGAACCCACGGTGGCCCTAAGACCACAACGGTTTTCGAGACCGCCCCAATCGTCCACTCTGGCACCTCTCCGATCCGCGAGCATTATACCAAGGATTGTCACCCGAGTTTATGTCCACCCTCAGTCCGTTTCCCGCGCCTCCTTCACAATTGAATCGAACGTTTTCTCCTCTGCGCTAACTTGCACCGCCATGATTTGTTTGGCACTTAATTTTGGTTCCAAGGTTGCCCGCAATTTTTCCGCGCGGCTTTTCGTCTCATCTTCGCTGGAAGGATGATTTAGAACATAGTAACAGAACAGGAGGGCGTCTTCGACTTTACCAGCTTGAGCTTGCAGTTCAGCCAAACCCGCTAAAGCATCCAATGCGATCGGAATCGCATGCGCTTCAACCGAAGACTGAAGAGTATCCTGGAAAAATGTTCTGGCCTCGGCAAAATTGCTGGCCATCATGGCTGCATCCCCCAAATATGCAAGCGATCGGGCAATATCCCAACCCACAGCGAACTCGCCGAAGATCTCCAGGCTTTTTAACAAATGGGCTTGCCCCTCCGCTAATTGTCCGTCAGCTAGGCACGCCAATCCCAAATAGCGATATGCCGTGCCCATTCCCCAACGATTTTTTGACTGCTCACATAGTGCGATACTTTCATACATATAGGCTTTAGCTTCTTCATAGCGGCCCAAGTTATTTAAAGTAGGAACAAGGAAGTTCAACCCCAAGGCGATCGATTGCGGGTCGCCAAGCGCACGCCACATGGCAATCCCGACCAGCATTTGTTCATACCCCTGCTCATACCGTCCTATAAGACCGTCGACGTGGCCTAAATTGTAGATAGCCCATGCTTCAAGCCATCTTTCATTGTTCTGCCGGGCAAGGATCAAGCCTTCTTCCAGTAGCGATCTTGCTCGTTCGTATTCGCCTTGTAAATGGAGGATGGTTCCCAAAAATACAAGTGCATCAGCCAAGAGAGTCTGGTCGCCAGTTGGGTGCAGGATGACGATGCTTTCTTCGTACAGGTTCTGGGCAGTTCTGAATTCACCCTTTCGAAAATTGAGTAAGGCTTGGTGGAGGAAAACCAGCCCCAAAACCCTGTCCCATCGGTTGGCTTGTGGGCTATCTTTCAGAGCTTGCACAAGCATTTCTAGTTGATCGATCCCTTTGCGATACATGCCAGCGATCTCGAAGTACCAACCAAAGGCGCGTCCAGCCTGCCCAAGTTGGGCGAATTTTTTATTATCGATCCCCCAAGCCCAGGCGGCGTAAACATTATCGACCTCGTCTGTCAGTCGTCTCATGGCCTCTTGCTGAGCGGCGCTCTTTAATAATGGCCCCTGGTTTTCCAACATTGCCAGGTAGTAGTGACTGTGACGGGCGTGGGTTTCTGAGCTGGATGGATATTGGTTAAGGTGAAAGGAGGCATATTGGCGGATGACCTCATGCAAGTCATACCGCCCACTCTCGGTGCGGCGTACGAGCGATTTGGCGCTCAGGGATGCCAGGAGAGGCAGTGACGCCCCCGCAATCTGCTGGGCAGCGACCCGGTCAAAGCCACCGCGGAAAACGGATAACTGGCAAAGGACCTCCCGTTCTTCTTCAGACAGCAATTTCCACGAATGGTCAAAAGTGGCCCGGATGGAGCGGTGCCGCTCGGGGATATCACGCATGGAAGTGGTCAAGAAATCCAGGTTGGCCTTGATCTCCCGGGCGATCTCCTGGCAGGACAGCATGCCCACCCAGGCTGCCGCTAACTCGATCGCCAGCGGAATCCCTTCGACCAATTGAGATATTTCAACAAGAGACTGCTCTTCGTCAGCCTTGACTTGAAAATCCGTTTGCGTTCGCTGGGTGCTCTTCACAAATAGAACGATCGAGTCGTAATCCTCCACTCGCCCTACAAAGTCGAGTGGAGGTACGGAAAGGCCATGCAGCTCGTAAGTCCATTCGCCTCGTATATTCATGCGCTCGCGAGAGGTCCCCAGGATCTTTACATTCGGTAAGCATTCCAGGATCTCGGAGGCCAGCTCGACCGCACCTGATTTGGAATCCCAGGCTGGATCCTGGATGAGCAGATGTTCCAAGTTATCGAAGATAAAAAGCGCTTCCTGCCTGATTTGATTCGCGATGTAATTTAACAATTGTTCCTTCGGATCACCGGGACCGGAAAATCCGAAATCGAGCACATCTGCGATAGCAGGCACAATTTTGTCTGGAGAATTTACCGCTGTCAGGGGAAAGTAATATATTCCCCCAGGGAAGTCTCCCTGTATTCTCAGCGCAAACTCTATTGCCAGGCGGGTTTTGCCAATCCCGCCCATGCCTGTCAGGGTGAGCAAACGGCATTGTGGGTCGCTGAACAGCTTTTCCATTGCGGCCAGCTCAGCTTCCCGACCAATCAAGGGAGTGGCTTGCAAAGGGATGCGATGGTAAATCGATAAAGACGGAGGTTCCCCATCTTGCGAAGCGCTGGGTGGCGCCTGGAGAAGGCTGGCTACATCCGGGAGCGGGGTGGCGGATTCCACCCCGGGTTTTCCCAGCCGCTTGAGGCTACTCTCGCCACGCGCAACCAGGAGAAAAGTTTGTTGATCTTGATCAGGGATTTCAAGCGCTATAGCTAATAACCCCGCTAATTGTTTAGAAGGTCTTCGTTCCCCCGACTCGATTTTCCGCAAAGCGGACACAGAACAACCCGCTCTTTGTGCCAGCTCTGACTGCGTCAAATCAAGCGCCTGTCGGCGAACCTTTAGCCACTCCCCAAAGAAGACCGGTCGATTAGTACTTTCCATCTCAATCAACCAATAGCCATCTCATATATCCTAAATTGTAGCACATTTTGGGGTAGTGCTTGGGGCACTAACTAACCCCAATAAACCCAAGATAGGCAGTTTAATGTGAGCAGGATATCAACCCAAAGGAGCACCTGCCATGTACCGAAAGAATTTGTCCACTCTGATCACTGTTTTCATGCTTGTGTGTGCCCTGATGATCGCCCTGACTCAAGTTTGGGGGATGTCATTGAAAGACATCATCATTGAAGTTATTGTCTACGCACTGTACGGTGGGATGATCGCTGCCTACTTGCTACGCTTCGCTTTAATCCTCATCGGTGTATTTGCTGTTTACCATATCATCCAAGAGCAGCACGACAAGCAGCTGGTAATGTAGGTTTGCCCTGCAATCAGCGATTTGGAAGTTCACCCATAATCTAATTCGGAGGTTTAACATGTTACTCACTTATCTGCTTGTTCTTCGTCTCATCCATGTTGTAGCCAGTGTATGCTGGGCGGGCGGCGCGTTCATCTACTTCTTATTCATCACGCCCACTGCCAAAGCCCTGGCGCCGACCGGTATGCAGTTTGTCCAGCATATGGTCACCAAGCGTCGCTTCAGCGTTTTCATGGTTATATCAAGCACATTGACCGTGTTGAGTGGAGCGCTGCTCATCTGGCAATTTGCAAGCGGTAATTGGCTCGGTTATGTGAAAACAGGTCCCGGGCTTGGGTTTACACTCGGGTCAATAGCTGGGATTGTTGTCTATATCATTGGCATGGCTGGCATCACTCCCCGCGCGATAAAGATATCAAAAATTGATGGTGACATACAGGCTGCCGGAGGCCCACCCACCCCAGAGCAAAGTGCACAACTGCAAAAGCTGGATCGAGAATTGTCAGCCCTTGACTTAGCAGACTTTGTGCTTGTTGCTTTGTCCCTGGCACTCATGGCTACAGCCCGCTATTGGGTGTTCTAAAAAAGCTGGCTTACCATGCGACCTGGCAACTTCTTCATCACCATCATATTCAACGCAGTTTTCGTTGTGGTCCTTGCGATGCAAGCCTCATGTGCTGCTCCCCAGAGCATCGCCACGCAAACAGGTTCACCACCCGGTGCTCGGGATGCGCTGACGGAACAAATCACCTCCCAGGCAGATGCCAGTGAACTTGTTTCCGCAGCAAGGGAACCAGATATATATCAAGGGAGGCTAATGCAGGATGGCCTGACATTACTAAAATCACGTTGCACCATGTGTCACGCACCTGAATGGTTCGGTCAGTTTGAGAAATCCCCTGCCGAATGGGAAACGGTTCTTGAGCGGATGAAATCGCTGGGTGTACAGCTGAGCGATACCGAGAAAGATATCTTGCTCGATTATCTTGTCGCCGCTGATAAGCCTTGAGTATACAAAATAATCCCCCCATCGGAACGAGCTTGCTCATAATTCCTTGGTCATAATGGGGTAACACAAACGAGAATTGAATAAGGAGTTATTCATGTCACACAATAATAAAACCGCGAACCAGGTTTACACACGATCTTTTTTGGCAGGCGGGGGACTTCCCTCCAATTCTCTGGCATCCCAAATGCCGATTGAGAGGAACAGGTTGAACGGCGTTTCGACCGTTGATTTTCACATCACCGCCAAATGCAGCCAGGCCTGTCCCTATTGTTGGGGGCCACGCCGCTTCCGAAATCCCGTGGAAATAGAAACTGCGCAATGTATCATCGCCCGCATCAAGGAGCTGGGCGTCCGGCGCATTGTCTTCACTGGCGGTGATCCTCTTCTCCGTCCGGACGCGCCAGACCTGATCCGGTTTGCTAAAGAGATCGGTCTCGAAACCGCCTTATCCACAACGGGTGATCACTTGACGCCTAAGATCCTGGATAATCTTTACCCCTATCTTGATTTGATCTCGCTTCCGCTGGATGGATCAACAGAGGAGATCAATTCCTTAACGAAACATGCGGGACATTTCTCTGCCGTCATGCGATCACTGGATCTGCTGCGCTCATATCCGGACATTGACGTGAAGGTATGCACTCCGGTCACACGCCACAACCTAAGCGATATTCCAGCTATAGCTCAATATGTTGAAGCGTATTCCCATACCACGCAGGCCAGGGTTTTCTACAACGTCTTTCAGGCCTTCCCGCGTGCCATGTTCTCCGTCAAATGGGAAAAATTGATCGTGAGTGATGAGGAGTTTTCATCGTTGAAGAGTCGCATTGGCACGAAAACAAACATCCGTATAAATTACCTGAGTCATGAAACGCTGGACAAACTGTACGTAATGATCTTCCCCGATGGAAGCATGACCGTTCCAAAAGGCGCAGATTACCTGAATTTTGGCTCATTCCTTGAAGTGAATGACTTCGAGCAGGCATTGAACTCCAGCCAGTTTGACTCAGCCAAACATCTGCAGCACTCGCGCGGCTGGGGAAAAGTGTTAGCCACTACAGGGCAGGTCGCAACAGCAACCAGTATATCCCAGTCAATTTTCCTTCAAGT
>JBFFIU010000163.1:0-8103 GCA_041556275.1 Anaerolineales bacterium | reverse complement strand
GACAACGACGACGACGATGATGACGACAATGACAGCGACGATGATGACGAAGAGAAGGATGATTGAATCATTTCATTCCTCGTTCCCAAGATAAATTCTTTCTAGTGAATGATATTGATCTGGACAAATCCAAAAAAGTGCTCGAATTCAAGGATGATCCAAGCGAAAATATAAAGTGACTGCATGTGCTGCAGGTTGGTTAATCTCCGACCTGCAGCTGCGCAGTTTTGAATTGATCATGGATAAAAGCCAATATTCACAATTGTTGCTTAACCCAGAGTATCCTCTGGGTCGGCTTCGAAAAGCACTGCAAACATTATTTTCCAGTAAGCTAATATTGGGGTTGATCCTATTTGGCGTTTTCTTGGTTTCTCTTTATCTGATTCAATTCTCCACCCCCAATCTTGCGGGCAATGATGGTTATTATCACATTCGATTCGCTCAAATAATGCGTTTTGAGGGTTTAAAACCTGATTTTCCCTGGTTGCCGTTAACAATACTGAGTTCCGGCGAGTTTTATGATCACCATTTTCTTTTCCATGTCGCATTAATCCCATTTACATATGGAGATCTCATTGTGGGCGCGAAGTGGGCAAGTATATTCTTCGCAAGTCTCACCTTTCTCAGCGTTTGGTGGCTGCTGCGAGGACAGCAGCTACCTTACGCCGCGCTTTGGGCCTTGGGATTATTGGTGATATCCGAAGCATTCCTTTATCGAATGATTATGCCTCGCGCTCAGTCTTTATCTCTGGCGATACTTGTGTTGGGACTCCACTTTCTCCTCCAAAAAAAGTATAGATATTTGTTGCCATTGTCCTTCATTTATGTTTGGATGTATGATGGGTTTCCGATGATTTTGATCCTGGTTGGGGTTTACCTCATCTCTACCTGGATGATCGAAAGAAAATTCAATCTTGTTCCTCTCTACTATGTTGTCGGTGGGATATTTCTAGGACTTTTGGTCAATCCATATTTTCCCCATAATGTGATTTTTAGCGTCCGCCATACGCTGCCGAAGTTAATAAATGCAACGTCAGTGCGAGTAGGAAACGAATGGTACCCGTATGATACCGGTCAGCTATTAGAGAACTCATTCCTAGCCTTGGTGATCTTCATGAGTGGCGTGGTTGCACTTGGAATGCGAAGTCGACGAATGGATACAAGGACGGCTACAGCGCTATTCATGGCGATCGTCACTGGTTTGCTGCTCTTCCAAGCACGACGATTTATAGAATATTTTCCGCCTTTTGTATTGATCTTTGCCGCCTTTGCATGGACGCAGTTAATATCTGAATGGGAGTCAAATCGATCCAATCAGCAGCGAACTGAAATTAGGTCAGTTGATTCGAAGTTAAGCAGTCGATTGCGTGGCGCGTTGAGAATCTGGTTGCCTATTGGTGCAGTCGGTATAATCATGTTAGTTGGAATGTGGTCTACCGTCCAGGAGGCTCAAGCCAGTATGAAGAAATCAAAACCTGCGGATAGATATGCGCAAGCATCCTCCTGGTTACACCAAAATACACCGGAAGGCGCTCGAGTCTTCCAAACCGATTGGGACGATTTCCCCCGACTTTTCTTCTATAACACCTGGAATTCTTATTTAATCGGACTTGACCCAACATATCTCCAGCTAAAGGATAAAGAGTTGTACGAACTTTGGGTGGATATTACTAAAGGCAAGGTGGAAGGTTCTGCCAGGTTGATTTATGAACGCTTTGCTGCTGAATACGTTTTCACTGATTTAGCTCATGATGATTTCATCGATAAAGCCGATGGGGATGAAAACTTAACTGAAGTTTTCAGAGATGAAGAGGCGATTATTTATCGGATAACTCCAGAGAATCTGGGATTAGATTGATGATGCAGAATTAAATTGGGTGGGAAATTAGATGGTAATTATCAATTTTGGAACGATCATCGGATCAAACCAGCCAATTCATTCGAAAAGTTTCTGTCGAATTGATGCGAATTTTGTGACTCTTTTTTCGCTGCTATACGTTTAACTATATAGTGAAGAAGGAATTTGTTCCCGGAGGTTATGTGCTGGAAGTACTGAAGCCAAATCTGATCCACAAAGCTAAAAAAGCAGATCCAGATGTGGTGGTGGAGCTCTACGAACGATACCAGCTACGAGTCTTCCGCTACCTGTATTATCAGATCGGAGATCAACAGACAGCCGAAGACCTGACATCTGAGGTTTTTATTCGCATGATCAACGCATTACATGACTATAACCAGGAAAAATTCTCATTCCAGGCGTGGTTGTTTAGAATTGCGCGCAATTTATCGATCGACCATTTCAGGAGGACAAATATTCGCATGGATGTTAGATTGGATGAGAATCAAATCGCAACACATGATGACCCGCTTGATTTGGTGGAGCAGGGATTAACCAGTGAGCAGTTGGGACGAGCACTAGGAAGACTTTCAGCGAATCAGAGAGATGTGGTTATTATGCGTTTTGTCAACGGGATGTCAATCCGTGAGGTTGCCGAGGTGATGAACAAGAGTCAGGATTCAATCAAGGGTCTCCAGCGTCGAGCACTATTGGCCTTAAGGGAAATCCTGATCCGATGGGAGGTCACTAATGTCTAATTATGACAAAAAACTTGAAGAAAAGTTGCATGCACTGGAAAATGGCGTGCCATTAGACCGCCTTGTTAAAAGCGAAGATACTAATTCCAGCGAAACAGGGTCCTTGGTAAGGTTAGCGGCCGAGATCCGCACTCTTCCTCATCCAGAAAGGTCCCCACAGAAAGTACAAGCTGATAAGAAAAAAATTATTAAAGCTGTGCAGGAAAAACAAGCTTTGAAAGTACAACCTAAGGGATCGAGAGCCAGTGTATTAAATAGCCAGTGGCTGTTCGTACCAATTTTAGGGGGGTTGGCGTTGATGCTCATGATAGGTTGTATCCTTGTCACTGGAGCTGGTTATTATCTTTTGGGTCCCCTATCAGCCCACAGGGTGATGTTAACTGATTTATCAGGTAAAGTTCAAGTGGCAAATTTGGGCTCTGAGACGAAATTGCGATTAGTATCCAATGGGGATATGATTGGTACCGGGCAACGAATCATCACCGGCGATGATTCATGGGTTACACTGGAATTTTTTGATGGCTCACAGACTACCCTATCTCCAAATACGGATTTGGCACTCAATAAAATCGACGGTAATTGGGGTGATGTCATACGAGTAAAACTGACTCAGAATGCAGGTTTAACAGAACACGAGGTGATTCCACTACGTGGTGGGAGTTCTGAATTCAGTGTAATGACACCAACCGGGTCAGCCAGTGTGAAAGGAACAACATTCAATATACTGGTTGAAAATACAGGCCAATCCTTGTTCAAAGTTGAATCCGGGAGTGTGCTGGTAACCAATGAAGAATCTGAAGCTTATATTGTATCGGGGCAGGGTATTATCACTGAACCCGGAAAGCCTCTATCAAAACCGAATTTCCTTTTTGTCCTTCAAGGTGTATTGGATTCGAAAGAAAAGAAAGTATGGAGTGTCAGTGGAGTTCCTGTAACCGTGCGAGGGGGAACCCGCATATCTGGAAACCTGGAGATTGGAGATTTTATCCTGGTCGGAGGCTACATAAAGGGAAATGAGTGGATAGCCGATAGCGTTCAGCCTGCTTTCACTGACGATCATGGTGGTGCCTTCACCGGTTTTGTTGATTCAATAGAAGGTAACCAATGGAAGATCGTTGGCAATGAAGTGATCGTTGAAAGTGGTACACCAGGAAGTGAATCAATCAATGTAGGCGATATGGTGCGGGTGACATTTGAGCTGATGTCGGATGGCACCTGGCTGGCTTTAAGGGTTGAATCATTGGAGGGGGATACCGAATATCCTCAGCCACCACCTCCGATAGATCCAGAAGCTCATCCAGAACTCTCTTTTGAACAAGAGGAAGTTGAGGTGACTACCTGCAGCCAGGGTAACACACTTTCTGGAACGATTGTGAATAAATCTGATGAGCCAGAGGATATCGCAGTTGATGTACTTCTGGGATTCACAATCCTCCAAGGTAAAGAGTATGTGGAACAGGTCACAATAATTCCAAGCAGTTGGGAGGAGATACTTCCCGGAAAATCACATGTCTTTGATGTCAATGTCGCCATGAAAGAGGCCTGGATGGAAGCGCCAGTAGAAAGTGAGGTAAAACTAAGGATTTACTTTGCCCAGGAGGTTAATTGGCCAGATCAGCGCAGCCGGATGACCATGACGATCATTTCGGATTGCGAGTCCGTTCCGCCAACAGAAGAAACCCCAGATGACGATGAAGAGCCCCCGGATGAAGATGGTGGCACATGTACAGGCGCCGATCCACATCCGAAAGGATCCAAATTAGCAAGTGAATATGGTGTACCGTATGACATGATCATGACCTGGTTCTGTGACTATAATTTAGGCTTTGGTGAGATCGATTTGATGTTAGGACTGAGTAAGCAATATGGCGTCCCGGTTGATCAAATCCTAGATATGAGGATAAAGGAAGGATTGGGTTGGGGGCGGATTAAGCAGATCATGGCTGACCAGTATGAGTCAGATCTAAAGGTTAAGGGCAAATCGGAGCAAAATAAGAACAAAGATAAACCGAATAAAAAGAAGGATAAGTAATTTGAATTGTTTGGTCTCGAAAAGAGAAGTTTTTTAGAGTTTTTGGTGATCAAATTAGGGGCTGTCAAGGTATAATCCTGCGACAGCCCCTTAGAATTTAAGTAATTGAACATTAATTGTTATTTTTGGATTTGGCAGTACTAATGCTCAATGCGGAACAGTTTCTTGGCTAATTACATGAAAATGTGATTAATTTGATTACAGGAGGCATCTATGGAATTTAGAGATCTTGGAGACAGGTATATATTAAGGCTTGATCCAGGAGAGGAAATCATCGATTCATTAAAGAGATTTTGCAGTGAAAATAAAATTGAATCAGGCAGAGTAATGGGGATCGGCGCGATTCGACAGACAAGAATCGGATACATCAATCTGGAAAGTAAGGATTATATATTCCGGGAGTTCATTGGGGACTATGAATTGACCAGTCTGATGGGGAATATTTCCATTGTGGATGGTGAAGTTTTTATACATCTGCACATCACCGCCACGGATACCGACTTCAACATGATCGGTGGGCACTTGGATTTCGCAATCGTCAGTGCCACCGCTGAAATATTTATCGATGTTTATTATGAGCGATTTGCGCGGATCTTCGATCCTGATACTGGATTACGCAAACTTGACCTTAAGAAGGATTAAACCTCAGGAGAATTAATCTCCAAATTTTATACCTTGAGCTAGGGGTAGGTCAGTTGAGAAATTGATCGTATTCGTCTGGCGGCGCATGTACGCTTTCCAGGCATCTGAACCCGATTCGCGCCCACCACCAGTCTCTTTCTCACCACCAAATGCCCCACCGATCTCTGCCCCAGAGGTGCCGATATTTACATTCGCAATTCCGCAATCTGACCCATTGGCAGAGAGAAAAGTCTCCGCTTTACGCACGCTATCCGTAAATATGGCGCTAGATAATCCTTGAGGCACATCATTATGGATAGCGATCGCCTCTTCGAGGTTGTCGTACTCCAGAAGATAGAGGATAGGTGCAAAGGTTTCTTGTTTGACGATTTGCGTCTGCTCAGGCATTTTAATGATAGTTGGTTCGACGAAGTTTGGTCCCAAATCAGGACGCATTTTGCCTCCGGTGAGGATTTCACCACCCTCTGCCTGAGCCTGTTGAAGGGCGTCAAACATTTCTTCGACTGCGGCGCCATCGACAAGCGGACCCATCAAAGAATCCTTGCTAAGCGGATCACCTAGAGTCACCTGCTGGTAAGCTTTGACTAAACGTTGGGAAAACTCGGGGACGACAGTACGCTCAACGATGATGCGCCTGGTAGTTGTACATCTCTGCCCGGCAGTGCCGACAGATCCAAAAAGGACAGCACGCACAGCCAGATCAAGGTCAGCATCACCAGCAACCAGGATGGCATTATTACCACCTAGTTCGAGAATTGTGCGACCAAAGCGGCTGGCAACAGTTTGAGAGACATGCTTGCCAATCTTGGTTGAACCAGTAAACGAGATCAGCGGCAGGCGTTGATCGGCGAGCATCAAGTCGCCTACTTGTCTACCAGAACCGATTACTAAGTTGAAAACACCGCTGAGCCCGTGATCAGACATGACCCGGTTGGTGATGTGTTGTACGGCGATCGCGCATAGTGGGACATGCGAAGAGGGTTTCCATATGACCGGGTCGCCGCAAACAACGGCGATGGCAGCATTCCATGACCATACTGCGACGGGGAAGTTAAAAGCTGTAACGACACCTACCACACCCAATGGATGCCATTGTTCGTACATGCGGTGACTGGGTCGCTCGGATTGCATGGTCAGGCCATACAGCTGTCTCGATAGACCAACAGCAAAATCGCAGACATCGATCATCTCCTGGACTTCACCATACCCCTCTGGTCGAATTTTCCCCATTTCAAGTGAAACCAGATCGCCCAGAGGTTCTTTATACTCGCGTAAAGCATCGCCAAGATCCCGGACTACTTGGCCCCGTTTTGGAGCGGGAACTTCCCTCCAGGAAAGGAATTCTTGTTGGGCGGAAGCGGCAACCTGCTCATAGGTTGAAGGTGAAGCCTGGATCACATTTGCCAGTGGTTCACCAGTTGTTGGATTATAAGAGACAAGTAATTTCCCATCCGGATCTTCGATCCATTGCTCAGGACCGAAACAAGCTCCAGGATTGATCTCATTCAGACCTAATTTTTCCAATATTGGATTCATCAATAAATTTTCTCCGGGTGATGCGGGGCATTGAGAGTATGGTTTTAGATTATCTTATTCTTTTCGAGAGATGCGCGGATCTCATTGGAAAGAGGTTCGACCAAGATATCACCACCAATTTGGATAGTCGGGTGGCTGAGGTAACCTCCAGTCCACCACCGTACCTGGTCTGCAGCCTCTGAATCTCGATCGATATCCCGGTAGGTATGTGCTACATCATTGCGATCGAGGAAACGCCGCACATATTGAGTGGAAGCGCACCATCGAGTTCCATACACCACAACGTTGATATTTGTATCGTCATCGGACTCAGTAAAGTGAGTATCTTCATGCATTTTTGGGCCTCTACATAGTAAAATTCTAAACTTTATGGCGCAGCATTCAGGGCTTCAAGTTTCTCGAAAAGCTCATAGATATCGGGGATGTGGGGAAGCCGTGGTGATATGTTGTTGTAGTAGATGACTCCTTCGCGGTCCACGATATAAAGCGCTCTTTCGGAAAAACCTTCTTCGGAGCGCATTACATTATACAGGCGGGAGACATCACCTTTGGGTTGAAAATCGGCCAGCAGGGGGAATGTGATCCCGCGGACTGCTGCCCAAGCGCCATGACTATACAAGCTGTCCACAGAGACAGCGATCACCTGGGTTTCTTGCTTCTCAAATTCATCCAATTCACTTTGGTATAAACTTAGCTGGTCACTACAAGCAGGACTCCAATCTAAAGGGTAGAACACTAAGAGGACGTTTTTACCGCGAAAATCAGACAAGGAAATCTGATCCCCATTGGCATCTGGCAATGTGAAATCAGGAGCTAATGTCCCTACCGGAAGACCTTCATTTTCAGCTTCTCCATCCATTCCTGGTGCGGTTTTATAGAGATTGGCTATATGTTCGAAAGATCTTGCATCTTCCTGGGGTTTATCAGCGGAGAGAGTTAGAAGCTCTCGACGCCCCTCCTGGATCATTGCGTGGAGTATCGATAGTGCTTCTTTATTAGGCGAGTCTTGAATTTGACCTTCCAATTGGCTGAATCTTTGTTCAAGTTCATTCATTCGATCAGTTTGAGATATTGTCATTACAGGATCTCCTAATTTACATTTTCTAAATCCAAATGAATAATCAGTTGGAGTTAATGAAGGTGATTGTTTTCATAAAGCGAATTGAGTTCGCAAGCATTAGATTCATTTTCTAAGCACGTTCCTTATTGTGCATAATTATAACAAGGCAAGATGTTGAGGTAAGACCAAGAATTTTAAACACTCTTGATTGTTATTATCTCACATCAAGTTTTTCTGT
>JBFFIU010000162.1:0-8156 GCA_041556275.1 Anaerolineales bacterium | reverse complement strand
TGTGCGAAAATTCATATCTGTTCCAGGTCACCTCCTTTGGTTCTGTACGGACAAACAGGATAGCCAGTATTATACAACAATTAATCCAATAGATGACCCAAATCTTGCTTGGATCTCATATCACTTACTCTCAAGCAAAAGATATGGTTCACCTTTAATACTGAGAATATGTTAATCAAAATGTTTCCAAAATTACGTCATTTGTCACCTTCAAAGATGACACCTGACACTTTGCGATGAAAAATAAGAGGGATATACTCTAATTAGGTTACTTTAGCAAGCCAGAGGAGACTAACCGATGACAGAGAAAAACTGGGAGACGATTAAAATTCAGTACTGCCATCACGTGGATGAGGAAGTTGGCTTAGAAGCTGAGCTGGTTTATCCCCCCGAGGTTTTGCCAGACCAGCCGCCACGCATTCTCGCTCACCGCTGCTCGCATGGCCTGGCCTGCAACCTGGATGGGCGCCCAAGCTGCATCTGGGCAGGAACCAATCCTGCTTACGATCCGTTTGCTGCTAAAGAATAAGAATATTCGACTGAACATTCTCCTTTCATTAAAACGGGCTGTCCCTGGCTATTGGGACAGCCCTGTTATTATTAACTCCACATCGTTTTTCTCGCTCCTAAGGGGTCCTTGACCCCCGATGACAGTATCGCAGGATCACAGATCCTACGCGAGCATCGACGTATTAGCTCTTAAGGGATTTGCAATCCCCGTATCCCTCCAGCTCACAGGATTACAAATCCTGTTCAAGCATAACCGCTTTATAAAACCAGATCAACCCTGGAGAATTCACCAGGGGTCTTCTTATGCAAATCTCAGGAAATCACACCTAGCTTACGCCCCACGCTGGCAAATACCGCCAGACCCTGGTCAAGGTCTTCCTGTTCATGAGCGGCAGAGATCATCACTCGAATACGGGCTTTGCCGCGCGGTACAGTCGGGAATCCGATCGCCATCGCGAAAACGCCAGCAGTAAATAGCTCGCGACTGAATTCCTGCGCCACAGGCGCTTCGCCCAACATTACCGGCGTGATCGGCGTGGTGCTCATGCCTGTATCGAATCCCAATCTACGCATCTCATCTTTGAAATAACGCGTATTCTCCCAAAGCTTATCGACCAGTTCTGTGGATTCCTCCAGGATATCCACCGCGGCCAGGCAGGCCGCCACATCGGGCACCGTCATGGCAGAAGAGAAGAGGAAAGGACGGCCACGCTGGCTGAGCCATTCAACGACCAATGGATTACCCGCCACCACACCACCCACAACGCCAAATGCCTTCGAAAGGGTGCCAATTTCGACATCTACCTTGCCGTGTAAATCATAATGATCGACGATGCCTCGCCCTCCTTTGCCAAGCACTCCTTCGCCATGAGCATCGTCTACCATCAATACAGCATCGTAACCCTGGGAGACCTGGTAAATCTCGTCCAGAGGAGCGACGTCTCCATCCATGCTGAACACGCCGTCCGTTACCACCAATGCGCGTTTGAATTCAGCCCGTTTCTCCTGTAGAACTTTCTTTAGATCAGCCGCATCACAATGGGTATAACGAACTATCTCAGCCCGAGAGAGACGGCTGCCATCGATGATGCTGGCATGATTGAGTTCATCGGAGAAGATCGCATCTCCCCTGCCAACCAAGGCAGGTATACAAGCCAAGTTAGCGTTGAAACCGGATTGGAAAGTGATGGCTGAATCAACACCTTTAAAAGCGGCCAAACGTTCCTCCAGTTTCAGATGCAGGTCCATTGTTCCGGCAATCGTGCGTACTGCTGCCGGGCCAACGCCATAGTCCTCAACCGCCTGGCGCGCTGCCTGCACAATGCGTGGGTGATCCGCCAGACCGAGGTAATTGTTCGAACAGAAGTTCAGCACACGTTGCCCATCCACGACCAACCAAGCCCCCTGTGCTGAGCTTAATGTCCTGATGCGATTATATAGGCCCGTATCCTTAAGGTTTTGAAGTTCATCCTGAATCCAACCCAACTTGGTCGACATATTAATCCTTTCCATCTTTCTTCTTTCTGCCCATCCCAATCATCCGTCCAAACATTTCAGATGCTCTCGGCGCATCGATGCTTGTCGTCTCCTCAGCTGACCAGTCAGCTGCGATACGCTGTTTCAGCCATTCCTCTCTTCCTCGGCGCGCTCGTATGAGCCGCTCTTCTAATGATTGAGCATCCTCCTCTAAGAGATCTTTCCGCATGGCGTTGATCGAGGCGACCACACTATCAAGCACCCGGATCACATTTTCCCTGTTGAGCATCGCAGCTGTGGTCAGCGTCTTTGGCTCGGTGGGATACATGATAGGAGCCGACACTTCAGCATACGATCTCCCGGCGACTTTGCGGCCTTCTCGCCAGCCCGGTTGCTCAACAGTAGCATTCAACAATCCTGCCGCTAACAGTTGTGGTAAAAGGTGAGTTGCCGCCACCAATCCATCCATTTCCAGAGGATCAGCAAAGAGCGGCAAGGCCCCCAGCAAACGCGTTAGATCGGCGGCCAGTTTTATCGCATCGGAAGGGACACCGGGGGGTGAGACAATCCCGATCAAACCATCGCGAAACAGGTCAGGGTGCGCAGCGGTCAAGCCAGAGTCGATCTCGTGCAAGTAAATCGGATTGATCACCGGGGTCAATCCAATATAGTACCGACCAGGAGGCAGTAATTCAGTCGCCCAATCAGCAACGACCTGTTTTACCGGTCCGGTATCCATAACGACCGATCCCTCTTTGAGGTCATTCTTGATCACTTCCAAAGTCTCTCGAATCTGATCAACAGGCAGCGCGAGCAAGATCATATCCGCGTCTTTAATAGCTGAGGGTAAATTGATCGAGACCTTATCGAGCGCCCCCATCTTCTCAGCCTGACGAGCGATGCGAACATCCAGATCGTGACCGACACGATACAGTAATTCAGTTTGATCAGCGAGCGCCAAACCAACAGAAGTTCCTATCTGACCTAAACCTACTATGGTGAGCTGAACTGCCATATTACCACCTCAATTATTATTATCGACGGACTGCAATTTTAGTAACAGGATATCTTCCAAGGATAATTCAGCATCAGGCGAGGGGATGAAGGACTCCTGGTGACGGGAAATGACCATCACCGCCAGCGGCGAGGCACCGCTCTCAGCAGCCAATTCTGCCCCCCAACGAGGGTGCTGCTCAGCAACGATAAAGGGTCGCCGCCAACCAAACCCCTCAGTCGATGTCCAGTTCACTGCAGACCCCCACTTCTGCATACATCCAGGACAGATCGCTTTTACAAGCACGATCAAAACCCGCTCCCAAAGGTGTAAAGGGGCGCGAATCTTACCAACATCATGCAGCAATGCCGCTGTTTGCAGATCAATATTCGTTTCTCCCTGGGACAGCAGCGCATACAAGACGCGCAAACTGTGCGCTTGTTCACTCATCTGCATCTGCTGAAATAATTCCAATTGGGCAGGACTCAGGATCGAAGCGACCAGCGCCAAATCCTCCTGGGAGGCATGAGGCCTGATGGCTTGTGCAAATTGTCGTGAACGGTAAAACATGCGGGAGGTAGTCATCCAACCAGCAGCGCCATCATGGCGTTTAATGGCGGCCGGAGGATCTCCGACAAGATATTGAAGGGTAAAAGCCAACCAGAAAATACAACTAACAGCAGGATCATTGGCCCATATGGGCGGATGCTATCCATAAATCTCTGCCCTGAGATTGGCAGCAAGTAATAAAGGATCTTCTCCCCATCCAACGGTGCAAGTGGGATGAGGTTAAACAGAAATAGCAACAAATTAATTGAGATGAACTCAAATAATAGCTTGTCAAGGGAAGGAAGGAGCTGGCCAGGATTTGTGAATGCCCCAAAAGCGGACACCAATCCTAACTGAAAAGGAATAGCCGCGATAAGTGCCATAAGCAAATTTGAGGCGGGACCAGCTAAAGAGACCCACATCAAAGCAGCGGATGAGCGACGTGATAGTGCATATGGATTAACCGGTACAGGCTTGGCCCAACCAAAACCAACAAAAACCAACATTAAGGATCCCATGACATCTAGGTGTGCCATCGGATTTAAAGTGAGACGACCATTTTGCCTCGGCGTGAGATCGCCAAACCTGTCTGCACTCCAGGCGTGGGCGAATTCGTGTACAGCAAATGCGGTCAATAAAACAAAGATACGTGAAATGAGTGTTGGTGGATCAAGATTGAAAAACATTAAAAGTTACCTCGCGGGCGATTATACCACCCCATGATATAATGCCTCGCATGTTACCCGAGCTTCAAATGGGAGATGTCGTACGCCTGCGCAAACCGCACCCCTGCGGAGGCTACGAATGGAAAGTCGTCCGCATGGGAGCCGATATTGGACTAGAGTGTCTGCTTTGTGGACGGCGGATCTTGCTTCCTCGTCGTGTATTAGCTCGTCGCTTGAAAGCTATCCTTCCGGAAGAAGGTGACCAAACCCTGGTAGGATAAATTCCCTCATTCCTACTCGATAACCAAGGAATTTATTTCCCATGCACCCGTCCCGCGTGATCTACAAACTTGCCATCATGTTCTGCGCATTAACGAGTTCCAGTCTGGCAGGATGCAACTTACCTGTTGGGGAATCATCCTCACCCACTTTGGATGTAACTCAAGCTTACCAGACTGTTGAAGCAAGGTTGACCGAAGCGATCGCCCTGACCCCAAAAACCACTCCCACCCTTCCAGAATTGGTGACAATCACCCCCGGGGAGCCAACTCCCTCTCCAACCCCGATCCTGCAAACAGTGACACCGGAGATAACACAACCCCCTGACGAGTTCTGCGATCAGGCTTTACCGGGCGTGCCGATTGATGTTACAGTCCCGGATGATACTGTGATGACGCCAAACCAAGCATTCACAAAGACCTGGCGGTTGCAAAACGCAGGTACATGCACCTGGACAAGCGAATACTCACTCGTCTGGTTTTCTGGCGACCGGCTCGAAGCACCATTGAGTATACCCATAACCGGCAATGTCCCTCCGGGGAATTCAGTTGATCTCTCCGTGGACATGAAAGCTCCTGAGACAACTGGTACTTTCCAGAGCAACTGGAAACTCAGCAATCCAGCGGATACCTTGTTTGGGATCGGACCCAATGGTGACGCGGCCTTTTGGGTGAGGATCACCGTTGAAGGAACAGTTCCCGTTACCGGTTCCCCGACAGTGACTGAAACCATCACCCCAACAGTCACATCCACAGCAGGTATACAGGTTAGTGGGCCAGCTACCCTGGAAATTGGCAATCTATTCGACCTGGATACCAACCAGGTGGACAGTGGAGGTGAGGATCTCGAATACCAGGAGGAGGAAGGTGTTCATCTGCTGAAACCTATTGGCGATACGGCGGTGATCCTGTTCGGCTCCAATCAGCCCGTGTTGAATGACTGTCTGAGCGTTGATTTGAGCTCGGATGCAATTTCAGTGGATAATCTGGTCGGAAATTTCATCTGCTACCGAACGAATATGGCCCTCCCTGGGTGGGCCTTGATCAACGGATTTGATCCCGAGACAGGTATTCTAAATCTTGAAATATTCACCTGGTCAATCCCATGATCCGCGCTGACCGTATAATAACCCTAGCACCTTGAACCAGAGTGAGCACCTTATACCTTGTCGCCACCCCGATCGGGAATCTGGATGATATCAGCAACCGCGCGCTGCGCATCTTGCGCGAAGTGAGCTGCATCGCGGCCGAAGATACGCGCCAGACAAAAAAACTGCTCAACCATTATGATATCCAGACACCATTGATCAGCTTTCATGAACACAGCAAACAAGGCAGAATAAATCAATTGCTAACCCGATTGGAGCAAAGCGACCTGGCTTTGGTATCAGATGCTGGCACCCCCCTGGTCAACGACCCGGGCTACGAATTGGTACAAGTAGTATTGGCAGCCGGGCATACCGTCAGCCCTATCCCAGGACCAAATGCCGCTATCGCCGCGCTGGTCGCCTCAGGACTGCCAGCAGATAACTTCCTCTACCTGGGGTATTTGCCGCGTAAATCCTCAGAACGGCGCAGAATGTTGAGTGAGGTAATTGATCTACCCTTTACTTTGTTGTTCCTGGAAACGCCTCATCGCTTTTTGGCAGGATTAGAGGGTATTAAAGAACAGCTTGGGGATCGAAATCTGGCTGTCGCCCGAGAACTCACCAAGCTGCACGAGGAGATCTTTCGTGGTACTATCTCGCAGGCGATCGAATATTACACGAACAATCCACCTAAAGGTGAAATTACACTTGTCGTGGCCGGTAAACCGAAGATTGAGGAAATCTGGCCTGAGCATCACTTGACAGCTGCCATTAAAGAGGGCACTTTGTCTGGCACCCCTCCTGCTGAACTCGCTGGTCAGCTAGCAGCCAAATCGGGTTGGCCTCGACGAGAAATTTACAAATTGATCATAAGTATGGAATGAGGGCAGAAAATGAATCTTGATGATGTCTCCAAATTTCCCCAAATCGATGAACAGAATATGCTTGCCCATATTGAAGGGTTACCAGATCAATTTGGATCTGCCTGGGATTTAGGATCCCAATTGAGTTTACCCGCCTGGGCGGGGATAGACAGGGTTCTGGTGGCTGGGATGGGGGGTTCGGCGATCGGCGCAGATCTGGTGGCGGCTTACATCGCCCCATCTTGCCCTGTGCCGGTGATGGTCCACCGCAATTATGCTCTACCTGCCTGGGCCAAGGGCGAACAAACTTTGGTGATTGCATCATCTCACTCGGGCAACACAGAGGAGACCTTATCCTCCTTCGAGTCTGGAGTGGAAAACAATTGCCGCTTGTTGGTGCTGACTACTGGCGGAAAACTGGCCCAGATGTGCCAGGATCAGGATTGCGTTCTATGGAAATTCGAGCATAAAGGCCAACCCAGAGCAGCGGTCGGATTTTCTGCCGGTCTTCTATTAGCAGCCTTCGCCCAACTGGGATTGATCCCTGATCCAGGAAAGGAAATTCAAGAGACCATCCAGGCTATGCGTACACAGCAAGAAGATCTTAGGGTAGAGATGCCTGCGGTTAACAACCCAGCTAAACGCTGTGCCGGGCAGCTATATGGTCGTTGGGTGACCGTGATCGGTGCAGATGTCTTAGAACCGGTTGCCCGAAGATGGAAAACTCAGATAAGTGAAGTCTCTAAGGCTTGGGGACAATTTGAAGCCATACCGGAAGTCGACCACAATACACTGGCCGGTGTGGTCTATCCAGAAGAATCTTTAGCTAAGATCACGGCGCTTTTCCTGCGCGCACCTTCTTATCACACGCGCAACCAGCTGCGCACCAAACTCACAAAGTCAGCTTTCATGCTCGAAGGCTTGAACACAGATTTCATCGATGCCCAAGGGCCAAATCCTTTGGCGCACCAATGGACGGCGCTACATTTCGGGGACTACACCGCATATTATCTGGCGATGGCGTATGGCATCGACCCCACTGCCATCCCCACAATTGAGATGCTCAAAAACGACATGGCCAGCAGCATGTAAGATCCTGGCAGCTATACAATAATCAATATCACCAAACCTATCGCTATCCCTAGAAGCATTCCGGCTAACACATCAGTCGGATAATGCACGCCCATTGCGATACGGGCGATACCTACTAAAGGTGCCCACACTACTAAGGTCAAACCAAACCAAAGTGGCCCAAGCCCCAGACCCACAACTGCCAGCATTGCGCTACGGGCAGCGTGACCTGAAGGAAATGAGTGTGGATCGGTGCTGCGGTAGATTCTCCCCCATTCACCTTCTGGCCTGCTGCGCCGCACTGAAAATTTGATGACCATGACGATTAACGCAGTGACGGCAATACTAACAACCATCACCAACGCCAGGTGTTTCCAATATTCATTTCCAAACCACCACACTAACCCCAGACCAATCAACCAAAACCAGGAATCGCCTGAGTGAGCCGTAACGGCAGCTAGGATGCGGATGATTTTTGAATGCTCTACAGAACTGGACAAACCGGCAAATCGGTCATCCAATGCCTGGATTCGTTGGCGCATAAATTTCCTGTATCGATAGAGTTACGCTTCTTGAACCTGGTGGCTTAGCATAAGATCAGCGCGCAAGATCTCAAGCTGGTGAGGCTTGTCGACATCCATGCCCAGTTCTGCATAGGGACT
>JBFFIU010000161.1:0-8177 GCA_041556275.1 Anaerolineales bacterium | reverse complement strand
GTAGGTCATAGTGTGCTCCTTTTTTGTGTCGTAACCTTAGGATACACCTGACCTACTGTTCTTTGAATTCTAATTTTTACAGAAAGAAGGATACACAAGCTAGAAAATTGTGCAGTCAGCATATTGCCCAATAGAAATTCTTGACAAAAGAGAATAAATATGAGAATATAAACCTGTAATTACAGGATGATAACATAACATGTCAGCGCATTCACTCAATACAAGAATCAATCGCGACACATATATTCCACTTTACATCCAGGTGATTGATTCGCTCGCTGATTATATTGAATGCAATAAGTTTAAGCCAGGCTATCAGCTACCTGTTGAGGCCGAATTGTGCCGCTCTTTTGATGTAAGTCGCACTGTTATTCGTCAAGCTTTAAAAGAGCTGGAATACAAGGGGTTGATTTACCGCACAAAGGGCCGGGGGACTTTTATTGCGGAACCCAAAATTCATGAAAGCCTTGTCTAAAACCTGACGGGTTTTTACCAGGATATGGAGGCAAAGGGGCACCGGCTACATTCAAAGGTGTTGAAACAGGAGAAAGTCCCTGCTTCAAAGAAGGTGGCTGATAAACTTGAAGTTCAAGAAGGTACAGCTGTGGTTCAAATCGACAGGTTGCGCTTCCTGGGTCAGGAACCGATTGTACTGGTGACTTCTTACCTGCCAAATAATCTTGCACCCGAACTGGTAGAGGTTGATCTTAGCGACCAATCTCTATACGTATACTTGGAAAACGCGCACGGTTTCCAAATTTCACATGGGAAGCGTTATTTAGAAGCTGTACCAGCCAACCAGCTTGAAGCCGAACAACTTCAGGTTGATGTTGGTTCTCCATTGATTTTGCTAGATAGTATTAGTTATCTCTCTGATGGTACACCTTTAGAGTACTTTCATGCATTGCATCGTGGTGACCGTTAACGATTCGAGGTTGAATTAATTCGTGTAGGACAAGAGAGTAATCAGGGTTCAGAACTTATTGAGGTATCGAGTGATCTTAGTCAGTAGATCATCTTCTGGCATTGAACCAAGCAAATCACCCTTATCAATCATTACATAGGAGAGTGAACCGTGACCAAGATGAAAGTTGGAATTGATAGCTATTGCTTCCACCGATATTTTGGTGAAGTCTATCCTCACCAAACAGCACCTGAACAAAAAATGACCATGGAGGATTTTTTAGCTTATGCCAAAGAGCTGGGCGTGGACGGTGTATCACTAGAATCAGTCTTTTTCCCTTCTTTTGAGGAGGCCTGGTTCAAAGATCTGAATGCCCAATTGGATGACTATGGCTTTGATCGTGTATACGCCTGGGGGCACCCCGATGGCCTGGAGGCTGGCAAAAACCGGGGTGAATATGACAACATGGTTGCCCAAATCAAGTATGCCAAGCTGATTGGGGCAGATGTGATGCGCGTAGTTGCCAGCAGCTTAATGTTCCGGTTTGAACCGCACGGTCCACAAATTGATATTCTGGTAGATTGGTTCAAAGAAGCTGTGAAAGTAGCGGAAGATTATGATGTCAAACTGGCTGTAGAAAACCACATTGACTATACTTCCGATGAATGTGTTGAGTTATTAGAACGTGTAAACTCACCTTATCTCGGTTTAAACCTGGATACCGGCAACTTCTTGCGCCTTCTCGACGATCCAGTTGAAGGGACAAGAAAACTGGCAAATAAGGTTTATGCCACACATATCAAAGATCTAAAACCTGTAAAAGGTCTTAACGCTACTGAGTGGTATTTCTTCTCATCAACTCCAGTTGGAGATGGTCTGGTTGACAATCAGAAAATTGCTCAGCTTCTTTATGATGCAAATTACCAGGGATTTCTGGCAGTAGAAACAGACTCGCTCCATCCGGACTACGAAAACCAGGAGCATGAAGCAATTGCAACGAGTGTTAGAAATTTAAAAGAGATTGCCTCATTGGTAGTATAACCTCCGGAGAAGAACGTATCTCCAATTACGGTGTTATTCATTTAATAGCAGCAGGCATATATATATCTGCCAAATGAAAAATATTGGTTCCGAATCTAGAAATCCTAATATCGTAGCCTGGAGTAATATACGCAGCGCGTAATTCTGGAGACAGATTTTTTATGATCCTAGAGGTAAAGACCAATAACGTTCCTTTAATGGAAGTTCGGAACATCGATAAATCATTTCCTGGAGTGAAGGCTCTGGATGATGTTTCCGTCAAGTTTTACCCGGGAGAGGTCAATGCGGTGGTGGGTGAGAACGGCGCTGGCAAATCCACGTTGATGAAAGTTATGGTCGGTGCCTACAAACAGGATGACGGCACAATCCTTTTCCAGGAGCAAGCTGTATCCTTCAATCACCCGATCGACGCCCAAAAAATGGGCATCAGCATCATCTACCAGGAATTCAACTTGCTGCCTGAAAGAACCGTGGCGCAAAATATTTTCCTTGGGAGAGAACCATCCAGATTTGGCGTGGTCAATGTACGCCAGCTGAACAAACAGGCCCGGTCTGTATTAAAAGAAATAGGCGTCGACGAGATGATATCGCCCACCGCGTTGACTAGCTCTCTTTCCGTGGCCGAACAACAGCTGGTGGAGATCGCCAAAGCCATCTCCCTGGACGCCAGAGTATTGATCATGGATGAGCCAACCGCCTCCCTGACGAGCACAGAAGTACAGCTGTTGAGCGACCTGATCTCACGCCTGAAAGAAAAAGGCCTGGCGATTATCTTCATCTCGCATCGTCTGGCAGAGGTTTTCGCAGTTGCCGATAAGATCACCGTTTTAAAAGATGGACAATATGTTGGCACTGCAAAGACAAAAGAAGTGACCCCTGAAGACATTGTCTACATGATGGTCGGAAGAGTGCTAGATCATTATTTTCCACCGCTTGGTTCCCCCGAAGATATGGGTGATGTAGTTCTGCGGGTCAAGGATGGTGCCAATGATTTTCTGAGCGATATCAACCTGGAATTACGCAAGGGCGAGGTGCTGGGGATTGCAGGTTTGCAGGGCTCCGGCCGCACGGAACTGGCACAGGCTTTATTTGGTGCAGAGCCCTTCAAATCCGGAACGGTGGAACTCAACGGGAAGCCGGTATCGATTAAGAATCCCTCCTGGGCGATCAAACAGGGGCTGGGATTCGTCACCGAGGACAGGAAATCGGAAGGCCTTCTGCTCATGCAGCCAATCCGCGACAATATACTCCTGGCGTTACGTTCTCTCCTACCGCTCTTTGGTTGGATGCACCCGGAAGGGGTCAGGGAATCACGCAATTTAGTTCCCACACTGGGCGATCAGATCGATATCCGGGTGGACTCATACAACAAAGAGGTGCAGGATCTCAGTGGCGGCAACCAGCAGAAAGTAGTTCTATCCAAGTGGCTGGCTTCGAAGGCTGAAATCTTTATTTTTGACGAGCCTACCAGGGGGATTGACGTTGAAGCAAAAGCCAGCGTTCATGATCTGATTCGTGAACTGACGTTGCAAGGGGTAGCAGTCTTGATGATTTCATCTGAACTACCCGAAATTATTGGTATGAGCGACCGCATCCTCGTGATGAGGGATGGCACCATCGGTGGAGAACTTCCAGCCGAATCGAGTGAAGCCGATATCATGCTTGTTGCCACCGGGCAGGACAACGCTAATTCCGCTGAGACCAGCTAATCCAGAAAGGGAATATATGACCACAGGAACTATCTCGGCTAAAAACCTGAAGCAAGCACTCCAGTCAATCCATATTCCTCCCGTTTATTATTTCCTGGTGATATTTACCCTGGTGGGAGTAACGCTTGACCAATTATTTGCCAGTGGGAATATATTATCTAATCCCGTAATTATGACCAATATTCTCGTGAGATCAGTGGCCTTGGGAATTGTCGCGGTTGGGCAATCCTTTGTCATGATCGGCGCGGCCATTGACCTGTCGGTGGCCTTCACAATCAGTTTAACCGCCGTACTGGCCTCCCAGATTATGCAAGGAGATCCGGCCCGCGTGCCGATGGCAATTATGATCGTTTTTGGAATTGGCATCGTCATTGGAGTAACGAACGGCCTGATTGTGACTAAACTAAATGTAAATCCATTCATCGCTACCCTGGGAACTGGCTTGATCATTAAAGGGATTTTGAATGGGACCTTTGCCAACTACAAAGGGTCGGTACCGAGGAGCTTCCAATCTTTTGGGTATGACAGTTTAGGTCCGATCCCTTATTCGATCCTGGCATTGGTGATCGTTGTGATCATCGGTTGGTTTATTTTGTCGCGAACAAAATTCGGCGCGCACCTATATGGTGTGGGGGGTAGTAGAGAAATTGGACGTCTCTCCGGATTGAGAACTGCTCGCATCGTAACAGGAGCCTTTATTATCAGCAGCCTCACGGCAGTATTATCCGGTCTATTTATTGTCAGCCGGCTTGGTTCGGGAGCGCCTTGGGTTGGTCCTGATGGGGTATATGACCTTGAATCTGTAGCGGCCACGGTTATCGGGGGCACCGCGCTTGCTGGCGGGAGAGGAGGGGTGTTCGGCACGCTGGCTGGTGTGCTGTTGTTTGGCGTCATCGATACGGTCTTTAATCAATTAGGTGTAGATACCTACCTGAAGACCGTGCTGCGAGGTGCAATCATTATCCTGGCGGTAGCCAGTTATTCCATCCGTTCTGGTCGAGAAGCTGCCTAGAGGAAGTGAAATATGACTACATCTGCTAAAAAACCACTTTCTATGCAATTGACCGACATGCTGGTTTCTGTCTGGAATTTGATCAGGAAAATTCCTCCCGTCTACCCGGTCTTTGTGGTTATCATGATCGCAGTCGCTCAGCTCAATCCAAACTTTGCCACAACAGACGGGATTTTTCTTTTCCTGCGGCGTTCTGCTCCCCTGGCGATCCTGGCCATGGGACAGATTTTCGTATTGGCTACTGGCGGATTTGACCTTTCACAGGGTTCACTGGTGACGATAACAGTTATTGGCAGCTCATTAATTATTTATAACAATGAAAGTGCCGGATATACAGCCATACTTATCATGCTTGGAATCGGAATTCTCATTGGCCTGGTCAATGGATTTGTGGTTAGTTTCTTAAAGGTGCCCTCGTTGATCGCCACGCTCGGAATGCTGCTGTTGATAAAAGGCGGAGGTTTGTACTGGACAGGTGGCGCTCCAAAAGGTTATCTTACTGAAAACTGGCGCTATTTTGGCCGGGGTTATATCGAGAACATCCCTGTGATTGGCCGTTTTCCTGTGGCGTTAATCATCCTGGTGATCGTGGCGGTGATCATGGGAATTCTGTTCTATAAGACTAACCTGGGGAAGCAAATCCTGGCGATTGGTGATAATCCCCGGGCTAGCCAGCTTTCTGGAATAAGGGTCAAGCTGGTACGAATGGTTGCCTTTCTAATTTCCGCCATCCTGGCCGTTGTGGCTGGCGTCATGATCGGTGGGTACGGCGGCACCTCAATCCTCGCTGGTGAGGGTCTAGAAATGCAGTCAGTTTCAGCGGCGGTGATTGGAGGGGCACTATTATTGGGCGGGAGAGGTTCACTGATCGGCGCTGTATTTGGCGCTTTAACGCTCGAAGCGATGTTCAGCTTGCTCAATTTAATGGGATTACCAAAGCCATTTCGAGATGCAGTCCAGGGTTTGATCATTATCGGCGCAGTTGCCTATGGTTCAATAACTTCAAGGAGAAGAGATTGAACAACATAGCACATGTTAATTAGCGCAGCAAATATCTAAGGAGGTTTTGCCTATGAAACATTGATGCATCAGGAAGGAAAAATAAACCCACAACAAATCCTACGAAGGAGAAGAAAGCTAATGTTTCTTAAAAAAAATACGATATTCATATTGTTCAGCATCTTCGTAATACTGTCCTTTGCCCTAACCGCGTGCGGAGGTGGTGAAACACCGGCAGCAGAAGAACCAGTTGCCGAAG
Source organism: Anaerolineales bacterium (assembly GCA_041556275.1). Lineage (GTDB taxonomy): Bacteria > Chloroflexota > Anaerolineae > Anaerolineales > UBA4823 > PFL25. Next base: position 2,253 of record JBFFIU010000161.1, on the reverse strand, counting down.
AACCGGCAGCTGAAGAACCGGCAGCTGAAGAACCGGCAGCTGAAGAACCAGCAAATCCTGGGCTCGAGATGGATGAAGCCGTAGTTGCCACCCAGTTCTGGTCTGACGCAGAGTTTGAAGAATCGGTCGCCTTCATGGACGCCGATCCGATCAACCCTGAGGCTCCAGTTTATCTACAATCCCTCCTGGATAACAAAGTGGATACATCCCAGTACAAGATGGATCCTCCCTTCGACATCTGCTTCTCTAACGCCGGTGTCAACAACCAGTGGCGCGTGACGGGTTACGTCACCATGCGTGAGCAGGTTGAGCAGCTCCGTGAGGAAGGGCTCATCCGGAACTTCATCCATGTCGATGCAGAGGGGAACGATGAGAAGCAGATTACCGATATCTCCGATCTGGTCGCCAGTGGAGATTGCGATCTCCTGATCATCTCACCCAACACCAGTGAAGCCCTGACCCCAGCAGTTGAACAAGCTTGCGAAGTGCTGCCAACTGTCGTCTTCGATCGCGGTGTGCTCACTGACTGCCCGACCACCTTCCTGAAGACCATCGGTGGATATGCGTTTGGTTATGACGGGGCTAAGTTCATTGTTGACAATTTGCCTGAAGGTGGTAATGTTCTCGCTCTGCGCATCCTGCCGGGTGTGGACGTGCTGGAACAGCGCTGGGGCGCTGCCAGGGAAGTATTTGAAGAAGCCGGGAACATCAGTGTCGTCGGTGTCGAATTTAATGATTACAGTGGGCCTAAGACTAAAACCATTGTGTCTGACTATATCGACCGCTTCGGCACAATTGATGCCGTATGGATGGATGCTGGTGGTCCTGCCGTGGCTGCCCTAGAAGCCTATGAAGATGCGGGATTACCATTCCCTGTGATGGTGGGTGAAGACCAGATGGACTACCTGAAATACTGGAAGGAGAATGACGTAACTGCGATTGCTCCTACCTTCCCAACATTCCAGTGGCGTACAGCAGTCCTGGCTGCAGTGATGATCCTGCAGGGTGAACCCGTTGACGCTCGCTGGGTCCTGCCTCAACCTCATATTTACCAATCAAACCTGGACCAGTATTACTTGCCCGATATGCCGCCGCTGTACTATGCCTTGAGCAGCGCTGAGGATATGGATAACTGGCCGGATGTGTGGAAGGAACTTGACACGACCGCTTACCAGGATGTTATTGAGTAATCTGAGCTGATAATAAACAAAAGAGCCCGCTCAAAACATCGAGCGGGCTCAATCCAATCCAGAACGCGCAAATTCCAAGAAAGGATTTCGTTTCAATGATTGAAATAGGTTTTCATACCGATGCCTTTAACAGCAGTTATTGGAGTTTTGAACAGTGCCTGGAATGGGCACAGAAGAATGATGTACACTACATCGAGTGTGGTACTATCGATGGAGTCTCCTGGCTGCATGGCTTGGGCTACCAACCGCATATTTCTCTGCGCGAAGATCCAGTAGCACTGCGCAGGAAAATGGAAGATTACGGAGTCCGCTTCTCGCAGCTCGATGCAGCATTCCCCGTATCTCTACCCGAGGGGCTTACCCTGGGGGTCGAGTATATCAACAATTCGATCCGCTGGGCTTACCTGGCAGGGTGTAAGCATATCGACACAACCGATCACAGCAAAGCACCTCCTGCCATGTCGGATGACGAGGCCATGGAGTTTATGAAACGCGTCTATGGTTATGTTCTGGAGGTTGCTCAGCAGTACGATATGATCATCAATATTGAACCCCATGGACACTACACTACCAAGCCAGAGTCGATGGAAAAAATGTTGAATTTCTTCGATACGCCGCTCCTGCGAATGAATATGGACACAGGCAACACCTACATCGCCGGGCAAGACCCGGTTGCCTTCCTCGACCGCTTCAAGGACAGGGTCAGCCATGTGCACATCAAGGATGTAAGTGAGTCTTTGGCGGCCTCACTGCGTGGTGAGCTGACCGGCATTGCCGTCAGCCAGACTGCCATTGGCGATGGTGTCAATGTCGATAACATCAAGAAATGCGTGGATATCCTGGTCGATATCAAATATGATGGCGTGATAAGCATTGAATGTGAAGGCCAGGGTGGTCCCATGATTGAGAAGAGTCTGGTCTTTGTCCGTGAACTTGTGGACAACGCCAACAATAGAATCGCGGCAAGCTAAAATCCTACAATAACAGCGTTTGGTAGGCGAAGAACAGCTGTACCCATTCTTGATGGGTGATTCTGCTTGAAACATGAGCGCATTCCATATTT
>JBFFIU010000160.1:0-8195 GCA_041556275.1 Anaerolineales bacterium | reverse complement strand
TATGTTATCCAAGCCCGGAAGACCGCGCAAGGCTACAGGACCTGGCAGATAGAATGCTTCGCCGTATGTCACACCGATCATAGCACCAAACACAATAGCCCGGGCTTTTATAAAACGCAGGAAATCAGGTCTGCTTATGGCTGTTGGAGACCATTTCGCATCCGCTTGGAATTGGCTCTGGTAGGCTTTTATGGCTGCCATCTTTCGCTCCCAGACACTAGATATATCAACCACGAGTGAAGGTGTAAAAGGTTGGTGGATCATATAATAGTAAATCTGTTCCGGCCGGTGTGGACGGCCCTCCCCAATCTTGCTAACTCCGGCCATAAAGCTTGCTTCTTTTACCAATCTACTCGCGCCCACGTGGTCAGGATGCCGATCTTGACCATAGGGCGCTAGAACTATGCTTGGCCTCGTTTCTCGGATAAGCTGGATAATGGGGGATCGATGTGCTGGATCGGTTCCAATTAGGCTATCTGGCAAGCCAATCGAGAAGCGTGTACATAAGCCTAGTAATTCCGAAGCACACTCTTTTTCACTCTGGCGCAACTCAGGAGAACCTCGGCTGGACATCTCACCGGCGCTGATATCGGCGATCGCTACCCGAAGCCCCCTATCCGCTGCCAGGATTAAACTACCTCCACAGCCCAATTCGACATCATCAGGGTGGGGAGAAAATGCTAAAATATCTAGGTCCATTATTCGACAAAGTAGCGATAAATCAAGCTGTCAATTTGATCGCAGTTGTTCCCATTTACACCAAGGCTTTCTGGGACCAGGATAGGAACTGGCTTTTTGTTTAGGACGTCTCGGAGCACTTCATTCAAGATGATCAAGTAGATGGCAGAACTCTTGCCACCAACATAGCCGCTAACTAGGTCATTGAAGAAGATTGGGAAACAGACATCCAGGCTCCATCGTTCCGTCTCCGCAATTTTGGCGACGGATAGATCTCTGTTACCCAGATGAAATTGATACTCTCGACCACACTTGCAGGTGTTGACAGCGAAGTGGTCATCCCCATCGATGTGGTGATATAGCCGTAGACGCCGGTTATCTGCTTCACATGAGTAAAACAGTGGCAAGTAACCCTCAGCCAGAGGTCTCACTTGTGGATCGATCCCTGCTTGGGTTAAAGATTTCCTCACCGCATTGAATACCCTTACCACATCCTCAATCTGGTTCAGGAATAAATTGACCTCCTCCAGGATGAATGCTCTTTCTAGTTGACCTGAAAGGACAACCGATGGAGGAGTGTATCCAAGAACCTCGCACAATAAGAAATCCGTCAGCCGCTGGTTAAATTCACTCAAGGTCTCAGCATGTCCATTTACAAAGAAGCGTCGAAATTGTAGGAATTTTTCTTTTCCCCCATTTTTCTTTTCCCCTGATTTGCGAAGGTGTGTTTCTAATCTACTAATTGCACTGGAGAGCTGAGAACCATCGATCCTCGCGAATCTTGCCTCAACCTCTCTCGTTCCCGGGGGTAAGATCGTGATGGCGCCCTTCTTGCTGGGGCCTGGCCACGCAAATTTGGTAATCAAGTTATCGGAGCCGGACCTGTCCGTATCAACCCACAAGAAAAAGGGGTAGAGATCCTCATCCCCCTCCATCTCCTGTAATACTTCTATCTTGCTTAGTACTGAATGCTGGTAATCGACATACACTTGTTGGCCCGAACATACCAGTTTCGAATCTGTTCCGAACTGATCAGCTAGGATCGGATTAGTGGGCGTTTCCAATTGATCTTTGAATTTTCCTTGATCTATGAAAACCCCTTTCGATTCCAGGTAGCTCAAGCCTGCAGTTGAGTTCACCAATTCCGTCAGTGATTTCATGTCAGACAAACCTCCTTCCTATTGCCCATCCTCTTGCATTGGCTTACTCCACCGCTAAACAGATAGGGCAAGGGATACATTTGATTTGCTCCCAAGCTGCCTTTGATACAGATGCTCATATTCCGGAACAATGCACTCAATTCCAAAGTTAGTTGCGTGGTGGGCAGCGGCCAGGCTCATCGCTCGGTACTGTTTCTTGTCCGACAGCAAGTTGACAGCCAGATCTATAGCTAGGTCTTGTTCGCCGACCGGAAACAGATATCCTGTTTCACCCCGCACCACCAATTCTGACAAGCCACCAACATCCGTAGAAAGCACCGGAACACCACATGCCATCGCCTCTAGAGCAGCCAGACAAAAGCTCTCGGACAAACTCGTCATGAGCAGCAGATCAGTTTGAGCCAGCAAGCTACCGACATCGTGCTGCAGCTTCCAATAGCGAACATCCTTCTCAAATCGGCTTTGCCCCAAAATTGTTCTCACAACATCCATCTCGGGTCCATCGCCAATAAGCCACAACTCTGCAGATATCTGCTCACGGATGCCCAAGAAAATGCGAGCCATACTTTGGGGATCTTTCACAGGTCTGAAGTTTGAGACGTGGGCAATCCTCGGCCTCGTGTGATGATTCGCGCGCCAGTCACTCTCCTGAAAGGGAAACGGGATACGCTCCTCACCTCTCCTACCTGCCAAGGACGCGAGCGGTTGTGAGGGTCGGAAAATGGAAAGATCCACAAAATTTGGGATCACCACTGGACGAGTGGAAAGCCCAAACACATCGGTTGCCAGACTAGCATGGCTATCCGAAACCGTGGAAAGCATATCGACCTCGTTCAAAGCCTGCGCCAGGTGATTCCCCTTGATCGGATCTCGACCATACTCGCTGACATCGGTGCCGTGCAGGGTACCAACCAGCCATGGTGCAGCCAAACCTAAACGATGCTTTACCTCTACCGCAAGGAAAGCAAAAGGTACAGCATAGTGAAAGTGCAGCACGTCGAGCCCCTCCACTGCAATCACGTCCAGGATATTGGACAAAAATATCTCGAAATCTTCCTCCGACCAATTCGTGTACAGCCTGGCCGGGTGAATATCAGCCTCTCTCTTCGCTGTTACAGTATGCAAAGTGACATCCTTGGCGTAATTCTGATGGCCAAAAGGAGGGGTTCGTGCAAACAGATGCACTCTATGTCCCCGCTGTGCAAGCTGCACAGCCAGTTGAGTAGCTATACGCGCACTTCCCCCAAAACTTGCCAAGCATATAATTCCAATTCGCATGCGGATTTCAACCTCCCGCGGCAGCCAACTTCTGAACCAACATTTGGATCACCTGGTTCACCATATCTGGATACTGATGAATCAAAGAGCGAAAGTGCTCACCTTCAATCACAAGCAAACGGACATCTCCCTTGCAACGCATGGCAGCCGCGCGTGCACTCCTGCTCAAAACCTGCATCTCTCCAATAGCTTCCCCTACCTTAGACGTGTAGATGATTGGGTGCCCTTCTTCAGACTCTTTGATGATTTCTACCTCTCCTTGGACGATGATATACATCTCATCGCCTTCATCACCCTGGTGGCAAAGGTATTCTTCATCCTCCCCCCATCTCTCGGACATGATCCTGGCGACAGCCTGTATTTGCTCTTCATTCATAAACGCAAACAAGGGGACATTTCCGAGGAACCGCGCCCTTTCCAAGATCAGTGCCGCAGGCACTGCCAGCAGATTCGCAAAGATACGGAATGCGCCTGGCACTCCCGCTGGCAATTGCCTGAAGAAAGAATAACCCGTGTAGATGTAGGTGCCCCGTCCATAACTGGTTATCATCAGCCCTCCTTCCTTTGGTTTTTCTCCCAAATCGTTGCATGCCAAAAAAGGCTTATAACGCTTGTCCCACTCACCAAAGAAATACAGGCCGCGATCGTGGACCCAACCATCGAAATCGGCCTGGCTGATTTCATTCGGTTGATGGAACAGGAAATGATCTGGTTCCAAGATCGTGACTGGGGCATCTTCCGAGGTCACCCGGTCGTGAGGTTGGCTGTATTGGAAAGGATATGGGACGAACAGATCACGTTGGTAGCCATATCCCTGGTATTGCACGATCAAGGTGCCCCCCTGCTCAACATATTTTGGCAAACGAGGTGCATGATTTCTTAATTCATCACGGACAAGATAGGCATTCGGACCGATCAGGATCGCATCAAACTGTTCTAAATCGATATAACCCATCTCCTCGTCAGTGATAATATGGAAATCGAGACCGAAGTGAGTTAGTGAATTTAGGATATGTTCGTCCGCTCCCTTGATATAGGCATATTTCAATCCCGGGACAAACTTGACATCAATGAAATGGATATTTCCTACTGCTGGTGCAGTGATGATTTGTTCTTTGATGCAGGTCGTTTCATCCGGCAGGCGTGGTAATCCTGGAGCGGCCATACGCACTGCTTTGAGCACAACCCCGTAATCCCTGCCATCACACTCAACCACATATCGCAGCGGGTAGACTCCATCCTGGGTGTCTTGCGGAATGGTCACATTAAAACGTACGGTCGTGGAATCCCCAACTTCGCCCAGGGCCAGTATTTTTTCGGGCGGGTCAACCTGCCAGCCCGGTGGAACTTCAAGTTTCAGCCTACCTTCAATCCGTGTATCGATGTTGCTGCGCGCCACCGCCTGCAACTCCAGGTACTGCACGGATGGTCTAACCTGCAGGAACTCCTGGTTTACTTTGGGATGCAGAGAAATCGGAGGTACGACAGCTAGGAACAGCTCCCGATAGCCGCCGGGGAATGCTTCTCGTAATACTGCCGGCTCTCTTAAAGTGATCAAATGCCCGTTTAGAGTTATTTCACATTCAAGCTCCACCAAAGGTGGGTCGAAGGGTTGGCCAACGCCTTCGCCCTCAGGCCAATAGTAACGGTTCATCTCACGTGGTCTGATTAACCAATAGGGGCAGGTTAACTCCGCTGTTTTGGAGACATCAATTTTGTAGACAACTTCCCGGCTAATAACCAGGTCTTGGTTGCCTTTTGGGTGGACCGGTTGAATATTCCAGCCCTCTGGTGTGAGAATGCTAAACTCAACCCGGCCAATTGGGGCTTGCCGGTGATTCCATAGACGTGCGGTAATACGAAAATTCTCCCCAGGGGTGATGCGAGCGCGCTCCGAAAGACATTCCAGGTCTAGGCCCATGCATTGGGCGATCACTTCTTCAAAATCCCTGAGCTTGTGTCCCAGGTACGCTGCAAGAGCCTGCCGCGCTGTTTCATCCAAGTCCTGGTCCGCAAGGCTGGCTCGCACCTCGCGAAGGGTTGAAAGACCTTTAAGCAATGGATCCACTGCCTGCATAGCGTCTTCGGCCCTGTAGCGGGTGAAAGCTATTTCAGCCTGCGTCTTGACGGCATTCAGTTTCTCGCGCAGAGAGCCGCTCCCCTCACCTGGATAATCCGCCAGGCCAGTTAGTGAGCTGTCCAGGCCGTCATACAAGCATGTTTCTCTTTCAGGCGACGGGACCAGACTCTTGGATAGATCATAATAGTAATAAAATCGCCCTTTGTTCGGGGCAAATCCAATGGCTTGCGTCTTGTGACTGTTAAATCCTATCCAGGCTTGCTCTTGATAGGTCCGGTTAGAGATCGGGTCAAGCTCGCCAGTGTTGATGCGCACAAAGCCATCTCTTTCGAACTCCTGCCGAAGCGCGCCAAAAATACCGCCATCTTCTCCTGGCTGCCAATCTCCCCCAGTAGAGTAATACAGCTTTTGTGGCTGCCAAGCCGCCAGACCCTGCTCCCCAAGTTCAGGATACCGGTTGGGATCCCCCGCCACTTTGAAGGCTTCATGGGTCGCCTGGCCCACAGCCTGGTGGTGACCGTGACCGTCCGCCGGTCCACCCGTCCAACGGCTGATCAGGATTTGGGGCTGGACCCAGCGGACAGCCCGTACAATTTCTCGGACCACCGCTTCTCGCCCGCCCCATTTTGCCAGAGTTTCCTCGCCGTTTTTGCTGAAACCGAAATCGTAAAAGGGTCCGAAAAGGGCTTCGCCGCCGTCGACATCCCTCACGACCTGACTCTCCCAGGTGCGATAAACTCCCAGCGCCTCTTGCTTATCGGGGCCAATTCGGTTTTGACCGCCTTCGCCCCGCGTAGCTGACCAATAAACGATGCGGGCGCCAAACTTGCGAGCCATGTAGGCCATTAACCCGACATCTTCGTCATCAGGATGTGCTCCGATGTGCAGTATGGCGCCTGCCATGGTCAATCCACGCAGTCGGTAGATGAGCTCATGGGACTTCTGTCGGGCGTGATCGCTACTCATCGAATTACCTGTGGGCGATAATGGTTTTTATAATTTCGTTGCTATTGTGCATCTATCGATCCGAGTATGACAACAAAGTTCCCAGAGCTCGAGAAAGCACCCGGGCATGGTAGGTTTCGAGGATCTTCGGAATCTCTTTGACTGCTTCTAGGAGCTGATCGCTACCCTTTCCGATGGTGTCACGCTCATACTTTTCAAACACCTGAACACCAGCTCGAAGGGCCATTTTCATCTCATAGAGGAATCGCTTATCCTCAGCCTCTAATAGGGAACAATAATCCTTAACCAGCTTCACCTTCGGATCGCCTTCATCCGCATTGCGCTCAATATTATTGTTAATTCGTTTTTGCAACTCGTCACTTAGCCGCTTTACGGTATCGGCCTCTTGGCCCTGGCGAATGCGCTCGATTTCATTTTTTATCCAGCGCACGTCTTGATCCCGGGAACATATGCCACTGGTAACGGTCCACAGGTTTTCCAGCATCTTGCCAGTGGTTCCTTCCACGTAATTGAGCACAAAGCGGTCATGTACTTCAAGCAAGTACTGTAATTTGACCGGCGGGTAAGTATCAGGCGGATCGTCAGCAATTAAAGTAAGTTCTTTTAGAGTGTAGTCGTTATACAGGGCATTTTCCATTTCAACCACATTGTAAAGGAAGCGAATCCAGGCCCGGTAGATATCAGCCAGTGACAAAAACCGCAGTCCATCTGGCCCGACCACAACTCCCCCTTCCATGCCAAAGTCCAGGCGGCGGACCACACCGATCTCATACATGCCTAACATCGAATCTACCTCGGGATTCACATGGTGAAGAACCTTTTGATATGCCTGGGTCGCGTCCATACCTGCATATCCAAGGATGATCTTGAAACCGCCAGCGTGGAGATGGGCAAACTCACTCAGGTCGTAAACCCGACCGTTAATAACCATCCAGTACCCCTTTTCGTCTTTGTTGTGAAGGACGATCTCAGAGGCATAATAGGTCTGCTTCTTGTCGATGTGAGAGCCGGTGTATGTGGTGAATATGTCCTGCCTGTATCGCTCTTCTCCAACCAGACGATACAACGCTTGTTTAGCCGCTTGCTCCTTCTCTTCCTCTGAACCATCGCTATAGCGGCGGAGAATTTCCTTGATAGCATCCATCACGGAATTTGCAAAACCGGTCTGGCCACAGACATAGAAATAAGCCCCCATACCGCCATCTTTCCTGCTTCGTAGCATATTCCAAAGAGCCTGGGCATTCTCTTCTCGCAGCATCTCGTCGCCGATATAGCGTTTTTCTCCTGGCTGGAAGACAAATTGTCCACCACCGCCGTTGGGGACGAACTTGACATTGACCGCATCACGTGAGAACGCTGGACGCACGTGGGTCCGCCCTTGGGCCACAATCTGCGCCAGCTCATCCCGATAGTAAAATTCTTCTTTTGTGCGCGTTCCCAGGAAAAGCCAGGTATCACCCGCGTTCTCCTGCCCCCCTCTCTCTTGAAGAAAACCTCTGAACGGCGCAATTCCGGTGCCGCCGGCGAACATCACGATCGGAATGCTGGGGTCTTCGGGTAGGTCGAATCGAGGTGGATGAACCAACCTTAACGAAACCTTGTTCGCCTCATGCGAAGATGCGCTGGATCTATCCCCGAGAAAGTGCGAGCCGGTTCCGTAGCGCTTGTCCTCGCTGGAGACCTTTGAATCCCTGGTATCGTAGAGAAGACGTCCAACAGTCAGATGCAATTCTGAAGCGCCATCAATTGAGCCGTGGTCCATTCTCGAGGAAATAGAATACATGCGGAAAGACTCAGGAGGTACGATCCGGCAAATGTGCCCTCGTTCCCCTGGGTGCGCCTTCCAGAGGCGCTTTGGATCGAAACCGGCCGCGCTCAGCACTTCAATTAAGTCCCAGATCTCCCACTGGTCTTCTGCCCGAGCCTCGACGATTTGTCTGAGAGTCCCGTTGAGGCTTACCGCATAAAGGGCCTTGGCCACAGGGCGATCCACCGGTCGGATACGGCCAAACTTTAGCAATGTGCGCAGAGGT
>JBFFIU010000159.1:0-8265 GCA_041556275.1 Anaerolineales bacterium | reverse complement strand
TCTCCTTCCACGCATCTCAAGCTGGGACCAGGAACTCGCCCATTATATGTCCAGGCGGGGAAAAATACTCCAGGAGCGACTTCAATCTCTTTATCGACAGCAGCGATATGAAATTCCCTCAATGTACCCCCATCTGGTAACTCGCTCACCACCCCAAAATCCCAATCATACAACATGGCTGTCGGATCAAAGCCGTTTGTCTCGTGGTTAACCTGCCCGAGGGTGCCGGTATTGCCATGATTATTGTGAGAGTCACCTTGTTGCTGATCCATAATAGTTCCACCACTGGAATTCGTGGTCTTTGAACTCGCCAGCAGGTTTTCACCAGCAGCAGCACCAGTAAATGCGAGGCTGCCTCCCAGCATTGTTTTAAGGAAATCCCGGCGGGAAACCTTGCCCAAGTTTTGGTTCAAAATCTTCATTACACAACTCCTATAAGTGATTGAAAAACGTATTATTCAACGTTTCCAAGTGCAGATATTTTTCAGGTAAAAAATTAATTTAGATATGACTAAATTTATCTTTTTTATTATATATATGATCCGGCTGATCGTCAAGCCAAAATTTGGTTTTGTTAGGTGTGACAAATATCCACTCTATTCGTGACAGGTGGTACTAAAAACAAAAAAGGGGTCTATTTATACTATACCTAGAGTATTTGGTTCAATTCAGACCTGAGACGTAGGATTAATTGCGTTCCTGCAACTGTAATTGGTATATAGATCCGAAATTAGTCAAGACCTCATAACATATCGGAAGGGTGAAAATGAAAAAGAAAACCTTTGAAATACCAACAATGTACGCAGATCACCATGTTGTCGAGGTAAGGCGCATTTTATTAGAAATGCCGGGTGTTGAAGATGTGTACGCCAGCAGTGCTTTTCAAGCAGTGGAAGTCACTTACGACCCAGAAGTGCTCCCCGAATCTCAGATAACAGGGGTACTTGAAGACGCTGGATATCTTGGTGATTTAGCCATCACCGCTGAAGCTGGTGTTCCGGCAACATCGAAAAACGGTGATGAGGTATATTTCCGCCACACAGAAGTATATGAACAAACCAAAGAAACCATTGGCTTTGCCCAAAATGTCAGCTATTCCGGGCGTCCTCTCTGGCCATGCCCAGGGATCGGCGTCCTAAACACGTTGGAGGAGGAATCATAACCGATGCCAAGAAAAAAAAGAACGCTTGAAGAAAAGACGATCGATCCCGCAGCTCAGGAAATGCTGATCCGAGCTGATGAAATGGGACTCAGCACCGCCTTCACGCGCGCGGATGATATGGCTCCCTGCAATGTCGGTAGCACCGGTATGTGCTGCAAACTATGCGGGATGGGTCCCTGCCGGCTGACAAAAGAAGGCCAAACTGGGGTCTGCGGCGCTACAATCGACACGATCCAAGCCCGCAACCTGATCCGGGCGATCGCTGCGGGAGGTGCGGCGCACTCCGATCACGGACGCGACATGGCCTTCACTTTGAAAGCTGTAGCCAACGGTGAAGCTGAAGGCTACTACATTCGCGATGTCGCCAAGCTGCGCACAGTGGCAGCCAAATATGATATCCCGATCGAGGGTCGTTCTCCGGAGGAAATCGCCAATGATCTGGCAGACCTCTATATCGCCCAATTTGGTCAGCAGAAGGGCGAGATCGCCCCGGTGATCAGAGCGCCAGAGAAACGCCAGGAATTGTGGAGAGAATTAGGCGTCATCCCGCGCGGTATCGATCGGGAAGTTGTTGAAGCCCTCCACCGTACTCATATTGGTGATGACCAGGACCCAGAGCATATTCTCAACCATGCCGTTCGCACGTCCCTGGCAGACGGTTGGGGCGGGAGCATGATCGCCACTGATGCAGCCGATATCCTCTTTGGCACACCAGCTCCCCTCCTGGGACAGGCAAACCTGGGGGTCTTGAAAGACGACATGGTCAACGTAGTCGTACATGGTCATGAACCTACACTGAGCGAGATGATCGTCACCGCTTCGCAAGACCCTGAGATCATAGAGTACGCCAAAGCGGCAGGTGCAGAAGGGATCAACCTGTCTGGCATCTGCTGCACTGCGAATGAGATCCTCATGCGACAGGGGATCCCTGCTGCGGGGAACTTCTTGCACCAGGAGCTGGCCATTCTAACCGGTTCAGTTGAAGCGATGGTGGTCGATGTGCAGTGCATCATGCAAGCCCTGGTCGATCTGGCCAACAACTTCCACACCAAAGTCATCACCACTTCCCCCAAAGTTAAGATTAAAGGTGCCACTCACATCGAATTCAACGAGGAAAAAGCTCTGACGATCGCTAAAGATATTCTGCGTGCTGCCATTGATAACTACGAGAACCGGGGAACAACCCACATCCCAGATGTCAAGGAAGACTTGATCCCGGGTTTCTCCCATGAATATATCAACTACATGTTGGGTGGTTCATACCGGGCTTCTTTCCGTCCGCTGAACGATGCCATCATGAGCGGCCGTATTCGTGGGGTCGCTGCGGTCGTCGGATGCAACAACCCACGCAGCTCCCAGGATTACCTGCATACGAAGGTAACCAAGGAACTACTCAAACAAGATGTCTTGATCGTTGAAACTGGCTGCGGCGCAATCGCCAGCGCCAAGCTCGGCTTACTGCTCGGTGAAGCCGGCCTGGATCAGGTCGGACCTGGCCTGCAGGAAGTATGCGAAGCAGTGGGTATTCCCCCTGTACTCCACATGGGTTCATGCGTCGATAATACTCGCATTCTAACAGTATTGACCCAAATGGTAGATGAGGGTGGATTAGGGGATGATATCGACCAGATACCTGCTGTGGGTCTAGCGCCGGAATGGATGAGCGAGAAAGCGTTGGCCATCGGTACATACTGTGTTGCTTCTGGGGCTTACGTCATTTTCGGTGGGTCTTCCCCTGTCAGCGGGATGCCAGATCGAGTCGCGGACAGTGATATCGTCTCCCGATATATCAGCGAAGGCTGGGAAGAATTGTACGGAGGAAAACTGGAATTCATCGCTGATCCTGACGAAATGATACAAAAAACACTAGAACATATAGATAAAAAGCGTGCAGCTCTTGGGTTACCCGAATATGAACCTGATCGATTTGGTGAAAGCGGCGATGCCCGTATGCTGGAAATTGAACAACTACCGCTTGAAGAACGCCAGGCTGCGATCTACGGCGTAGCTGCTGATTAAGGAGGTTCTTTCATGTCTCGTTATATTGCATCCCGCGCCATTCGCGGTGCAAATGCGCTCGTAACCGAAGCCGAATTGATGCTTCAAAAAGCGATTAATGAAAAAGGGGCGGATACTCCAGTTGCATTCCCGAACACCGCATATTACCTGCCGCTGATCTTGGGAATGACCGGCACCGAAGTAGAAAAACTTAGTCAACTGGAACCCGTAATGCAGCATGCTCGCCAACTGCTGCACCCAATCCCCTCAAATGCAAAATGGACTCCATATTTGGGTGAGACTTTAGACAGTGGAATGGCGACCCTCATCGCGGCCGAGACCATCGAAGCGGTGCGCTTTGTGTATGGTCTTCAACCTGAACCCATGCCTGGATTCGAACTGGCAGGTGGAACCTCATTCACCAGCCCAGATAACGGAGCTGGTGGCAACGGCGCCGATGGTCACCTCAATGGTCCTATCGATGATATTCAACTGCGATCCTGGGGTATCCAGCTGGTGGATGGTCGCATGCCCGGATTCGCGGCCATTGTCGGCGCAGCCCGATCGAATGAGGTCGCAGTCAAGATCGTCCGAGAGTTACAACGACGGAACATCCTCACCTTTCTTTCCGGTAATGTTAATGGACGCAGCATCATCCACCAATTGGTTGAAGAAGGTGTCGAGCTTGGGTATGACACTTATACAGTGCCGTTTGGAACTGACACCCTCAGTGCCATCTATGCCCTGGGATTCGCAGTTCGCTCTGCGCTCACCTTTGGCGGCCTGAAAGGCGGCATGGCGCGCGATATCCTGCTATATAACAAGAACCGTGTATTCGCTTTCGTTCTTGCACTTGGCGAGATCGATGACTTGAAATATGCCGCAGCTGCTGGGGCGATCAATTTCGGATTTCCGGTTATCGCGGACACGGTCATCCCCGAGATCTTGCCCACGGGAGTCACAACCTACGAACATGTCGTCAGTTTACCCTTCAACGAGATCGAAGGAAAAGATGATCTGGAACGAGCTGAGCGCATGGTCCAGAAGTGCATCGAAGTGCGCGGTGTGAAAGTCAAAATCGCCGATGTACCTGTGCCAGTTCCTTATGGCTCGGCATTCGAAGGTGAAGTGGTAAGAAAAGCGGACATGAGAATAGAGTTCGGTGGAAAACATTCCCGCTGCTTCGAATACTTGCAAATGGTCCCCCTTGATGAAGTTGTCGACGGAAAAGTTGAAGTGGTTGGACCGAACTTCGCCGAAATCCCGGAGCAGGGAAGCATGGATGTCGGCATTGTGGTGAAAGTTGCCGGGCGCCAGATGCAAGAAGATTTCGAACCCGTTTTAGAACGCCAGATTCATTACTTCATCAACGGCGCATCTGGGATACAGCATATCGGGCAGCGCGATATC
Organism: Anaerolineales bacterium; assembly: GCA_041556275.1. Classification (GTDB taxonomy): domain Bacteria; phylum Chloroflexota; class Anaerolineae; order Anaerolineales; family UBA4823; genus PFL25. Next base: position 3,695 of record JBFFIU010000159.1, on the reverse strand, counting down.
GCCTGGATACGCATCTCGAACGCTGCAGCGGATAAGGGTTTTGACCTCGAGCACTTCGGTAAGATCCTGCATGCACGCTATCATTCCGATTTCGGTGCCATCGTTGATAAAGTGGAGGTTACAGTCTACACCGAACCCGAGCAGATGCAAGAATATTTGGCTACTGCGCGTGAGGCGTATGATTTCCGCAACAAGCGCCTAGCTGACCTGACAGATGACTCGGTGGAGGAATTCTACTCCTGCACGCTTTGCCAGTCCTTCGCGCCCAACCATGTTTGTGTGGTGAGTCCGGAAAGACTCGGCTTATGCGGTGCGTATAATTGGTTGGATTGCAAAGCCTCGTTCAGTATCAATCCCACCGGACCCAACCAGCCGATAAAGCTCGGAAAAATGGTAGATTTTCAAAAAGGGTATTGGACCGGCACAAACGATTACGCTAAGGTAGGGTCGCATGGCGTTGTCGAAGAAGTGGCCATGTATTCCATCATGGAAAACCCGATGACTGCATGCGGCTGTTTCGAGTGCATTGTGATGCTCATCCCAGAGTCAAATGGTGTCATGGTCGTCAGCCGTGAGGATACCAGCATGACTCCAGCTGGGATGACGTTCAGCACCCTGGCGGGAATCGCAGGTGGTGGCCTTCAGACGCCTGGCGTGATGGGCGTTGGCAAGTTTTATCTGATCAGTCCAAAGTTCATTTCTGCCGATGGTGGATTCAAACGGGTGGTTTGGATGAGCAGTGTACTCAAAGAAACCATGTCTGATGAACTACAAGCCGTTGCTGCGAGAGAAGGTGATCCAGAATTGATCAATAAGATCGCCGATGAGCGAAACGCGACCACTGTCGACGAATTACTGGCCTGGATGGAAGAAAATAACCACCCTGCATTAGTGATGGATCCGATCTTCTAAGGGAAGACATGAAAAGGGATAAGGGAGGATGATTGAAAGGCCAACAAATACTCGACCTTATCCCTTTCTCCATACCCAGCTGTGAAGGTCAACATGCCTGAGTCTCACCTCCCCCAGCTGGTACGCGACTTGATGACGGTCGGCGTAATGACCTGCACCCCACAAACAACAGTTTCAGAACTAGCACAATTATTTCTCGAACAATGTCTGGATGAGATCATTGTTCTGGATGAAGGTAAAGCTTTGGGCGTCGTTGGACAGGAAGAAATAATCGCCAATTTTTCTCGAGATGACTCAAAATCATTAACGGCTATTGAAATCATGAGAGAAGGCGTTCTCCAGGTTCCCCCAGATATACCCATATCAGCGGCGGCGCAAATAATGCGTGACCACGGAGTACGCTCATTATTTCTCATGCACAATGCTGGCGGTATTGAATACCCAGCCGCTACTATCACCTACTGGCATTACCTGCGCTATCTGGCAGCTGAAAACAGCGATGATTTAAGCGATTTAGGCATAAAGGCTAAGCGCCAATTGCCCTTAGAGACTTACTTACAAAAACGAGATCTGGCTCGCAAGAAGAATACCAGGCGTGAAGAATAATCTGAAATGACAACATAGATTAAGGAGTATAAACCTATGGCAATCGAAGTACCCGTAGATAAGTGGCCCGGGGAAGTGCGCAGCGTGACGATCGGGGCAACCGCCTCCCAAGGGGGTACTCGCTCGAGGGTGGTCACTGTTGGTGGAGAAAAAACGCTACCTTTCATGCATTTCGAAGCAGAGATGCCCAATCCACCAGCTATTGCGGTAGAAATTAAAGACCGACGCCCAGATGATTGGTCACCACTGCTGCTGAATGCATGGGGAGAGGTTGTCGATGATCCCGCATTATGGGCCAAGGCTGTCGAAGAGACTGGTGCAGATTTGATCCAGTTATCTCTCAGTTTGACAGATGCATCCGGAGAGGCAACAACACCAGATGCAGCTGTATCTGCAGTGAAATCAGTGTTAGGCGCCAGCGGTTTGCCGTTACTTGTGTTTGGTCCTGGACAAGCGGAAATCGACAATGAATTACTGGTTGCCGTTGCTGAAGCCACCAAAGGCGAAAATCTTGTATTAGGTCTCTGCGAAGATAAGAATTACCGCACGATCGTAGCAACCGCAATGGCAAATGATCATTTGGTCTCCGCACGTACACCTATGGATGTTAACCTGGCCAAACAGCTTAACATCCTGATCAGCGACATGGATTTTCCGCTTGAGCGCGTCTTGATGGATCCGACCACAGGTGCACTGGGCTACGGCATCGAGTACGGTTATTCTGCTATGGAACGCCTGCGCCTGGCTGCATTGCAAGGCGACAAAATGACCCAGTTACCCATGATCGTTACCCCAGGTTTTGAAGCCTGGAAGACAAAAGAAGCCAAGGTTGGGGAAGGCGTACCCAATACCTGGGGTGAATGGGAAGAGAGAAGCGTTAATTGGGAGATCTTAACTGCGATAACACTGCTCGAATCTGGCGCTGATATCCTGGTTTTGAGACATCCTGAATCCATAAAACTCATCAGAACTGCAATAGAAGATCTTATGGCAGTGCCCGAAACCAATTAGTTCCAGGTGTGTATTGCAATTTTATTGCACCAGACTACGGCACGAGAGGATCCTTCACACGAAACTAATAAGGAAGATTGCTAAATTTTGAAGATCACTTAAATCATGTTCGTGGAAACAATCTAATAAATGATCCGATCATCAATAACAATATGGAGAGCCAAAAATGGCCTTAACTGGAATTCAAATCTACAAATTACTCCCCCAAACGAACTGCAAGGAATGTGGTTTTCCAACCTGCCTGGCTTTCGCCATGAAGCTGGCTGCCAAGCAAGTTGAGCTATCAGACTGCCCCTATGTCAGTGAAGAATCACAATCAAAATTGGCTGCATCAGCCGCACCTCCTATCCGCATGATCTCTTTGAAATCAAATGGATATGAAGCAAAAGCAGGAAATGAAGTTGTTCTATTCCGGCATGAAAAGACTTTCTACAATAAACCAGGCATCTTCCTGCGTATCCTGGATTCCGATTCAGAGGAAGAAATCAAACAAAAGGTTTCGGCTGCAGATTCGTATCAAGTTGTATATGTAGGTATTGATTTATCCCTTGATGGTTTCGCTATTGCATCCGTCACAGGTGATGCTTCCGCTTTCGCCAAGACAATTCAAGCAGTACGCCAAATCAGCCAAAGACCATTGATTCTCATGAGCCGGGACCCGGAGATAATGAGAGCAGGATTGGAATCACTCTCAGAAGAAAATCCGCTCATCTACGGCGCAGATGCCAACAATTGGGAAGCCATGGCAGATCTCGCCAAGGAATATAAGTCCTCATTAGGTGTAATCGAGACATCACTTGAAGGATTAGCCGATCTCACCCAAAAGATCACCACTAATGGCGTGGAAGATCTGGTAATCGACCCAGGCGGACGAAGCTTGAGTCCGGCTTTGACCTTTGGAACCCAAATCAGACGACTTTCTTTGAAGAAGAATTACCGACCATTGGGTTATCCATTGATCGCCTTCCCAGGAGATGCAGGTGATCCAAGCCTGGAAGCAATACTGGCAGCTCAGGCGATCGCCAAGTACGCTGGCTTTATTGTGATCGACCATTTCACTCCTGCATCGGTTTATCCCCTTTTGGTCTTAAGGCAAAATATTTATACCGACCCGCAAAAACCAATCCAAGTCCAACCGGGATTATATGAGATCAACAACCCCAAGC
>JBFFIU010000158.1:0-8270 GCA_041556275.1 Anaerolineales bacterium | reverse complement strand
CCGGTGGTGGATTTTCTCAATTCAGCAGCCAAAGATGCTAATGTCCTGGCTATCAAGCAAACCTTGTACCGCGTTGGACGCAACTCGCCGGTTGTAAAAGCGCTCATGGAAGCCCGCGAGACCGGAAAGCAAGTGGCTGTCCTGGTCGAGCTCAAAGCCCGTTTTGATGAAGAAAGCAATATCGGTTGGGCACGGGCTTTGGAGCGCGAAGGCGTTCACGTCATTTACGGTCTGCTCGGATTGAAAACCCACTCCAAGATTGCCCTGGTTGTTCGTAAAGAGGGGGAACACATTCGACGATATGTGCATTTGGCGACTGGAAATTATAATGCCATCACTGCTCAATCCTATGAAGACATCGGTATGTTCACCTGCGATGAGGACATCGGTGCAGATGCTACCGACTTGTTCAATTACCTGACCGGATACTCATCCAAAGGGGAGTACCGCAAATTGTTGGTCGCCCCGATAAACCTGCGTGAGCGCATGACGGCTCTCATAGATCGTGAAATCGAGCATCAACGAAACGGCGAACAAGGTCATCTGATCTTTAAAATGAACTCCCTGGTAGATAAGCGCATGATCAAAGCACTTTACAATGCCTCAATGGCAGGTGTAAAGATCGATCTGATTGTGCGTGGTATGTGTGGTTTACGACCCGGATTAGAGGGGATCAGTGAGAACATTCGCGTGATCAGCGTCGTAGGACGTTTCTTAGAACACAGCCGGATTTATTACTTCAGGAACGCGGGACAGGAGGAGATCCTGTTAGGCAGTGCGGACTTGATGCCGCGTAATATCAATAATCGCGTTGAAGTCCTTTTTCCAGTTGCAGATCCTGATGTGATTCGCTATTTACGAGATGACGTTCTAGCTGAATACATGAAAGATAATGTAAAGACCAGGGTCATGCATCCAGACGGTTCATACGAGAGAATTAAACGCACCGCAAAACAAGATCCGGTTAACATTCAGGTCCGGCTATTCGAAATCCGGGAATCAACCAATCATGGGAACTAATCAAATATGGGCATTTTGATCGAGAGTACAGTCAGAGAACAAATAGAAACCCTGGTCACTCATGGTTCGACCCAGGCCATCCGTCGCCGGGCAAAATTGCTGCTGCTCTATGATGATGGTTTGACAACCGTACAGGTGGCAGAGCAAGTAGATTTATCAACCAGCCGCACACGTTATTGGCGCAGGCGCTTCGTCTCCGAAGGCATGGAAATCTTCACTGAAGAACCACTGCCTATCGAACAAATTACCGAACCTGTACCACTTGAGCAGGAAAGCATCGCTCCTGCGCCACAAGAAGCAAGCCAGGAAGAGGTAAGTTCGTTCGTTGAGGCATCTCCCACTCAAGAGGGAGAAACAGAAATCCGGCCCGTTACTCTCGAAGATCTTCGCCAGCGTTACCCTACCAATCTCCGCCGGGCAGAACACAGACGGGACCTGGCACTGACTTTATTCGATGGCACCCGCTCCATCCATCGCCTCCCTATAGATCAACGCAAGCTCTTGGAGGCGGCGGCTCTTCTGCAATGCCTGACAGAAAAACAAGAAGCCAAGCAAGCGAACAAATCAGGCTACATTTTTATCCTCTCGCATCCCCTGATCGACTTAAGCGAAGAAGAAAATAAAAAAGTTGAAGCCATCTTGAGCTACCAGAATGGGGATGCAGATCATCAACCACATAGAGGTGCAGACCAGCCTATTTCGCCTGCCGACCTGGAAGTACTCGCTCTGGCATCACTACTAAGGATCGCGGATGGATTGGATTCCTCCCAGAGTCAGGGTACCAATATCGATTCTATAGAGAGCGATCCGCTGGAACTGAAAATCCTGGTCAGCGGTCCGACAGCCAAGAAGGATGCCCGCAAAGGGAGGAAATCTGCCAAACTGTGGTCCATGTTATTTGGGCAAAAGGTGCGCTTGCAATCAGTCACCCAAATGGATCAAGGCCTGGATGAAAGTATGAGTTTCCTCCTAGAATTGAAGAGCCCAGGCGTTGAACCTAAAGATCCCTTATCTGAAGCAGGTCGCAAGGTTTTGATCTACAACTTTGCCCAGATGGTGCGTCACGAGGCAGGAACCCGCTTGGGCGAGGACATAGAAGAATTGCATGATATGCGCGTCGCCACGCGTAGAATGCGGGCTGCCTTTGAGGTTTTCGCAGATGCATTCGAAAGGAAATCCATCAAGAAGCATCTCAAAGGATTACGAGCAACCGGTCGGGCCTTAGGTCGTGTGCGTGATCTGGATGTCTTTATGGAAAAAGCGAGTCATTACTTGGATACACTTCCAGGAGATCAGCACCAGGGATTGGAACCTCTCCTGAATCTGTGGGAAAAGGAACGCGAAAATGATCGGGATAAAATGCTGAAGTATCTTAATAGTGAGGCTTATGAGAACTTCAAGCGCGATTTCCTGGATTTCCTGACCACTCCGGGTAAAGGTGCAAAAACGGTTGCCGATACAGACCCCCATCTTGTGAGACACGTCGTTCCAGTTCTGATCTATTCCCGCATGGCAGCTGTGCAGGCTTATGGTCCAACCCTGGACTCGGCTACCATTTCCCAGCTACATATGCTGAGAATTGAATTCAAGAAATTACGTTATTCGCTTGAATTCTTTCGCGAGGTGCTTGGAGAGGGTTCAAAAGAACTGATCAAGGAGATAAAAAATCTACAGGATCACTTGGGAGATCTGAACGATGCAGATGTGGCCTGTAATATCTTGCGGCAATTCCTGGATGATTGGGAATCCCGCCAAGTATATAAACCGATCAGCGAACGAGATAATCCTGAGCCAATTGTGGCCTATTTAGCAGCCAAGCACGCCGAACGTTATTTCCTGATAAGCACCTTCCATGACGTTTGGCTAAGATTCGACCAGCCTCAAATGCGCTCAAAACTTGCCACAGCGATAGCCATCCTGTAAAAACCCACACTCATTCGAGCATTTCGCGCAATACCGTCTCCAGGTCCCTGCCTTGGATCAGCATTTGAGCGAATGCCTCCGGCAAGCCTTTCTGGCGGATCGCAGCCACCGCTTTATCCACATCATACTCAACTCGGAAGTGTTGACATCTAATACCTTTCGAGTGCACCTGGAGAAGGGCATATGCCGCGCGCGGATCACCATCATCTGATCTCCCCACACTGCCGGTATTGACGAAATAAGTGTCTCCAACCTGCCGTGTAAAAGCCTGGTGTGAGTGGCCAAATATGATCGCTGCAAATCCACTCCCGTATGTGCTCTCTGCCAGTTGACTTAACTCCAATAACCGCTTCTGAGAAGTATCGGGTTCTAAGAGCTCCTCGTTTGAGCCCGGGCTGGCGTGAACCAATAAGAACTTTTTATCCCCCACTTCCAGGATCTTCTGTTCTGGCAGACTGCTTAAAAATTTGCGACTTTTATCTGAGAGATTATCGTAAGCCCACTTGAAAGCCAACCATTTCAGCGGGTGTTTCTTTTTGCGCCACTTCTTGTCTTTCTTCGGGAAATTCAGCACCTTGAGATCATAGTTCCCTATGATGCTGATAAATTTGTTCTTTTGGGTTTTTTTGACAACCTGATCGGGGAAAGGACCATAACCGACAAAATCACCTATGTTCCAGAAGGCAGCCGCGCCATTCTTCTTGGCATGCGAGAGAACAGCTTCCAGGGCCGGTAGGTTGGCATGGACATCCCCCAGAAGCGCGATCTTAATCTGTTCCGCAGGCATCCGAGAAGGACTTAAGAGGAGGGCTTGGGGGATGCATCTAACAATGCGCGATCCACGTCGCGATCGATCTCCCAGGGATAAATGATATGCGCATCGGTAGTGGCAGCGTAATAATTGGGCCGTGCATCGCCAAAAAGATTACGATAAGGATTAAAATGCAACACACACGAGAAAGGAAACCCCCCAGCTGCTTCAACCCGATTCCTGACTGAAGTGATCGTACGACCAGAACCCCATACATCATCCACAATCAAGGTTAGCCGGTTTTCAAGTAGGTGATCTGCAGGAAACTGAATGAAACGCGGCCACACATAGAGACCGGTTTGCTCCATCTCCATTTGCGCCGGGAAATCCACCGCTGCTGTGAGGATATGCGTGATATTCATCGCCTCTGCCAGCAGCCCTCCAGGAATTATGCCGCCCCGAGTGATCAAGACCATCGCATCGAACTCCTCATCAAACTGAGGCAGCAGGTGATCGAGCAGCTTGTCGACATCTTCCCAGGTTAAAAATTCACGCCTCATTTGACCCATCCTAAGCTCCTAAACATTGAGAATTATCTACAAAGAGTGCATCTACTTTATACTATTATAGCAAGTTTGTCGGATTTACTTCCACCCGCCAATCTCCCAATTTTCGGCCGGACAGAAGCGATTGTGGATTTGGTCCGCGCAAGATTATTTGCCAGCGATAGAGGCCTTTCAGACGTGCATAAAAGGGAGGTACAGGACCGACAACTTGAGTCGTCTTCCGGTTTTCGCTCTCCATCCAGTTTTGAATCCTGGCCGCCAATTCTTGAGCTTCGCCTTCCGCCTGAGTCGCGCTTGTTCGCCTGATCTCCAATCGCACCAGCTGGTTGAATGGAGGATACCCGATCTGGCGGCGGTTCTCTAATTCACTTTGATAAAAAGAGGCGTAATCATGAGCTGCCGCCGCCTGGATCACATTGTTTTCTGGACGGTATGTCTGCAGGATAACTTCCCCGCCCAAGGGGCTGCGGCCTGCGCGTCCTGCCACCTGGGTCAATACCTGAAATGTACGCTCAGCAGCGTGAAAATCCGGCAGGTTCAATCCCACATCCGCCAGGATGACACCCACCAGGGTCACTAAGGGTAAATCCAGCCCCTTGGCGAGCATTTGAGTCCCAATGAGCACATCGGCGCGGTGGGCCTGGAAATGGCTCATAATGATCTCGTGAGCACCCTTTTGGCGGGTTGTATCATAATCCCAACGTATGGTGCGAACTTGAGGGAAGATCTCTTGCAGGTTCGATTCAACGCGTTCGGTACCCATCCCGTATTGGCGGATATGAGTCCCCTTGCAGTTTGGGCATACATGCGGCATTTTTCGTTGGTATCCGCAATGATGGCAGTTCAGTATCGGGTTGGGCCTGGTTCCCAGGAAACCTTCTGATCCAGCTTCACCCCTCTTAGATGCGAGAGCACCGGCAGCACGCGCTGGTTGGTGGTAAGTTAAAGGTGTGTCACAGCGTGGGCAAAGAAGGCTGTGACCACAGTCACGGCAAAACACATAAGTCGCCGTCCCCCGCCGATTCAGGAAGAGGATCGCCTGCTGTTCCATCTCCAACACCTTCTCAAGAGATGCAAGCAGGGCGCGGCTGAAAATCGAGCGGTTGCCAGCCTTGAGCTCTTTGCGCATGTCTATTACCTTCACAGGTGGCAACTCGATCGTCTCTGCCTGGTGCTCCAGGGGCCTGTATTTGGATGTTTTACCCTGCAATGTAAAGCGTTGCATCTGGTCTTCTACAGTCTGCCGGTGAGCGAGAATACGAGCTGGTAAATGCAGGTAGATCCAATCACCCAGCTCGGCATGATAACGGCTTACCACATCGGGGGTGGCAGAACCCAATATACACACGGCTCCTGTAAGACGAGCATAGGCGACAGCTGCCCGACGGGCGTGATAATATGGTGGTATCTCCGCCTGATAATAGGTATCATCATGGCTTTCATCGACGACGATCAAACCCAGGTCCGGTAATGGTGTAAATAATGCAGACCTCGGTCCTACTACAACTGATAATTCCCCCTGCCGGGAGCGCCTCCAGGTGTCGTAACGTTCACCGGTCGAGAGCTTTGAGTGAACCAATCCGACTTGACCAGGGAATCGGGCCAGAAAACGCCGCACTGTTTGGGGGGTTAAGGCGATCTCTGGGACCAGGACAATGGCCTGTTTACCATGTCGAATCACCTCCTCCACCGCCCGCAGGTAGATCTCAGTCTTCCCCGAACCAGTAACCCCATGCAGCAGATAAGGCGGGACAACTTCTCCTGATTCCGATCCTTGAAGAACAGAAACGATCTTCTGCCAAACCTTTTCTTGCTCCCGGGTTAATTGAGGAGGTTCTTTGGAGAGGTATTCCACTCCCTTGAGGGGGTCACGCCAAACCTCGCTCTCCCCCAGCACCAGCAATCCACGCTCTGCCAGGTTTCGTAGATCCTGTAAATTTCCGCCGCTGGCCGCATATACCCAGCTCACATCAATCGGCCCGGGTTCCGCCAGCATATAGCGCATGATCTCCTGTCGCCTCTGAAGGGCTTTGGAGCCCTTTCGCCCTAATGCATCCATCTGTTCCTCAACCTGTTCAGCTGAGCAGGCAAGGTGAACTGTTCGCACTGATTTAGGACCTACACTTGGTGTCGGTAAAACTGGTTGAGTATTTACACGACCACGTTTGATCAATGCTCGCATAGAAGAGCGCCAGTTGACCTTGGGTAATGCCCTGTCGATCTGGCGACCTAGCAGAGGCCCGCGTCTGTCTAGCAAATCCAAGATCCTTTTTTGCAGATCGGTGAGAGATTTTCGCCGTCCGGATATCGAACCACTATCGAGCGAGTATAAGATATCGGCCATTTGGGTTATCCCCGCTGGTAACATCAGATTTATGCAGGCAGATAATTGCGCTAAAGTGCTTTCCGCCAGGTATTTTGCGAGTGAAAGCTGTGCTTTTGTCAACACCACAGATTGATCTACCAGCGCATAAACCGGGCGTGTCTCAGGCACGGATGGTTGCGCCACTTGCCCTAACACCACTCCCTGAACCCGCCGTTTACCGAAAGGAACTTCAACCAGATGACCGGGGAGAACCAGTCCCTCCAACTCAGGGGACAGGTGGTAATGAAATACACCCTCCACCTGAGGGACATTTACCACGATTTCAAGGTAGGTGGGCATAATCGCTTTTCAAGGATCCCAAACGATAAAGATCTGTTGACTTCCTTAAAGTTGATAAATTTTACGTGGAAGTATCACCGTCAAGACGAGTTAATCTCAGCCGGTCGATTCGTAAGCCATCCATCGTTTCAACCTTGATACGCACGTTATCGCATTCAATACTATCATCTACATTTGGAATACTTCCCATCTTACCTAATGTAAATCCGGCGATGGTATCGTAATACGGATCGAATAGATTTAGGCTTAAGTAATCGTTCACATCCTCGATCAAGGTCAATCCATCGATCAGGATCGAGCCGTCCGGAAGTTTCTCAATTTCCGGCGTCACTCTGTCGAACGGATCGCTGACCTCCCCTACGATCTCTTCCAGTAGGTCTTCCAGCGTTACCAGACCAGCAGTACCCCCGAACTCATCTAATACGATCGCGATATGCTGGCGATTATCACGAAATTGCCGTAATAAAGCACTGACCAGGATCGTTTCCGGCACAAAGATCGGTTCCTGCACCAGAGAACGAGCCGTAGAATCCTGCCATCCAGGTTCTTGCATCTTTTGCAGCAGGTCTTTGACGTGTATGATTCCGAGGATCACATCTAAATTGTCATCATACACGGGAAATTTTGTGTAAGTTGATTCAGTAATCAGGGGGATGATTTCCGCTAATGGTAAATCAGCTTCTACTGCGGTGATCTCTGTACGGGGGATCATCACCTGGCGCGCCAGCAGGTCTCCAAACTCGAAAATCGCATGCAGCATCTCGCTTTCCTGGGGTGCAAACACACCGCCTTCCGTGCTGGCGGTGACGATCATCTTAAGCTCTTCAACCGAGTGGACCAGTTCGTGTCCTGAGGCTGGTCTCACCCCAACCCACCTTAAGAGGGTATTGCCAGCCCCATTGAGAGCCCATATGAAGGGTTTGAAGATGCGCTCGCTCCAAAGAGTAGGCCGGGCAATGACCAAAGAAGTCCTTTCTGGATTTTGTAGCGCGATCGATTTTGGTGCCAATTCCCCAACTACCACATGCAGAAAGGTGATAATGCCAAAGGCCAGACCCGCTGAAATGCTGTGCGAGAGTCCAGGACGCATTTCGACTGGGAACAGATTTATTACCGGTTCGATAAAATGAGAGAGAGCCGGTTCTCCGATCCACCCCAAACCGAGGCTTGCCAAAGTGATGCCCAGCTGGGTTGCAGCGATCACCCGATCTGGATTTTTGAGCGCCTCCTGGACCGCTTCAGCGGACGTATGTCCCTTCTCCACCAGCTCGGCAATGCGCGTCTGGCGCACACTCACCAAGGAAAATTCAGCTGCCACAAAGAAGCCATTGAGTAGCACCAGGAT
>JBFFIU010000157.1:0-8311 GCA_041556275.1 Anaerolineales bacterium | reverse complement strand
GCTGGGCTCCATAATTCTTAGGATACTCTAAGCGATCGCAACATAGAAACGTAGGATAATACTGCGATCCTTTCGGGGTCGCTGATGATAGAAAATTTTTAAACTGGTGAAATTGATAAATGAAAAAAGTCTTATCTCGAATTGGATTCTTGGCCCTCACATTGAGCTTGTTTGCTTCCGCCAAACCCGTTCTGGCGGATGGCGGCGTGATCGGCACCCCACCAGAAAAACCAGACCCAACCAGCCCCTCCCTGCAGTATTTGGGCTGCGGTGGTCAGATCGTGCCTGCCTACAATGCAGAGTATGAAGAACGGGTCATCGAGCTGGTCAATCAGGAACGCACGAGCCGCGGCTTGACCCCGCTGGTACATTCAGCGGGATTAACCAATGCCGCTCGCTACCAGGCTGCGGATATGAGCCAGGACAATTATTTCAGTCATAACACCAAGGACCGCGAAGGTGACGAATTGATCTTTATATGCAATGCCTGGGAGAGAATTGCGCAATATTACTCCGGCGCCAGTGGTGAGAACGCGGCAGCTGGTTATCACTCCCCTGAAGCGGTCATGAACGGTTGGATGAACAGCGACGCACATCGCGCCAATATCCTTGATCCAGATACCCGGGCGATTGGGGTCGGCTTCTACCAGGGTAGCGGGGATTACTTCTCCTATTGGATTCAAGACTTTGACACACAGATCGATTCACCCATGACACCAACATTGGGTTTACTTCCTGATAATCTGTCCTTCATGTACAGCATCCCGGATCAAAAGCTCTACCCACCCCAGCAAAACCTCACGCCGGCTAACGTGGGCAGTTCTCATGAATTATCCTGGCAGGTAACCAAGAGCGGCTCATTCTTCTCCCTTTCTCCAGGAAGCGGAACGACACCATCCCAAATTCTCGTCACACCCGATGATTTCAATCAAAACCAGGCGGACACTTACTCGGGTTCTGCCACCATCAGCGTCACCGATCCATCATCGGTCGCAGGATCGCCGCATACCGTTCAAATCGAATTGATCGTCTTGAATGACTCGATCACCCAGGTCTACCTGCCAGGGGTTCACAAGTAAACACCCTTCGATCTATATGTAAAAAATGGCATACCCATCAGGTTAGGCCATTCAAATCTCGGATTGGGGACCGGGGGAGGACCAGCAGGGCGTATTCTATGTGGATCGCCCGGAATGGTATTGAATCACAGCTTTACGAGCATAGGGCGGAGTCAATATCGATTCCCACACATCTCCTGGTCGATATTTTTGGTGGTTATGAATCGATCTGGACTGCTGGCGGTCACTTAACTCAAAGCGATGAAATTTTTTTATTTGCTGATAAGAAAAAAAGAATCTAGGGCAACATGCGCGTGAACGGTCCAGCCCTGAGGAGCTTGATGGTGTCCGCTTCTCAATCGATATTCACCCTAATCTGCACCCGCTCCGAGTTCAATTTGCCGTTGATATGGAACAGATCCAAGATTATCTTGTCCCCCTCGCTCTCGAGGATATCGTAGCGTCCGTATTGGTGATACTCTATGAAGCAGCAGGAATAGGTCTCATATGTGCCACGATCGAAGGTCCAATAAGTTTCCTCAAAGGATTCTCCGACAACTTCCTGGATATGAGCATCGTTATAGTATCAGCTGCCCTGAATGAATGTTTCGTTTTGATCGGGGGTGCATGCCGCGAGAAAGAAGAGCATGAACGAGTAGATGATTGCTTTTTGAGGTGTAAAGCGCTTGGTGAATAATATTCCCATTACGTTAACAATACCTCATTGACACTCATCGGGTTCAGTTTCAAATGCCTTCTAAATTCGGACCTGGTGGTTGCGATTATGTCTCCCTGGCAGAAAAATATTTCTGCATGGGTTTGAAATAATAATCTTCCCAACCCTGGCGATAATCCTCTCCCTGGCCATCCGGGATGTTTGTGTGGACCAGGGTGAGCTGCGTGCCATCCCCAATCTCTTCAAAAGAGATCTCAAGCAGCGAATCGGGGCTGCCCTCAGGGAACTCCGTCGTCCGCCAGGACTGCAAAATACGGCGGGAGGGTTCGATCTCGAGCGTTTTGCCGGAAATATACCCATCCCAGGCGCTGAATTCGCCTCCCACTCCAGGATTTACGCGCGCCGGGCTGCCAGTGAATGCACTGTGGGCCTCGCTCTCCAACCAGGCATTGAAAATTTCGGTTGCCGGTATACCTGGAAAAAATTCTTTAATTTCAAATGAATCGGCCATGCGAAGACGATATCCCTTTCAATATGGCTTATAGCGAAATTTCAGTAGAACGCGTAACCTCTGCCACCTGGGCTGGCATCGAGCTGCTCACGCCAGTGAACAGATCGCGTTCCTTGAGCCCATCTTCTGGCTCTGGATAAGCACGCATGTACATATCCTTTCCCGCTGCCAGGCGAAATGCCCAGCGGACTAAGAGGTTTGATGGTGCCATGCCGCCTCCCTGGCTGGCGTGGCAGGCGGTGGCAGCCTCTTTGACCTCCGCCACCTGGCGATAATCGATCTGCGCATGGACGGGGAAATCTTCTCCCACCAGGGAAAGCAGGTCAACATCTCCGTTCTGGCCAAACCGGCTAGGGTCCTTGCCAAAAAGCGGCATCAACCGCACTGCCCAGGACAACCATTTGTGTGGAAAAGTATGGTAATAGAGTTTATCAGCCTGGAATGATGGCAGACCATCCGGATATGCTTGCGGATCTCCGGCTGCGTAAAAAGCACGCACTGTGGCTTCATGGATGGCAATGTGATCTGGATGCCGGTAGCCACCGATCGGGTCGAAAGTCAGCACAACCTGCGGGCGCAACCTGCGTATATGAGCGCATACCTTCGCAGCCACTTCGTCAATGGGGGCCGCAACGAGTGCTTGGGGGTGATCGTTATCCGGCGACCCGAGCATACCGGAATCACGGTAGTCCAGGAAGTGCACCCCGTCCAGACCCAGCTTGCCGGCTGCGCAGCGCAGCTCATTCTCGCGCAGTTCACCGATCGAGCCGAAGCCTTCCAGGTAGTGCGGTTCCACTTCTCCCACCTCACCGCGCGTGGCGCATACCAGGTGAACAGAAACCCCGCGCCGGGCGTACAGGGCTAATGTGCCACCCATACCGAAAGTCTCGTCATCGGGATGAGCCAGCACAGCCAGCAGAATCTTATCCTTATAATGCTTTGGAGATGCCATGATCAGCGATTATACCTGATGGAGATGTACAGCCAAGAAGTCCAGCTGCGCGCTTCTCCAGCCCTGAAATATTAGTAGATCGGCAAGCTGGGATCGACCTCTTTAGCCCAGGCATTGATGCCCCCTTTGAGGTTCTTGACCTTGCGGAAACCGGCGCTTGCCAGCAGCTCCAGGGCTCGCGCAGATCGTGTACCGCCCTTACAAAAGACGACCATCTCATCTGCACTGTCCAGCTCCGACAAGCGAGCTGCCAACTGCCCCAGGGGGATCAGGTCAGATCCCTCCAAGTGGGAGATCTCCAGCTCATGCGGCTCACGTACATCCAGTAAGTGAATATTCTCGCCCGCGCGCAATCGATCGGCCAGCTGAAGGGCCTCGATATCCCAGCCTCCACCAACGCTGCCCTCCTCGTGGTCGTGGCCCGGAACTCCACAAAAAGCCTCATAGTCGATCAGTTCAGTGACTTCTGGATTGGGACCACAGATCTTGCATTTGGGATTCTTGCGCAGGGTCACAAAATCGAACGACATATCCAGCGCGTTGAACAACAGCAGGCGCCCAAGCAGGGTTTCCCCTATGCCCAAGATCAGCTTCAGGGCTTCAGTAGCCTGGAGCGTGCCTATCGTTCCCGGAAGCACGCCCAGCACCCCGCCCTCAGCACAGGATGGCACCAATCCCGGTGGGGGAGGTTCCGGAAACAGGCAGCGGTAGCATGGTCCACCCCGGGCATCGAAAACGCTCACCTGTCCGTCAAAGCGAAAGATCGACCCATACACGTTCGGCTTACCCAGCAGCACGCTGACGTCATTTGTCAGATAGCGCGTGGGGAAATTATCTGTGCCATCGATCAGGATATCGTAATCCTGGGCGATCTGCATGGCATTTGCCGAGGTAAAAGGCTCATTATAGACATCAACCTGGATATCCGGGTTGATATCCAGCATTCGCTGGCGGGCGGATTCGACCTTCAGCGTGCCGATTCCAGACGTGCCGTGGATGACCTGGCGCTGCAGGTTTGAGGCATCCACCTGATCGTAGTCTACCAAACCAATACGCCCCACACCAGCTGCTGCCAGGTACATCGCCACGGGCGATCCCAAGCCACCCGTACCGATCACCAGAACACTGGCGGCTTTGATCTTCTTCTGCCCAGCCAGGCCCACCTCTGGGATCAGCAGGTGGCGGCTGTAGCGTAAGATTTCTTTATGATTTAAATTAACGTTTCCGTTATCACCACTCGTCATGAGTAATTCCTCTTATCTTGAAACTTCCGTAGATAGCGCCGGATATACCGCCGCTGCTCCACCTCATCGATCTGACGTCCCAGTTTCTGCGAACTGGCAATACCGTGGTTGACCCGTCTCGGCCGCCCTTTAGAGTCGATGATGAAGGTGGTGGGGACGCTGAGCACACCCCAATAATTGGCCAATTCAGGTTCGGCAGAGGCATCTATTTCGATCACCTGCACCGCGTCTCCCTTTTGCTCCACCAACCGGGCTAGGGCAGGACGCTGAACAGTTCGGCAGGGGGCACAGGTCGGCGTCGTAAAATACAAGATCGCAGGCACGCCAGGCTGGACGGTCTCCAGGCCCAACCGTTTCCCGCGCGCCCTGGAGATGATCACCCTGTTCACCAACCAGTATACACCGGCCAGCATCCCCGCGATGGCGAGCGCCCACAATACTCGCTCCAGAACCTCGGGAAACATGCTAGGTCTTTGCTTTCGGCCGCATGCCGGGAAAGTTCTCCTGGGGCGGCGACTTAATGAATCCTGGCACCGATAAGCGGCCTAACCAGTAGTACATCGCACAGCCAGCGCAAAATCCAACAAACAGGTTGAGCGCCGCCAAGACCATCACCAACCACACCAGCCCCCAAGCGACTGTCGGCACACCTATCCAAAAGGCGACCACCGCCAGCGCTAATACTGCGGCACCAAACCCTTGGGCGAAGCGATGAGGTTCAGGATTATCGTCCACAACATCGGGCTTGATCAATTTCAGGGGTTTGAAAATTCGCCGATAAATGAATCCAAAACCAGGGGCATTAAAGGCTGTTCCTGCTGCCATAACCAGTGCCACCATAACCACCAACCAGGGCAGGTCCAGGATGAACGCGATCAGGCTCAATCCGATGATGAAGGCCTGGTTCGTGCGAAGCGCGGAATGGTCCACCTGTGATAGTCCTCCAGCTATGCTGGGGACGATCATCAAGCGGTCATCTGCTTTAATCGGGGTTGCCAGATCTTGAAGCTGGCGGATATCTTCTTTGTTAATGTATAGGTTGACGAAGGGTCTCAACTCATGCTTTTCATTGAACAGGTGCTGGCGTAAGGCCGGGTGCTGCTCAAGCAGATCATCCATAGCTTCTGCCACGGTCACACCCTGCACATCAATCTCTGATTGCCCTTCGGTATACGTCCTTAATGGGGAGGGGATTTTTAATGTTGTCATTTTATGCTTGTCCACAACTTCTGTGTATTTACCACGCAGTAATTTCTTTATTTACATCGAATTAATGTTCTATGTGATTCTTTCGATTATCTTGATCGGTTCTTCAATGAAGCTCGATCTATCCTCAGTTAAACGCCATGCTCGGCTGCCTTGTGCTTCTCCGGAGGCGACACTGGTGATAAGGTACGAGAACGATGGCCAGGCCCACTGGCGGTCAAACTCCGATGGCTGGCTCGGATGGTCGGGGTGGGAATGGTACACACCTAGCACCTCCAGATCCTGAAGAGCTGCTTGCTGCTCGCCATTCATATAATCTTCCGGGGATATCAGGTAGCGGTTTCCGCGGGCGGATTCTTCGCGCACATTAGGCAAGGTCAGGATCTCATGCACAAATTTCCCGTCCGCAACGACTTCGCCCAGCAATAATCCCGCACCTTCCTCTGGATAGGCACGTTCGCCTTGAGAATGGATCTTTTTCAAAATCTCTTCGGGCATCTGCAAGTTCATCCACCAGCCTCCCAGAATCTTTCACTGAGATACTTGTAGCCCGCATCGGGGAAAACAACCACCACTGTGCCCCGCTCCAACCCGGATGCGACCTGGATCGCAGCCAGCGCGGCTGCTCCTGAGGAAACGCCGACGAACAAACCCTGCTCCTTTGCCAGCCGTAATGTCATCTCATAGGCTGCCTCGGTGGATATTTCTATAGTGCGATCAGGAAAGGCGAGCTCGAAAATCCCGGGACGGATGGCGCTGGGCATGTGTTTGAGCCCTTCTAGCCCGTGGAAAGGGGCATCCGGCTGGACAGCCAGGATCTGCACCGCCGGGTTGTATTCTCGTAGATACCTGCCGACACCCATCAAAGTACCAGAAGTGCCTAAGCCAGCAATAAAGTGAGTCACTCTACCACCGGTCTGCTCCACGATTTCGGGGCCAGTGGTGCGGTAATGAGCCTGCCAGTTTGCCGGGTTGTTGTATTGGTCAGCATAATAATATCTTTGCGGGTTTTCAGCCGCCATCTTGCGAGCCATCTCGATGGCGCCATCCGTGCCCTCAAGCGGATCGGTCAGCACCAGTTCAGCCCCCAGGGCTCTTAAGATGATGATTCGCTCGCGGCTGGCGTTGGCAGGGATCGCCAACGTGACCGGGACGCCGAGCGCTTTGCCGAGGGTGGCATAGGCGATTCCCATGTTGCCGGAGGTGGAATCGAGTAAACGCCGATCGCTCGATAATTTGCCTACAGCCAGGGCTTCGCGGATGATATTTAGAGCCGGCCTATCTTTCACCGAGCCACCTGGATTGAACCACTCTGCCTTCGCAAAGATACTAACCCCTGGGGACAACCCGCTCAGATCCTGCAGGGGGAGCAGCGGGGTGTTACCGACAAATGCAGTCATATCCTGAGCTGGTTTATCTACCAGTTGAGTTTTATGTTCTATGACGAGGTCCGTCATTCGTATTTCTCCTGATTGAAAAGACAAAAACCATTATCTCGATTGACAAAATCTCCAACATTAGATGATCATAGTTTTTGAATGCTTACCATTAAAACCAAAACGGCCAACAGAGATGAAAAAAGGGCAGCGCAACGCTTCCTGCCATGCTCGACTTGCTATGCATGCGGGGTCACAACCACCCTACCTCTACTGTCGGCCGTTAGTTTATTGAGGCGGCGGTTACGATCCCCGCCCCATACAGATGCACCTTACCAAGGCAACTCCTTAATATTTATGAAAAAACTTAAAATAATTATATGAATTTTATCCAGATTGTCAAGAGATCTAGCTTAGAAAATCATTAACGATCCGGTGCCAGAGTGGGTAACTTTTAATGCTAAATGGCGCGGGGTAAAACGGTTGATTGTGACAAATCTCACGAACAGTCGCGGTTTTTCTCTGCTGTCCGCAAGCAGAGAAGTCCTACTGCGAGCGAAATACCCGCCTGAGTCTGCCTGGTATCATTTTGAACATATATTAGTGCAATAATTTATAATTATGCGAAATATTTTGCTTAATCCGACTTGCGCGCTCCTCGTAGGTGAAGTTGTATTCCGTAAATTAATCTCTACTTTGTGGAGTCCCCCCCTTTTTTTTTCTTGTTCCTTAATCCTAAATCGTCCATATATTCGAGGGCTTTTATCAGTCCCGACCAAGAAGCTCGTCTATCTCAGTCATTTGGTTTGGGGTCAGTGGCCCAAATTGCATGGCTGCAGCATTCTCTTCAACGTGCGCTACAGATTTAAATCCAGGAATTGGGATTGCGTTTTCGCTGCGCGCCCAAAGCCATGCTAATGCACCTTGTGCATACGTTCGGCCATTGCTGGCAAGGATATCCTTTATCGCATAAAACTTATTCAGCCACTTGGGGTCTGGTTTTCCACCCTCAAAACCTCCAAACCAGTTCGTCTGGCTGCGTAAATCGTCATCGGGGAATTGGGTGTCTTTTTGAAATTTTCCAGTCAATATTCCCATCGCCAAAGGACTTCTATTGATGCTTGCCAGGTCGTTCTCCTCACAGAAGGCCAGAACCTCTTCACTCCCTGCCAGAACATTTAGCCTCTGCTGCACAGCTATGCAATTCGGTCCTTCGGCAAATACCTTAACGCTTTCTATTAGATCGGTGCTCCAGGCATAACCCCTGATTTTTCCTTCTCCAACCACG
>JBFFIU010000156.1:0-8354 GCA_041556275.1 Anaerolineales bacterium | reverse complement strand
GGGCGATAACCCACCCGAGTACTCTTCGAACAAGCCAATTCGCAGGATCTTAAGGGGTGCTTCGCTCAAGATAAAGCGTGGCCTAATCCCAGCTCAACTGCCCTGCGGTAAACTTCAGGTAATATGGCTGCGTATTCTCCCCATATTCCCAATGCGATGTAGACGATGATCTCCGTTGGATTCTCTCGACCCGGCGATATCCCGGCCACAACACTAGGCCATTCAGCATAAACATCCTCTTCCTTAAACTCCCCCGATTCCAACAGTTGAATGATTTCAGGTATACGTGGGCTTACATATTTCCATCTATCCACGATGACTTTATCAGCCCTGGTGATGACATCCAGCGCCACTTCCTGATATGAGCCTAAACGGGCGATAAATGTTCCCGGTCTCAACCAAGTGTGTTCAAAAAGCGGCTGATCGCCTGTAGTAACTGTAAAAAGGATATCCGATTTTCTGACTGCTTCTTCCCGATCCCCCAATTTGACGGCATCAATTTGAAATCCCAATTCGAGTTCGAGATCAACAGCACACTTCTCAGCCACATCGGGCAGGATATCCACGTAGTAGCCCTGCTTGAGATTGAAACGCTGGGCAAGCGCTTGCATATGTAATCGACCGAGAGTCCCTGCACCAAAAATGGTCACCGTCTCTGATTCCGGTCGCGCCAGATAATCTGCCGTCACTGCAGTTGAGGCGGCAGTTTTCAAACCAGTGACCCAGCTGGCTTCCATGACACAGGCTGGCAGCCCTGTCTCAGCATCGAAAAGTAAAACTACCGAAGATGTCGTCGGGATATTGTATTTTTTTGGGTTGCCCGGAAAATAGCTAAAAGTTTTGACGTAAGAAAATTCCTCACCAGCAAGGTAGCCGGAAAAGGGTTTGATGAAACCGTGTTGATTGACATTCATGTAAAATTTATCGCCTGCAACCTGACCATTCGCATCCGCCTGTATCCCCTCTTCAGCCAGGTCAACCGCTTCAGCTACCGTCAGTGTTTGTTGGACGTCAGATTCTGTTAGATATAGAATTTCTTTTGGGATTGTCACGCTAATCTCCTCCAAAGTTTATTGGCAGTTCATCATCGATAATTATATACATCATCTCAGAAATTTGAGTTTATGTTTCATTCCTCATTTTTCAGGTTATAAGACCTTTTGTTGTTTTCCCAATTCCCCATCAATCGGTTAGGAAAATTCATATAATTCAATTACCAGGAGTTATCTCATACTAGCCATATTGAGGTAAGATTCAATTCAAAATTCATCATGATGAGGTTCGAATATGATCGAAAAACTAAACTTGTTAGGGTATGTCAAACTAACCCAACTTCAGCCAACAGGGTTAATCATTAATACTCCTTCAGGCGAATTTTATGATCCTTCCCGACGCGTGGTAGTTGACAGCCTCCAAATCTCTCCTCTGGGTATCGAATCTATCACCCCCGATGGCGAGCATGTGCTTGACATCCATCACATTGATCACCCTGATAAGAAATATGACAATGATGATCTCGTATGTATCGGTTTCTCTTCTCACTACGCTGCCATGCGCGCTCGTTTCGGCGAGCATATGGTTGATGGTGTTGCTGGTGAAAATATAATAATCCAAGCAGAAAAAGAGATCTGGCCGGAAGAGCTCGGTCAGCGGATCGGATTCGAAAGCTCAGAAACGGGGGACATTACTTTCTTGGATGTAGTTAAGTTTGCTGCGCCATGTGAGGAGTTCAGCCATTTTGCTGCTCAGAGCCAGCACAAGCGTCTCCCGGCGGCTGAGTTGAAAGCCACACTGCAGTTCTTAGGGAACGGTCGCCGCGGCTACCTGCTAGTGTTGAGCGACGGTCAAGAGCCGGTAATTGTCCAGCCTCAGGATAGGGTTTTTGTGATTGACACGGATTAGTTACACTTTCTCCATGCTTCGATTCGAATAATCTCGGTTTGGGTGGAATTTTATGATTTTGCTGCAATACTTCATCCCACTCAATTTGACTATCAAACTAACCACCGAGATAAGCCTTCTTCACTTGAGGATCATCAAGAAGATCCTTGGAATCCCCCGCTATTACCAGATTACCACTCTCCAGCACATATCCGCGCTGGGCAAACTGCAGCGCCATGTGCGCATTTTGCTCGACCAATAGGATAGTAGTCCCTTTCTCATTGATCTCGGTCAACACCTTAAAGACATCCATCATCAATAAGGGTGCCAATCCCATCGAGGGTTCGTCTAATAGCATCACCTTCCTGCCGCTGACAAGCGCCCTTCCGATGGCCAGCATCTGCTGTTCGCCACCACTCAGCGTGCCAGACCGCTGGTGCATGCGTTCCTCAAGTCGGGGAAAGATAGAGAAAACCCACTCGATATCTTGGTTAAGTTGGCTTCCATTCTTGCGTGCATAACCAGCCAGGCGTAAGTTTTCCATTACAGTTAAATTACCGAACAGTCGCCTGCCTTCAGGAACATGTGAGATGCCCAATTCGCTGACCACCTTATCTGCATTGTATTCCAGCAGGTCTTTACCCATGAAGCTGATCTTGCTACCCTGATCGACCGGAACCAGCCGAGATATCGCTCGCAAGGTGGTGCTTTTTCCAGCGCCATTCGCCCCAATGATACAGACGATCTCTCCCTCATCGACCTGAAAACTCACCCCATGTAAGGCTTTTATCCTGTCGTAGGAGACCCCGAGGTTTTCTATCGAGAGTAACATCAGGTCACAACCTCCTTGCCGAGATAAGCCTCAATTACTGCCGGGTTATTGCGGATTTCATCCGGACCACCTTCTGCAATCACCTCCCCAAAGACCAGGGTCTGAATCATTTCGCAAAGCTCCATAACCACCCTCATCCTGTGCTCAATGAGGAAGATCGCTATACCCAGTTCTTCATGAACTTGACGCACGATCTGCATCATTTGATCTAGTTCCTCTGGATTCATGCCAGCAGTGGGTTCATCCAGAAACAGGATTTTAGGTTCTATAGCAAGGGCACGCGCCAATTCAACCCTGCGCTGGGCACCATAGGGTAGGTTGGTCACGATCTGGTCTGCAAATTGGGAGATCCCCACTAATTCAAGCAGGTCCTGTGCAATTCTTTCATTTTCCTCTTCTTCCCGGTGGCGTTCAGCGGTCCCAAAAAATGCCCCAATCAATCCATATTCTATCTTGGAATAACGCGCTTGCTTCACATGTTCGAGAACGGTCATATGCCGCCATAAACGCAGGTTTTGAAAGGTGCGCGCAAGACCTAAAGAGGCGATCTGATGAGGTCGCAGACCTACCAGCTGCTCGCTTTCCAGGATGACCTCCCCTTCAGTTGGTCTGTAGATTCCCGTGATTAGATTAAAAATCGTTGTTTTTCCAGCCCCATTGGGTCCAATTAATCCCCTGATCTGTCCGGATTCGATCTCCAGGTTGTAATTATTGACCGCGCGTAATCCACCGAAGTAATGGGTCATCTTATCGACTTGCAGTAGCGCCATCCTACACCTCCCCCTCTGGGCTCTGTTTTGGCTTGATCGTTTTCGTGAAATCGAACTCCGTGAAGGAGAGCAATCCTGTCGGACGGGTTATCATCACCACGATCAGCAGGAGTGGGATGACCAGCCACTTATAAATATCCAGCGGTCGCAGCGCTTCACCGAGCAGGTTAATGCTCACCGCGCCAACGATCGATCCTTGGACTGAATTCAATCCGCCAAAGTACACCATTGCTAAAACCTCAGCCAGCATTTGGAGACCAAACGTGCCGGGATTGACATAGCGGATCACATGTGCAAAAAGACCACCTGCCACTCCAGCCCAAAACGCGCCAAACAAGAATGCAGTAAACTTCGTGCGGCGCGTGTCGACGGTCATCGCATCAGCCGCTGTCTCACCATCCCGTACTGCGTTCAAAGCTTTCCCCAAGGTAGACCGCACAAAATTATTCATGATCCAGACACCCAAAATCGTCCAGATGAAAACTGTCGGTAAACCAGCCCAATCCGGCTGACCACCTAACCCGCGCGGTCCACCAACAACTTCAAGATTCTCAAATAGACTTTTAACCATGAACATGAACGCCAAAGAAATGATGGCAAGGTAGTCACCGCGTGTATTAAATGAAGGGATGGCAACCAGAATGGCCCCAAGAGATGCGATTACTCCGCCCAGGATCAACCCGATCGGAAACATGAACCTTCCCAACGTTTCCGGCAAGAGCGCTGATCCAAGGATATTATCATTGACGAACAAGCCGACAGTAAAAACTGAAGCGCCATACGCACCCAATGCAATAAATCCGGGATGGGAGCATGAGAACTCGCCCATGTAACCGTTGATCACATTCAAGCTCAGCGTAATGATGACAGCAACCAGGATCAGCCTGGCAACTAGAAGTCGATAGTCACTGACATCGGTCCAGATATGCAAGATCAGGTACATCAGCGCAATATGCAGCAGAACAGACACCCATGATCGAAAGTTGAACAATCTATCCGCTACCCAGTTCGTAGGTGAGGCGGTTAATCTTGCTACCAGAGCAATGGGCAGGACATAGATCAATAAATCATACAGGATGACACTGGGAATCAGCACAGGTTTCTCGAGGGCGATCACAACGCCAAAAAGGGCTGGAATTCTTGCTAGACCCACTGCTCTGGCAAGTGGCAGACCGATGAACTGTTCTAGCAATACTGCAACCAAAGCTCCACAGAACCAGCCGAGAATTGGCACCATAACAAACGGCTCTGAGACCATTGTTTTCAGCTGGCTGAGTCGCTCTCGATTTGTTGATATCGTTTTGCTAATAGCTGCCATGTTTATCTCTTGTATCTACAACTACATTATGACTGGTTTTATAGCCTCAATTGGGCGGTATACGCCTCACCGAATAAACCATGCGGTCTGAAGACCAGGATCACCAAAATGATCGAGTAGGCGATCAGATCGCGCAGCGTCGAAGGGAAAAACGCGGCCACGAAAATCTCAATAAATCCCAGCATGAATCCTGCTATCGCCGCACCCAGTATAGAACCGCGACCACCTAAGATCGCCGCCACAAAGGCTTTCCAGCCAAAGGTGATCCCCATATAGGGGTCTAGAACAGGATAAGCGAGGCTGAATAGAACTCCAGCTGCAGCTGCCAGCCCCGCTCCCAAGGCGAAGGTGAGCGCAGCGATATTATTGAGCGGCACACCCATCAGCGGCACGACCACGAAGTCGTAAGCCGTTGCCCGCATGGCCATACCCCACTTCGTGCGCTGGACGAACTGGTGCAAGGCCAACATGAGCAACAAAGCCACCAGGACGATCATGATCTTCTTATTGGTGATAAGCACCCCGCCGATCTGGTAGGTGGCCGTCTCGATCAGGCTGGGGAAGGCGAACCGCTCGGCTCCCAATAAGGCCAAGTTTCCAGTCTCCAGGATAATACCGATCATCAGACCGGTGATCGCCGCCGAGGCGCGCGGCGCATTCCGTAAGGGACGATAGCCAATCCGCTCGATGGTTATCCCCACAAAGGAAGTCACAAACATGGCCGCAAGGATGGTCAGTACTAATACCAACCAGCCGGGTATAACAAGTGAAGTGAATGCAAACAAGGCAAGCAGTGCGGTGGCAATAAAAAAGCCAATATACGCACCCACCATGAAGACGTCGCCGTGCGCAAAGTTGAACAATAACAGCACCCCATACACCATGGAATATCCAAGGGCGATCAAGGCGTAGAAACTTCCCAACTGCAGGGCGTTAACCACCATTTGGAGGAAAAACTCCATTGCTTTTACACCTCCTACTTAGATGAGGGCGGGCTTATAGCCCGCCCTCCAGTGTAATCGTTCACAGCAATTAATGGCTGCGACTTTTAGCGAGATGTTGGGGGAATCACCTATGACCCAACTCTTATGGGCATACCTGCTGATAAAACTCGAACTCACCAGCATCACTGATCTTGACGATCACCGCGCACTTAATCGGGTCTCCTTGCTCAGTAAAGGTCATCTGCCCAGTAATACCGTCGAAGTCCTTGATCTGTGCCAGCGCATCGCGCACGCAGGCCCGATCTGTCTTGATATCACCAGTGATCACGCCGCAATCCTGGATGGCTTTCTGGACGATGAGCATGGTATCCCAGGTAAGCGCACCAACATCATCCGGAACATAACCATGTTCTTCATTGTAGCGATCGATGAATTCTTTTGTGGCGCCTGTGGCTCCTGCGGCGGCATAGTGCGTGCTGAAGAATTGTCCTTTGCAGTCATCACCGCACAGGTTCATCAACTCGGCTGAACCCCAGCTGTCGCTGCCAACAATAGGCGCATCCCAACCCAACTCATGAGCTTGCTGTGCGATCAGGGCCACCTCGTTGTAGTACTGGGGCGTGAAGATAAATTCCGCCCCTGACTCCCTGATCTTGGTCAGCTGGGCAGAGAAGTCAGTGTCTTTGGTCGTGAAGCTCTCGAATGCCACCACAGAACCAGGTCCGTGGTTATCCTCCCAGGCGTCTCTAAAGAACTCAGCCAATCCCTTGGGATAGTCACTGGCTACATCGTAGAGCACCGCTGCTTTGGTGAAGCCGAATTCATCGGTGACAAAATTTGCCACCACCGGTCCCTGGAAGGGATCCAGGAAGGGTGTGCGGAAAACCCAAGGTCGATCCAGAGTTGTATTAGGATTGGTTGACCACGGGCTGACCATTGGGGTCTCGTTATCGTTAGCCACGCCGCCTGCTGGCACCGCCTGCTTGGAGGACTGTGGACCGACGATCACCAATACCTCATCCTGGGTGATCAACTTGGTATTTGCCTTGGTGGCTGATTCTGCTTTGGACTCGTTATCCTCAATAACCAGCTCAACCGGGTACATCTTTCCACCAACCTCTAACCCGCCAGCCGCGTTAATGTCTTCCAACCACATCTCTGCCGAAAATTTTGTGCCTTCACCCACTTTGGGGATATCCCCAGTTAATGGTGCGTTGACACCGATCACAATGGCCGGTTCAGCAGCTTGAGCGCAAGCGCTAGCCAGGAATGCCCCGACTAAAATCAAACTTAACAGGATAATCAGATTTCGTTTATTCATTTTCTCTCTCCTTACTATGGATCCAGAGTAATTCCAATAGACAGTTTATCGAAAACTGTAAATCAATTTTGAAAATGTGGTCATCACCTCCTTCTGAAAGCTTCGATCAAATTGAATCAATAGCAGCACAGCCGCTCCATCTGGACACCACCTTGAACAATTAGATGCCGCCAGGCAAGCAAAAAACTTTTATTACACGCGCAAAATGAGCGGATCTACCTCTTTCTCTCTTGGAAAGAAGCAATTTTCCACTCTTGGTTTTAAATTTTGCTCTGCTATGTTCCATTTATAGGTGCTAGTCATTCAATTTAGCATACAAGTTTGCAGCAGCGGAAATGAAGTAGCGTCCTACATGGGTATTTTTTTGGATTAACCTGAAAATATGATAAGAGTTTATATCAACTTGGTGCGACTGTCAATAAATAAAGATCGCAAGTTGTCTGCCGATATGTAATAATGTAACCCTTAAAAAGGGAAAGAATAATTTGCGAGAAATTTGGAGAAAAGATTTTAAAAAAAATGCCAGTTGAAAATGTTTCCACATCGATATATAGTAGATAGTAATTTACAATTAAGTTGACATCTACTAGCGATTGATCTTTTTTGATATTTCAAGAAAGATTTGTATTGAAAACCTAGTGCGGTAGCATGAAAATCTTGCTCATCGGATCAACAAGAGATTTCAGGATAACCGGACAGGAAAAGAACAAATAATGCGATCTTCTATTATATAAATGAACTTGCATAGTTTAACCATTTGGAAACTAGACAATGAGTCTCTTGGGAATTGACGTTGGCACAACCGGATGCAAAGCGGCTGCCTTCAGCGAGGATGGGCGCATCCTGGCTCTGCATTACGAGGAACACCAGATCCATAAGCCAAAGCCAGGTTGGGCGGAGCTTGATCCCCAAGAGGTATGGGATAAAGTTAAAATTGCGATTAAGAATGTGGCATTAGAATGTACTCATGATCCCATAAAAGCCTTATCGGTCTCATCATTGGGAGAAGCGGTTGTACCGGTTACTAAAGATCGCCGCATATTAGGATCATCAATATTATTTTTTGATGTTCGTGGAGAAGAATTCATGGAGGGGTTGAGGGGACAGCTGAATGATGAAAAACTGTACTCTATCAATGGAAACACCCTGGGAAACCAGTATAGTATTACGAAGTTGATGTGGATAAAGCGACACCAAACCGATCTCTATGAACAGGCCGACAAATTTCTTCTTTGGTCAAGTTTCATAGCTTATATGTTAGGTGCAGAACCGATCGTTGATCACTCTT
>JBFFIU010000155.1:0-8358 GCA_041556275.1 Anaerolineales bacterium | reverse complement strand
TGAAAGATGCCGATCCCAACTTTACTGGAGATGATACCCGGGAAGGTTTAACCGCCATCATCAGTGTCAAACATCCTGAACCCCAATTTGAGAGCCAGACTAAGGTCAAGTTGATGAATGCGGAAGTCCAGACCTTAGCCCAACAGGTAGTAAGCGAATCTTTCAGCAGTTTTCTCGAAGAAAATCCATCTGAAGCAAAAGCGATCGTGCAAAAGTGCCTGACCTCCGCAAGGGCAAGGGATGCAGCCCGCAAGGCGCGCGATTTGGTGATCCGTAAATCTGCGTTGGAGAGCCTCACCTTACCTGGCAAGCTAGCCGATTGTTCAGAACGTGATCCCGAAAAAACCGAGTTATTCATTGTCGAGGGAGATAGTGCAGGCGGTTCGGCCAAGCAGGGTCGCGATCGCCATTTTCAAGCCATTCTGCCATTACGCGGGAAAATTTTGAACACAGAACGCGCCAGGCTGGACAAAATTTTAACCAGCAATGAAGTCAAGGCGCTCATCTCTGCTCTTGGCACAGGGGTAGGTGAAGGATTTGATCTTTCTGGTTTACGTTACGGTCGCATTATCATTATGACGGATGCGGATGTGGACGGAAGCCATATTCGCACATTATTATTGACTTTCTTCTTTCGCTATATGCAGCCATTAATCGAGGCAGGCCATCTGTATATTGCCCAACCTCCGCTGTATCGCATCTCCTACAAGAAGAAGGTTCATTATGCTTATTCAGAAGCAGATCGAGAACGTCTTTTCGGTGAATTGGGTGTCGATGGTGAGAAAGTTTCTCTTTCGAGGTATAAAGGATTGGGGGAGATGAATCCTCAACAGCTTTGGGATACAACTATGGATCCCAGTGAACGGACCTTGTTGCTCGTTGCGATCGAAGATGCTGCAGAAGCGGATCGTACGTTCGATATGCTGATGGGTTCAGCTGTACCCCCTCGACGTCGCTTCATCCAGACTCATGCGCGCGAGGTGCGCAACCTGGATATATAAGTGCACATGCTGAATTTAGTTTTTTGGCAAATCTAATATAGAAATTAAACCGGGCGGGATGGATGAAAGGCAGGTCCGGTTCTAAAATGATCCTTTTTTATAAGTAATGACGATAGAGCGCGGATCGCTGCTGATTAATCGCTACCGGATTATTGATATCCTCGGCCAAGGTGGGATGGGTTCGATATATCAGGCTGAGGATGAAAACCTCGGTGTGGACGTTGCAGTTAAAGAAAATCTATTCACTTCCGAAGAGTATGCTCGCCAATTTCGGCGCGAAGCGGTGATCCTTGCTAATTTGCGCCATCCGAATTTGCCAAGAGTGACCGATCACTTCGTGATCGATGGGCAGGGACAATACTTGGTGATGGATTTTATCGAAGGGGAGGACTTGCGGGAGCGTATCGATCGCCAAGGATTTGTTTCGGATTCTGAAGCGGTCATCATCGGAATTGCCATCTGCGAGGCGCTTGCATACCTTCATTCTCGTCGACCTCAAATTGTTCATCGCGATATCAAACCTGGAAATGTAAAGATCACTTCGACAGGTAATATTATTTTGGTTGATTTCGGTTTGGCCAAATTAACCCAGGGAAGTCAGATGACCTCCACCGGTGCAAGGGCAATGACTCCAGGTTATTCTCCCCCTGAACAGTATGGCGCTGCAAGGACAGACCAGCGCTCAGATATCTATTCATTGGGGGCAACTCTATATATGGCTCTGACTGGTGCATTACCGGAAGATGCACTTGCAAGGGCGATGGGGCAAACTGATCTCACTCGAATCCAGAACTATAATCCAAAAGCTTCTCGCAGGTTAACAACTGTGATCGAAAAAGCTTTGGAACTGCGACCGGAAGATCGTTTTCAGAGCGCCGAAGAATTCCAGCATGCTTTAATAGGTACGCGCCTGATCACTACAAACAAAAGGGAATTAGAACTGGTCCTCGCACCTGCTCCAGGTGGGGCAGGAATAGCGAATGGGGAGGCGGCCGGGAGCCATTCCTATAATTCTCGCTTGGCGAAAGAATTCGGATCAGATTTTAATTCAGGACATATTGGATCGCCATCACTCCCAGCTGATACCGGTTCGCTTTCCGGCCGGAGCAGATATCGAAGCAGCGGTTGTTGGCTTACTGGTGCTTTCATTCTCGGGTTGCTGATAATTATGATTTCCATCGCCTACCTCACTCAACCGCTTTTATTCAACCAGATAGCTGATTTGATTCCGCAAAATCAGATCCTCGCCCCACTAACCTCCTGGATAATTACCCCCACGGAGGCGATCCCTCCACCGACTAGTACGCCCCAGCAAAGTTCACCAACGGCTGTTGCTTTGGTTGAGACATCAGACATACAAAGCAGTTCTCCCACACCTACAGCAACAGCACCCCAGATTACGAACTCGCCTACTGCAGAACCTGAAGTATTTCCTGTGCCTTCAGGGACTTTCACCCCTTCTCCGACACCAATGGGTGGTGGAGCCGGGCAAGTAGCTTACGCCAGTGATATAACCGGAATACCTCAAATTTGGTTGATGAACGCAGATGGTACGGCCGCCCGACAGATCACTGATATTCCGGATGGGGCTTGCCAGCCTGCATGGTCACCGGGGGGGGAGCAGTTAGCATTTATATCTCCGTGTGGAGGAAACCAGGAAACATACCCTGGTGCAGCGATCTGGATCATTGATGTTGATGGCACCGATCCATTTGCCCTCCCTTCTGTGCCAGGCGGTGATTTCGACCCGAATTGGTCGCCGGATGGCGAAAAAATCATCTTTACTTCATTGCGTGATTTTAATCGCGCCCAAGTTTATGAATTCAACCTTGTAGACGAAAGCGTTCGTTCTCTATCTGCGAATACTGTGCGTGATAGTCAACCGGTTTATTCACCAGATGGGAAGCAGATCGCATTTGTGACCACACGGCGCGGACCATATCAGATCTGGATTATGGATGACGAAGGTGGTGAAGCGAATTTGCTTTCGCGCAGTGGGAGTTTAAAAGACTCTCATCCAGATTGGTCGCCTGATAGCCAAGCAATCATGTTCACTCAAAATGAATTATTGGGAGGCGTTCCCAGATTAGTGGCCATGCGAGTCGAAGAAGGGAATTTAATTGAAAACCGGGTTGTGAGGGAATCGATTCCAATGCGCGAGGCCGCCTATTCTCTGGATGGTGCCTGGATCGTCTTCGAGAGTTGGCCTGAGGGAACCAATCATGACATATTTATCATGACTCACAATGGTTTGGGTCGTCAGCGCTTGACGAGTGACCAGGCGCTTGATTTTGATCCTGCCTGGCGACCATAAATTCTCAGTATGTGAATCGCGCTTGTAAAATTTATCACTTTCTAGGATAATAGTTCAGGAAAGAGCGGAATTGAAATCATTCTTGGAGGTAGTTTTTTTTCGTGACACCACGGTCGATAGCTGCAAATCTGAATAGATTGTCTTTTCTTAAATACTTCACCTGGTTGGCAATCACTGGATTATTGGTTATAACACTTGGTCTATCCTCATGTTCTATTCTCAATCCAGCTTCTTTTGAGATGGTGGGTGGGGACGAGCAGGTTTTCGTGTTACTGCGCAATGAAGAAGTTGGAAATTATCAAATACGTTATGGAGGTCGCAACCAAACGGATTTGCGATCGTTGAAAGTTATGCTCGGTGGACAGATCTTGCATGCAGATGTGCAGCAAGTTGCGATCTTGCACGAAGGTCAAGAGATAGTGCTAGAAGGTGATGGCACGCTCCCTGCAGGATCTCAAATAGTTCTCTCCCCAGGCGATGAATTCGAAGTGAAAGTGACTTATCTCGGTCAAACTCCAGGTGGCAATTACATGTATGGTTTCCGGATCGGGTATGGAGATGATCCACAAGAAGAGCCCCAAGATTTGATTTCAGAGTTTGATTTTTCGATAATCGTGGAATAAATATGAAGACCTTATGCGGTGAGGCTTAATTACCAATAAATTTGTGAAAAGAAAGTTATCAGCTAAACCTATCCAATAAATTAATCAAGGAGCTAACAATGACAGCACAAATTATAGATGGTAAAGCCATTGCCGCTGAAGTCCGCCAGAAGGTAGCTGAAGATGTCAGCGCAATGGTGGCGGAAGGTAAACCCAGACCTGGATTGGCAACGGTATTGGTTGGAGAAGATCCTGCCTCTCAGGTTTATGTTCGTTCGAAAATTCGTGCTTGTGAGAAAGCCGGGATCGAATCGTTCGGGCATAGGCTTCCGGAAACTGCCACTCAAGAGGAAGTCGAGGGATTGGTTAAGGAACTGAATGCTGATCCAAGAGTTAATGGCATCCTTGTTCAGTTGCCGCTTCCGTCAGGATTGGATGAAGAAGCAGTGTTAAACACCATTCGTTTAGACAAGGATGTTGATGGATTTCATCCGGTGAACATCGGACGCTTGGCGCAGAAGGGCCGCGAACCACAGTTTATTCCTTGTACGCCATCCGGTATCATGTACCTGATCGAGCAAACAGGCACTTCACTCGACGGAGCTGAAGCTGTAGTGCTCGGTCGCTCTAACATCGTGGGTATGCCCGTGGCATTACTCCTGGTGGGCAGCAATGCCACAGTCACGATCTGTCACTCACGCACGAAGGATTTGCCTGGTGTTGTCCGTAAAGCGGATGTATTGGTTGCTGCGGTAGGCAGGGCTGAAATGGTACGTGGAGATTGGGTTAAACCCGGTGCAGTAGTCATAGATGTTGGCATCAATCGGGTTGATGATTCTACTCGTGAAAGAGGTTATCGCCTGGTTGGCGACGTACACTATGATGAGGTTAAAGAGGTCGCTGGCGCGATCACTCCTGTTCCGGGTGGAGTAGGACCGATGACCATTGCCATGTTGCTGCAAAACACAGTGCGGGCAGCAAAATCACAGTAAATTGCTCAACCAGAGTGTATAAATCAAAATGGGTTGGTATCCTTTCACCAGCCCATTTTCTTATGGCAGCATCTTAAAACTCTCCAGCATTTCATCATCGTAATTGCCGAGAGGGGTCAGCCTGTAAACCATACCATTCGCTGGGAAGTAATAATGGGTGTTTGGTGCTCGAAGCAAATTTAAGGAAACCTTGAAACCATCTAATTCTCCGATCCTGATTGTTTCCAGCTCTGCTCCTGTGACTTTGCTTTCCAGGAAACTATCCAAGGATTGAGATCCGAGATCGAATATCTCAATAGTGAACTTCGGGATTTCATACTCAGCAGTATCGCCTTCCGCTAGGTCAACGTCTTGGAAACGTACCCGCTGAACCAAGGTGGAATCGATCTGATTGAGTGGTTCGGTTTCGGGCAGGACTATATAAAACTCCGGGTAATCGATCGAGAACTTGAATGGGGTGTCCAGGTAAGTCAGCCAGTTGACTTCTCGGTTGTCTTCAGATGTTCCAGCTGTGCTGGATTCAATATATCCTGGCTGCTCATCGGTCACCGAGCTTGCAGACTGATTCCCGGAGGAGCTGATAATTCCACCGCTTTGATCGCTAGAGGAGTGATTCTCTCTAGAGCTACCAGAATTATCAGGCGTGATTTCGAGCGGTCCAATCCCTTCACCCAAGAGTTGAATCGAGTTTTCAACATGATCTTCTTCACTATCATTCGATCCTTCTGGAGGGCTGAACGCAGTTTCTGGCGCGCATCCTGCAGCCAATAATAGTGCACCAGAAATAATGATCGGAATTAGCATTCGTTTCATAGTTTTTTGTCCTCCAACACCTAGTTGAACTGGATCAATCACGCATGCTATGCAGAAGACACTTGAAAAGTGAGAAAAGTTTCTGGGAGACGTTCATGATATCGTTTGCTTACATTTCTCTTCATTTCCTTGATGAGTTAGAAATTCTTTATTGATAAGAGATCATTTCGAAATGATTGGTAAGTTTGTATCCAATAAAGGCGATTCCATCATTAGGGTATCCCATAATTCTTTTGCCTCATTGCCAAAATATGGGGATAACATTTCCTCTGGTTGGTTTATATAGCGGTAGGAATTATTCCCATTGAGATAATTTGACTCCCCAACTAGGCCGTTAAATTGATAAATCCATGGACCACCACTTGACCCTTTAGTCATATTACAACCCATACCGGATGGATAAGGGGAGGGGGGGAAATTGCCGTCAGAATAAGCGAATGAAGAGGTACAGATCTCCTGGGTTTTTCCATCGAACGGGAATTGTGCTGGATACCCGAAGCTGAACCAATGCGGGTTAATGCTGAGATTATATGCAAAACCAAGACTACCTACTACATCGCTGATCGATTTTCCGGAGGTATTGGTGTCCAATATTGCTCCGCCAAAATCGAACCGATAATCCTCAGAGGAGGACCATTCTGTTCTTGTCCATATATTTTCTTTATTATTATCATCCCTTTCTACGGGCCAGATACCAAATGGGGCAATTCCATTCTTGTATGCTGGAACGAATATCACGTTGTATGACCAGCCATCATTGCTGTTATCACCTGCGTGAATGCAGTGGCCCGCGGTCCAGATGGCGAAATTTCCAATAGAGGCTGCAGAACAACGATAGTCAAACCCATATCGCGAGAAAAAGAGCACGCCAATGGTTGAATAAGGGAAGACTTCATAAGAATCAAAATTTTCATATTGAGTGTACGGGGCTGGGTATGTGTAATTGAGTGGAGCGGTATTTGATAATATTGCTGCCTCATTTTCAACGCTGGTGGTTATATTTGCTCCCTTCGGAGGTTTGCTTGGGATCAGCCCAGGCAAGTCATTAGATTGAGTGAGTTCAATACTCACAGCCGGTTCGCCATCCAATGCCTCAAGAGGATATGGTTTTGCTGCCTCCATTCTCTCTTTGCTCCAGGGTTGACTGGCGACCGTTAACTGCTTCCCGGTTCCTCTAGAGGATATAACACCTTTACCTTCCGTTATTTCGTCTGTAGTTGTTTTAGGATCCCCTGATGAAGCGACAACAGGTGAATTGTTGAGGCTCATCACTCCTACTACGAAAATGGTCAAGAAAAGGACTGCTAGGATTATGCTTGTAAAACGATTTGGATTTTTTTTCATCTTATTCTCCTGATGAATGTTTTCTTTTATACTTTATTGTGTCGCTGCGGTTTTCTCAATTTAATAGATATCCATCAAAATATTGATTTTGGATTAAATGCCCCTCATTATACATTCAAACCGAATTAATCTCCTTGAGACATCTGTATGGTTGAATTAATCTTAATCCAACGCTTAATGTTAGTCTCTCCAGAATAATGCGATTGGAATATTAATCCTTACATATCTATTGAATCTCCTACACCTCGAAACCAGAAGAATTGAACAAAATGAATGTTTATATTCATCGTCCAGAGTGTAACTATCACTGAGTACAAGAATCAAATGTCAGACAATTGACAAGGAGAATTTTTTTTGCTAAACTAAATGTTGTCTGACAAATTTACCCCTTTTCTCTCAAGTTTCACCTTTTAGGAAACCGATGTCTACCTTGCTTGTTCAGCACGCGACGAAATTGGTTACCATGGACGACCAGCGTCAGGAAATCTCCGATGGTGGTCTTTTTATTCGCGATGGTTTGATTGAAAAGGTGGGGTCCACTGATGAACTGCCTGGTGAAGCAGATGAGGTTTATGATCTGAGTGATCATCTAATTCTTCCTGGTTTGATCAACACACACCACCATTTCTATCAAACCCTGACTCGAGCAATACCAGCTGCACAGGATGCAAACTTGTTCAATTGGTTAAAAACACTGTACCCAATTTGGGCTAGGCTTACTCCAGAAGGAGTGCGCATTTCAACCAAGACCGCTATGGCTGAGTTAGCGCTTTCTGGTTGCACCACAGCTTCCGACCACTTGTATTTATTTCCTAATGGAGCTAGCCTGGAAGACGAGATCCTGGCTGCTAGGGATACTGGTTTGCGCCTGCACGCCTCAAGAGGCTCAATGAGTCTGGGGGAGAGTGAAGGAGGCCTGCCTCCAGATAGTGTCGTGGAAAATGAAGATCAGATCCTCAAGGATTCGCAACGCTTGATTGAAGAGTATCATGATCCCAATTGGGGTGCGATGACTCAAATCGTGCTGGCACCTTGTTCGCCATTCAGCGTCACGGCAGATCTCATGCGGGAGAGTGCTGTTTTGGCGCGTGAGTACGGGGTTTGCCTGCACACACATTTGGCTGAAACACAAGATGAAGAAGCGTTCTGCCTGGAAATGTTCGGTTACCGTCCTGTTGAGTATATGGAACTACTGAATTGGGTTGGGGAGGATGTCTGGTTTGCCCATTCCGTTCATGTTAATAAATCGGAGATCAATCTTTACAGTGAAACAGGTTGTGGAGTGGCTCATT
>JBFFIU010000154.1:0-8402 GCA_041556275.1 Anaerolineales bacterium | reverse complement strand
CAACCCATAGATGATAACTCCGATAACGGTAGCAATTGTATAGATTGCGGTGACCTGGATCGAGTTTCTAAAGTAGTAGCTTGTGATGACATCGATGAAATTTCCTAAACCAACAAAGGGATGAATATTCGGGCGCGTGAGTAGATATTGGTAAAAACTCATCCGTACGGCGTGGATGATGGGATAGATCGCAAAAAGCGCAATCACCAGCGCGACTGGAAGTATGGAAATATAAGGATAAATCCTTTCCATATAGTACGTGCTGGCTCTCCTGCGCGTTGCACCCATCTGTTGTTGGCTCATCCCTGCCAACCTCCAAATAAGGCTAATTGGAATGCAAGATGGAGGGCGACGGAGGCTTCTTTTTTCGCCCTCCATCCTTGTCAGTAAAGAACTACTGTGAAGCGAGTTCGTTCCAATAGTCCGCCATATTATTGAGTGTATCCATTGTGGATTGCTGCCCAAGGATAGCTTTGTGGATTTCAGCCCGGGTGAAGACATCCCAGGTTCCGAACCACGGAGTCAGTCCTTCTTTGGCACGCGCCATCGATGCCTGTTCAGCGATGACATCCACGTCGCCCCATTGACCGAAGGCTTCCTGCACATCAGGGTCATCAAATAGCGGCAGCTGGGCAAATCCTAGACCGTTCTCAACTGCCCAGCGCTTGACCACTGTGTACTCGTTATTTGTCTTACCGCCAAAGTACTCCAGGAATTTCCAGGCGCAGTCCATCGCCGCCGGTCCCATATTTTCGGC
The DNA here is from genome assembly GCA_041556275.1 of Anaerolineales bacterium. GTDB lineage: Bacteria > Chloroflexota > Anaerolineae > Anaerolineales > UBA4823 > PFL25. The sequence continues at coordinate 7,645 of JBFFIU010000154.1, read as the reverse complement.
TTCGGGGGTCATGGCATAGAAGCGCACATATCCTACGGTAGCGTGGCTATCACCTGGCATCAGTCCGATCATGAAAGAACCGGCATAATCACCGCTGTCCGGTAAGTTCAGCGCTGCCATGTTGTACTGCGGTAGTATGGTGAAGGTGTGCGCGCCAGATTGCATGCTTGCAACTTGATCCAGCTCTGCTGTTGTCAGACTGGCTGGATCGAAGAGCCCAGCTTCGTAAGCTTCGCGCAGCCACTCGATTGCCTCATAAGCCGCGCTGCCTTCTGAATTGAAGGTTGGGTTATTGTTCTCATCGAACAGCGCGCCAGCTCCCTCGTGGCGACCGTAAATCATCGAGATCATCGCCTCAATCGAAGCGCCTTCCTCCTGGGAGAAAGCCAGGATCAGGGGATATTCCGTGATTCCTTGCTCCTTGAGCGCTACGGACATGTCCCACACGTCCTGCCATGACTCAGGGGGTGAGTCGAATCCTGCTTCTTTGAGGTGTTCTTCATTGTAGACGAAGTCGATCGTGTCGGCGTAGTAGGACAAACCGTAGACCTCGTCTTCGTATGTCATGCCCTGCAGGGCATACGGAGCCAGCTCGTCGTCATACTCCAACACCTGTGGGAAGTTTTCACTAATGGAATCAAGCCATCCTGCCGAACCCCATTCCTGCAGCCAGTGATCTGAGCCATAAAGTAGTGGTGGGGGATCACCAGCAGCGAAGCGTCCGACCATGGTGTCATGATAGTCAAGCCAGGAGTAATCCTGAAGATTGATCTCGCATTGCGGATTCGCTGCTTGGAAGTTGGCAATATTGTCCTGGATGGTTTCAATTCCATAGGACCAGACAACGAAATCCAGAGAGGCTGTTTCTCCTTCTCCTTCAGCAGGAGGTGGTTCTTCTACCTCTTCAGCAGGGGGGGCTTCTGCTGCAGGTGCACCACAACCTACTACAAGAGTCGTGATGAGTAAGGCCACCATAACCAAGAACATAGATCTTTGGTAGATCTTATTCATTTTATTCTCCTCCATTTCCATTATTTTTGAAATAATCATGTGTATCGAGCTATGAGTGGATTAAATATGCTTAGAGCCACCTCCCTTCAATTCACTCCTTCATAACGTTTATGAACGGAAGAATCATTTTGATTGTTTCAGAGACCTTTTGAATTAGTCGATACATCGATATAGTTAAATTCGGATCTCTTGTGATTGAATGGGTGTTGAAAATGAACGTAGGGTTTGACCCAATAGGTATGAGGGATTGTGAGATATCTTGAATATGTTTAGAATAAGGATTATCTTAATAAAATTTACTAATTTTCTACAATAGTAGACTATTCCTCTATTTTTGTCAACTGTTGAGGTAAATGCCCTCCAAAAATGGGTGATAAAGCATGGAATTAGTCAAAATTGTCCAAAATAAGGGCTGAGCAAGGGTTACTTGACAAGTTTCGGGAATGATGTAAACTATAATTAGTTAATTTAACTATTGAATTGAATCTGACAATTTTAGAAATTAGTGGACTGATGCAAAAAGCAACACCAAAGAGAGCCCGCGCCCATAACTCTCGCTTAGTGCTCAAGACGATATATTCAAATGACCCAATCAGTCGGGCTGAGGTGGCGCGGGTGACAAATCTAACTCCACCAACTGTCTCGGATGTGGTTGCTAATTTGATCTCTAGTGGGTTTGTTGAGGAAGTTGGACTTGCTCCTTCCTCCAGTGGGAGAAGAGCTATCCTGTTGCGATTTGTCGATGATTCTCGTCAATTGGTGGGGATCGATCTGTCCAGGCGCGATTTTCGTGGGGCACTGGCTGATCTTCGCGGGCACACCAATCAGCGAGTGGACCTGCCTTTGGGTGATCGGGATGGTGATGCAGCATTGACTTTAGTTTATCACCTGGTGGACAGACTGATCGAATCAGCAAGCAAACCATTGCTTGGTATCGGTATCGGAGCTCCTGGTTTAGTTGATGCGACAAATGGTGTGCTTCAACAATCAGTTAATTTAAATTGGCGCTACATCCCTTTCCGAAATCTACTTCAAAAACGCTATAATCTCCCAGTTTATATGGCCAATGATAGTCAAATCGCAGCCCTGGCTGTGCACACTTTTGGGAAGCGTTGGGATGATAATCTCCCCTTGGTAGTGATCAATGTGGGTTGGGGGGTAGGCGCAGGCATAATTATCCAAGATCAGCTCTTGCATGGTAGCCCTGTAGGTGCAGGTGAGATTGGCCATATCTCGGTCGTTAATAATGGAAAACAGTGCGCTTGTGGAAATACTGGCTGTTTGGAGACCATCGCCAGCAGTCGGGCATTCATTCAATATGTCTCCGACATCGTGGAGAACGAGCCAGGCTCAACCCTGAATGGATTTGTATCTGATCCTGGCCAAATCAACATGGAGACAATCACCCTTGCTTTAGAGGCTGGCAACGAAGATGTACGGAAAATGGTTTATGAAGCGGGTCAAGCGTTGGGCATTGTTGCTGCAAACCTGATCGGTGTGCTTGGTAGCTGCCGAATCCTTTTGCGTGGCAGTGTTGCCCATTTTGGCCAAATGCTGCTTGATCCTATGCGGGAAGAGATGGATAAGCGCACATTACCTTCTTTGGCACGCGTTTCCGAAGTGGGTGTTGCAAAAGTGGGTTCAGATATTGTGATCCAGGGAGCATCTGCATTAATCCTCCAAAATGAGCTTGGCGTACTTTAACACCACACGAGTTCGATGATTTTGGAGATGGATCCCATGCAGGAGGGTAACAGGATCCTTGATTAATCATTGTTGAGCTAACTTCCTCTCCAATTCAAATGGAGAATAGCTATCAATTAAATTTGTGTCCAATGTGATGAGTGAATTACGTATCCAGACCTGGACGATGGCCGCCGCAGATATCGGCCCAGAGAATCCATTACCTCCCCTCGAATTTGACCAGAAATCATCAAAAATCGTGTGTTCGGCAGATATTCCAAAGGAAATAGTTGAGAAGTTATCTTATGGTCAGATTACTAGCCAACTACCGTATCCGATTCAGGATGGCTACACCCGAGAGCTTCATCCTGTTGATTTCCGAGTAGCAGTTCTAGAGAATGAGTTGCTGCGGGCAACATTTCTATTAGATTATGGTGGTCGCCTCTGGTCACTTTTCCATAAACCTGCCGGAAGAGAATTACTGGAAGTTAATCCTGTATTCCAACTGGCTAATTTGGCTCTCCGTAATGCCTGGTTTTCCGGAGGAGCAGAATGGAATATGGGCACAATTGGACATTCTCCTCTCACGTGTTCACCTGTATTTGCTGGTCGCCTTGATCGGAATGATGGTACTCCTGTATTAAGACTTTACGAGTGGGAACGCCTCCGGCAAGCGCCGTTCCAGGTTGACGCCTACCTACCGGATTCATCGGCGGTTTTATTCCTGAGAGTGCGTCTTGTGAACCCGAACGAAGAAGTGATTCCCATCTATTGGTGGTCCAATATTGCCGTTCCAGAGCTTCCTGGCACAAGAGTCATTGTTCCCGCGGATTCAGCCTACTGCTTGGGGTGTAAATCGGGTGAGCTGATTCAAATCCCTGTTCCATACCATGGTGGGATTGATTACACGTATTCGCAGAATGTCGCACATGCCGCGGATTATTTCTTCCACATCCCAGATGACCAATATCCTTGGATCACTGCTCTCGATCGTGAAGGTAAGGGCTTGATTCAGATTTCGACCAAAAGGATGTTCGGTAGGAAACTGTGGGTTTGGGGGAATTCAATTGGTGGAAAGAATTGGCAGAAATTTCTTTCTCCACCGGGAAGTGGCTATATCGAAATACAGGCTGGTCTTTCGCGGACTCAACTGGAACATATACCTATGCAACCCGGAGAAAAGTGGTCATGGCTCGAAGCCTATGGTTTTATTGAAGCTGATCCAGATAGCGTGCATAATCCTAATTGGGAGAAGGCGAAAAAGGCTGTTGAGGATGAGTTAATTAATGTAATTTCATTCCCTGATTTATTAACGGAGTACGAATCAGGGAAGAGATTAAGTGAAGCCCCTCTGGTTGAGGTTCTCCATCGCGGGTCTGGTTGGGGAGCTTTGGAGCGCCACCGGCGAGAGAAGTTCGGTGAAAACCCTTTTTGTGATGATCGTTTGATTTTTGATGATGATTCGCTTAGCCAAGAGCAGATGCCCTGGATCGAACTCCTTGAGAAAGGGAGCTTTCCAGCAATGGACCATGGAAAAACTCCCCTCGGATTTATTGTGAGCGATGTGTGGCGAGATTTACTAGAAAGATCGATGGAGGTCGATGACAGGGATAACTGGTTTGCTTGGTTCCATCTAGGAGTAATGAGATACCATTCTGGCAATCTTGAGGGCGCGCGCCAAGCATGGGAGCGATCCCAAGAAATTGAATGGACTCCCTGGGTAGCGCGAAACTTGGCTATGCTTGCTCTCCGGGAAGGTCGAATTGATGAAGCAGCAGATTTGATAGTTCTGGCATGTAAAAAACTCCCTTCCTTGTTGCCTATAGTAATTGAATGTGGTAATTGTTTGATCGAAGCCGAGCGGACTGAAGAGTGGCTGAAAATGATGACCATTTTTCCAGACTCGATTCGCTCGATCGGGCGAATACGCTTGTTAGAAGCACAGGCCGCGTTAAAGGAGGGGGATTTTGATACCGTCGATCGATTCTTTGCAGATAGAGTCGTTGTCCCTGATCTAAGAGAGGGAGAAGATTCGCTATCGGATCTGTGGTTTGCATATCACCAACAGCGAGCAGGATTTTTAGTAGATGCGTCTTTGGATGCTTCAACTCGGGCACAGATAGAAGAGAGATTTCCACTTCCAGATGAACTCGATTTTCGAATATCATAGGGAATGATTAATCGGCGATAAGAAAGGAAAATTAACATGAAGGGAGAACTCAGCTTGGTTAATCCGAAATTCGTTCCACCATTGGATCAGGATTTCCGACCGGCTATATTAGCTAATCTTCGCTTCCGTGAGGAAGTCTCTGCCACAGGTCTGGGCGTGCCACTCGTCCTTGGTCTGCAGCGTCTAGATGGGTGTGTCTCTCGTTATGAAACCAAAGTGTTTCCAGATGATCACCCGCGCGCGGGTGCAAACTTTGAATATGTGGAGCGCATCTTTAAGTTTATTCTTTGGCAGAAAGGTGGCTGGAAGGCTTATGTGGGTGGGCCGAGGAGCATTGGGGAATATATTAAAAACACTTACTCCCCGAGTGGTGCACGCCAGTTTGACTATCACTTTATGGGAGAAGATGTCTACGGGAAGATTTTTACAGTTATACCTTGTGATCCTTCCGAGGTTCCTCCTAAAAAAGAGGGAGGGAAGGCGCTTGGACGGCACATGGATGGATACCGAATCGGATTCGACTTGGGCGCTTCAGATCGTAAAGTGTCAGCTGTAATCAATGGTGAAGCGATCTACAGCGAAGAGGTGGCCTGGGAACCGCGCCTGCAAAGCGATCCTGGGTACCATTATCAAGAGATCATGTCTGCGTTGAACACGGCAGCTGAAAAGATGCCTCATGTAGAAGCCATCGGCGGCAGCGCGGCAGGTATCTACATCGATAACAAGGTGCGGATCGCATCCTTGTTCAGGGGTATCCCCGCTGAGAGATATGATGAAGTAAGAAACCTGTTTATTCGTATTCGAGATGAAATGGGAGTGCCGTTAGAGATTGTGAATGATGGTGATGTAACCGCGTTAGCTGGTGCGATGTCATTAGAGGATAACGGGGTTCTCGGAATTGCCATGGGTTCCAGTGAAGCTGGGGGTTATGTAGATCTGGAAGGGAACATCACGGGTTGGCTCAATGAACTTGCTTTTGCTCCGGTGGATTACAATCCTCGTGCCTCTGTCGACGAATGGTCGGGAGATCGAGGAGTGGGATCTCGTTATTTTTCACAGCAGTGCGTGTTTCGGCTTGCGCCAATAGTGAAGATTGATTTACCGCATGGAATAGCGGTTACAGATCAGCTTAATTATGTTCAAGAGAAATTAGAGGCTGGTCATGAGGGGGCGCGCAAGATTTGGCAAAGTATTGGATACTACTTGGGTTATGCAGTCGCCCATTATGCAGATTTCTATGAATTGAAACATGTTCTCATTCTTGGCCGCTGCACATCGGGATTAGGCGGCCTAATTATTCTTGATGGGGCAACAGAAGTGCTGGCAGATGAATTCCCAAACCTTGCGGATCGGATAAATATACAATTGCCGGATGAGAAAAGCCGCCGTGTGGGACAATCCATTGCTGCTGCCAGTCTCCCGGAGATTGAGAAGGAGGTACCTGCATGAAATTTAATCTTGAAACAGCAGAATTATTCATCCCGGATCAGATTTCCAGCGAAGACGCCTTAGCGCGGACAACACATTTGGGCGTTGGTGCACACCAGGATGACCTCGAGATCATGGCCGTATCCGGCATTATGGATTGCTTCCAACGGGAGGATAAATGGTTTTGTGGTGTAGTAGTCACAGATGGAAGCGGATCACCGAGGGATGACTTATACCGGGATTACAGCGATGAAGAAATGCGTCTTGTCAGGCGTAAGGAACAGAAAAAGGCAGCCATCTTGGGAGAATATTCCGCCCAAATATTGTTGGATTATCCAAGCTCAGCAGTCAAAAGCGGAAGCGAAACTCAAGTTGTCGAGGATCTACAACAGGTTCTGCTTGCGACCAAACCAGAGGTGGTTTTCACGCACAACCTGACTGACAAGCATGATACACATGTCGGTGTGGCGCTGAGATTGGTCGAAGCTATCCGCAAATCCCCGCTGGATATCCGCCCAAAGAAGTTGTTCGGATGCGAAGTATGGCGTGATCTAGACTGGATGGTGGATCAGGATAAGGTTACTTTTGATGTTTCTGCTCATGAGAATTTGCAGGTCGCACTTTTAGGAGTGTTCGATTCTCAGATCAGTGGCGGCAAGCGATATGATCTAGCAACAATGGGCAGGCGGCGATCCAATGCGACCTATTTCGCCTCCCATGGTACAGATATCGTCACCGGTATGATTTATGCGATGGACCTTTCACCATTAATCGATGATCTTGACCTTGGGCCGGAGGTTTACCTGCATGGGTATATCGAAAGGTTCTCGGCAGATGTATACGAAAGAATCAATCGATTACAGAAATAAAATCGATGAGTCTGAAATCTGAGATCTTCGAACAACCCAGTGTGTTGGAAGGACTTCTGATCAAACGCATGGGAGTCGTTCAAGATATTGCAGAGGAGATAAACAAAGCAGCAATTAAGTATATTTTCCTTGCTGCACGTGGCACCTCAGACAATGCTGGGTTGTATGCAAAATACTTATGGGGAGCATTCAACCAGTTACCAATCGCCTTGGCTGCTCCCTCACTTTTCAGTCTGTATGCGAAACCCCCATCTCTGCAGGATGCCTTTGTAGTGGCCATATCGCAATCTGGCCAGTCACCAGATATTGTTAGCGTCGTTACTGAAGGTAAACGGCAGGGTGTTCCCACCTTAGCGATCACGAATGATCCCGGGTCACCTTTAGCCCGGGCAGCCGATTATATACTCGACCTAGAATGTGGACCTGAGATAGCGGTGGCAGCAACAAAAACTTACACTGCTTCGCTTTTGAGTATCGCAATGTT
>JBFFIU010000153.1:0-8418 GCA_041556275.1 Anaerolineales bacterium | reverse complement strand
CGAGAGATCGGCAAGGCCGCGATTAATTATCGTCTGCGGGATTGGCTCATCTCCCGCCAGCGCTATTGGGGCGCGCCGATCCCGATCGTCTATTGTCCGCAGCATGGTGCTCAACTCGTGCCGGATGAGCAGCTCCCGGTGCTGCTGCCGGATGATGTCGAGTGGCTACCGACAGGCGAGAGCCCCTTGAAACTCCATCCGACCTGGAAACAGGCCACCTGCCCGGTATGTGGAGATCCGGCAGAACGCGAAACCGATACCATGGACACCTTTATGTGTTCGTCCTGGTACCACCTGCGTTATTTAAGCCCAGACTATGACCAGGGTCCTTTCGACCCGGAAGAATATGATTACTGGATGCCAGTGGATACATATACTGGGGGCATTGAACATGCCACCATGCACCTGATTTACACTCGCTTCTTCCACAAAGCGGGGCGTGATATGGGCATTACCCAAGGTCCGGAGCCCATGATCCAGCTTCGCAACCAGGGCATCATCTTGGGAGAAGATTCGGAGAAGATGTCGAAAAGTCGCGGCAATGTCATCGCCCCCGATGAGCTGGTCGATCGCTACGGTGCGGACACAGTGCGCGCCTACCTGATGTTCTTCGCCCGATGGGATTTGGGTGGACCCTGGAACAGCAGCGGCATCGAAGGTTCTGTGCGTTGGATTCGCCGAATTTGGACTCTTTTCACCGATACCATTTCACCCGGGAATCCGACTCCCGAAACCTTGCAAGTCCTCAGGAGAAAAGTCCACCAGACTCTTCGCCAGGTGACTCACGATTTCGAAACATTCGAATTCAACACCATCATCTCGGCTTTAATGGAGCTGCTCAACGAGATGTACAAAGCGCGTGAGCAAGGCGCAGTGGGCGCTCCTGAATGGGATGAAGCCCAGGATATCTATCTGCGCATGCTGGCCCCGGTTGCGCCTCATGTCGCCGAGGAACTGTGGGGAATTCTGGGAAAGCCGTATTCCGTACACACCCAGGATTGGCCAGACGTAGATGAAGCTGCGGCTGCGGAGCAGCAGATCACTTTGGTGGTACAGGTCAATGGCAAGGTGCGTGACCGGATTACAGTGCCGGCTGACATCAGCGAAGAGAAAGCGAAAGAGCTTGCCTTGAGCTCAGATGCTGTGGGGAAGTACCTGGAGGGTAAACCGCCGCGCAAAGTGATCCTTGTGCCAGGCAAGCTGGTCAATATTGTGGTTTAAATCTGGAATCAATAAGAGCGCTACACACCACGTGTAGCGCTCTTTATATCAGTCTGTTGCATAAGTTGCCGAAAAATCGTTTTGCTTTCAGATGATATTATTCACGGACTCTTTCGAGATATATGCTTTGTTTTGAGTTATAGATGTTGATATAATCCTTTATCGTGATATTTATTTGGATAAACTCCAAAATATCATTTTATACTCAAGATTTGTATTGATAATATGCTCTGGGATGACAATATCCATAGTAAGCTGTGAATTTGATTAGGATAACATGGATTTCGTTGATTTAGAGTATTCAGCGGTTGGGTTATCAACCCATTAGAACGCATTTGGATATTGTGCGGGACAGGGAAAACAAGTAATGGTAACCGTTGAGTTTTTGAGTTCATATAGCCGAATTAAGGGATATTTCTTCCCGTCTTCTGGCAATGATGCAATTGCCACAGTTCTGTTTTTGCAAGGGTTTCCTGGGGTGGAAGGCGATGAACTCATCTGCGAAAGGTTGGCGCAAGAGAAAGTCAATGTGCTAACCTTCAATTACCGGGGAACGTTTGAGAGTGAAGGATATTTTTCGTTTAGCAATGCGATTGCTGATATTGGAGCAGCGTTAGAATTACTCCACGAGGCACATTTCCTGAAAACTTACTCGATTGATCTAAACAGGATTGTTCTGGGTGGCTGGAGTTTTGGGAGCGGGCTCGTCTTTGCAGGGTCTGTTGGACATCCTGAAGTTAGAAAGATATTTTCCATATCGGGGAGAGACTTTGGTAAGGAAGCTCGTAAAATCGAGAAGGACCCTGAATATGCGGAAGAGGTTACCCGGAACTTGGCCGCAATCCGTGCGCCGGAAGGCCCTGTCAAATACAGAGATGAATTACTATACGATTTGGTCGAAAACCAAGCGATATTTGATACCGAGAAGTTGACATCATCTTTGAGAGATCGAGATATCTTGCTAATAGGCGGTTGGGATGATGATGTAATTACGATAGAAGACCACATCCTTCCCTTGTACCGATCCTTTTCAAAACAAGGTACAAAGGTAAGAATCGAAGCATTTCAAGATGAACATGAGTTTTCTAAGAGCAAGGACGAACTTGTACAGGTGATCGTAAATTGGCTGAGCAGAGAGTAAAGGATTAATGCGTTCTAACCCCAATTGTAGCTGACCCGGTTGCGCCGGAGGGAAAGCGTAGTGCTGGAAGGCATTCGAGATTTTGCTGATGATGTTTCCGGTTGCAAAACGCCGGGCAGCCGCATTCCATTCTCGACGGCTCGCGGCAATCGCTTCAGTCGGTGTTGCCTGCGATTTGTTGGAAGATCTTTAGAGCGCACCCCTTAACAACTCGCTGGAGCGGACGCAGCATCAGTAGGTTACTACATTCGGAGTAGAGAGTTGCTGCGCTGCTCAGCTCAAGGCTATCAGACCGCCGAAGATCACTCATGAGTTGGTTTCTATTTCTGGGATGAAACTCGATGGTCTTGTTAACATGTCAGCCTCGCTAGACTCTTTTAAGGAGATATAGGAAATGCCGCTTTACATGGATCGGCATGATGGTGAAAACCTCACCCCCGAAGAGGTCGCTGAAGCGCACGCCGCGGACCTCAAGCTTCAAGATAAGTACAACTGCAAGTTCATCACCTATTGGTATGACGATGAGCGCAATTCTGTGTTCTGCCTGGTCCAGGCGCCGGATATGCGTACGGTTCATAAGGTGCATAATGAGGCGCATGGGTTCGATCATAACGAGATCATGGAGGTCGATCAGACCATCGTCAAAGCCTTTTTGGGTAGAGTAGAGGATCCCCCTTCTGTAGCAGGTGAATTGTCCATTGATTCCCCATTTCGTGCCATTATGTTCACCGATCTTGAGGGTTCTACCCAAATGATCAGTGACTCCGGGGATGAAAAGTCCATGGAGTTGCTCAGAATTCATAATGCGCTCACTCGTGATGCGCTCCGCACACATGCAGGACAGGAAATCAAACACACAGGAGACGGCTTTATGGCCTCCTTTACTTCAGCCGTTAGCGCTGTGGGATGCGCCATCGCAATTCAAAAGATGATCGTCGAACATAATGAAGAGCATCCAAATACAGGCATGGACCTTCGCATCGGGATCAGTGCCGGAGAACCAGTGCGCAACGATAGTCAGCTGTATGGAGCTGCTGTCAATCTCGCCGCCAGATTGTGTGCCCATGCAAAACCCGGAAGCATTCTCGTAGCACAGGTAGTTCGAGATCTTACGGTTGGAAAAAACATTCGTTATATTGATCTAGGCGAGTTTAAGGCAAAGGGATTCGAGCAACCGGTTCCATTGATCGAGGTTGACTGGAGAAATACTTAGGCGACGCCATAATCCAACGCAATGAATATGAGCTTTATGCGGTCAGGGGCAGTGGCAGGCGCGATCTCAGCGGCAGCTTTTGCTTTGGTACACGACCTGCTCATAAGCGATATCTGGTTTTCGTTGCCGTTGCTACTGGCGGCAGGAATAATTTGTGGGTTCTGCCTTGGGTGGACATATGGACTTTTGTTTGACAAACCGTCATTGGGTAGCTGGTTTCGTTACAACGCACTTTTTGTGGGGCTCCTCGCCTCAATCGCTGTGGTGTCTGAATTGGTTTATGAACCAGTCATAACACTCGCCGAAGTGATGTCTGGTCCACCCGGAAGTCTATATCTGAGGGCGATGCCTGTTACTATCCTCACCATATTTGCAATTTCTGTGATTGTATTTAAATTGTACGGACGAAAGCCGATGCAATTTGCCGCTATTATCTTGACGAGTTCGGTGCTGGTTCTCTTTTTGGGGCTGAACGTCTCGCTAATGGGCTTAGTATTCCTTCCTACTGATTCGCTGTACTTAGTTGCTGAGAACTTTGGTTTGATCTTCGCACTCGGTCTTGTCTATTTCATCGTTTTCGCATTACTGGAGTGGAGAAAGCTTGCCCGGAATCCGGCACACGTAACGAGCTAAATTCGCCAGCCATAATCGGGGTCGCTTTACATCTTGCTAGAGCGGACCGGAGATGTAGCGGAGGAAGCAAAGGATTTTTGAAGACATAAATCTTGACATTCCAAGCCGATAAGCTCTATTCCGGGAATTGCATATCATTCTGCCAGAGAGGACATGCATTTTTATCGTTGGAAAATACTTATGCGAAAATTTCTTGCAGTTATCTATGGAGCGATTGCAGGCACAATAGTCTTATAAATGGTGCGAGCAATTGCGATTGTCAACTATCCAACTCCGTAAGAGATGATGGATCTGGAAATCCCAGAATCTGATACGCAGCAGAGTGGTTTCTGCCCAACGAGAACTTAGCTCTCGACTATATTTGAACTCGCCCTGTCAGCAAAGGCTGCGAAAAATATCTGGGGGAAAAGCCACCTCTTAAAGTAATCCTTCTTCCAGGTAAGTTGATCAATATCGTGCTTTATATTTTTGCGATCCACATCAAATGTGTCGCGCACAATTCTCAGGTTGTTGAGTTCTCTATCAAACTTCTTCCGGGCGGGTATTGAAACCAGCACCTAAATGAGAAATCTTCGCTGCAGATAAAATCCAATCATCTCGAGATTTACCGCGATCACAGGCGCTCGATCCAAAAAGCGCCTAGATGGCAGAATTCTTTCACGATTTGGATCACGCCGATCCCGGCATGCAAGCTGCCATCGGTTTGCCCCCCATTATTTTCATATCCCGGTAAATACTCCAGGCTGGGCTGAGGGTCAGTTTCGAAGAACGCTCGTTCGAGTGCATCAGCTAGATTGAGGGCATCATCCAGGACTACCAGGGAACCCTCTTCGCCAGTGTAGCTTCCTGGCCAGTAATCTGTTTTACCCAGGCCGGTCTCAGGGTATCCATCCACCAAACCCACCGTCCAGGCATCGTTTACCGGACCCATGGGATTCCAGCCGTAATCTTCAGCCAGGTTGATGATATCGAACCAGGCGCTGGTACTCATATACAACGCTTGATCAGGGTAATTTTGATTGCTCAGGCGGAAACTCATGATTCAGAGCAAATTCGGCGGTTTTCGCGCCTGGAAAGTAATCCCTAGTGTTCCGAAGGCTGATGATTCAGATTGCTGAGGTGCATCGCGATAAATATCATCTCTCCAGGTGATTTCGAAATCCGTGAACCCGGCCGCGGATAGCTTCGCTTCCAACTCTGCTTCCAGCAGAGCACCGGCAATTCAACCTGCCCACAAGTCTAAATTGTTCTTGGCACTGTTGGGAACTGGTTTCTGTACTAGGATGTCAGCGATTTGCAGCCGTCCGCCAGGTTTAAGCACTCGGAACATCTCGCTGAATACTGCATCCTTGTCCGGCGATAGATTTATGGCGCCATTAGAGATGATCACATCAGCCCACTCGGAAGGAACAGGAAGTTCTTCACTATAGTCTTGAATGAATTCTACATTGTGTATTGCCAGCTGATCAGCATTTTGGCGAGCTTTGGCGACCATCTCTGGTGTCATGTCAATGCCGATCACCTTTCCCTCATTCCCGACCATGCGGGCAGCAATTAAACTATCCAGACCTGCGCCGCTACCAACATCTAAAACGTATTCTCCAGGTTTGAGCTCTCCGAGTGTGAAAACATTTCCAGTTCCTGCAAAGGACTCGATTACTGTCTCGGGAAATTGATCTAGTAATTTATCTTCATAACCTAGCAGATCGGCTAACCTGCGTCCGGTGTGAAAATGAAATCCTTTTTCTGGATCATTCGCCACAACTGCATATTCGTTCGAAACCTCAAGACGCAAGGTATCCACGAAAACCTGGGGGAATTTTACAGATGCATCCGGGGAGATGGGTTCAGGTGGGGGTGGATAATAGATAAAGGTTTTGATCGTCCCAAGTTCATCATAACTCTCTGAGCTAGTTTCAACATCTTCTGGTGAAACCATGAGATCCGTGAGCGCAGATTCAGTCATCAACACGTATTCATCCGCCTCGACGGAGTTTTTCAATAAGCGATGGATCAGGATAGGCGCCGTTCCCGAAAGTTCCAAGATATCGTTGATGCTGAAAAACATCGTCTTTCCGCTGTGGGCGACGATCTTTAGCTTGAGTCGATCTACGTTATTGCATGCATTGCAGTTGCATATTTTATGCAGGGTTAGTTCAGCGATCTTGTTTGAAAACACGCGGAAGAAGGTGATCAGAGTCTCTAACAAATTAGCGCGCACGATTTCCCACCGCACCATTGGATCGTTCTTATCAACATACATGAAAATGGCATCCCCTTCTAAGCGGATTACCTGCATTGGGGCTTTGATTTCCGAGATGATGCTGTTGATCAGATCACGGACGATGATCTGGCTGTGCACCATTTCTTTCTCGTTTGATACGATGAATCGTGTGTATCCACTGATGTCGGCGATGAAGAAAATAACGTCTTTTTCAGCAGATTGAGTTTGAAGCATAATATTCCCCAGGAATTTACCCTAATATTGACTAATCGCATCCGATTATACACTATCCACCAAGCTTATAAAAAATTTTGTAGAAAATACTTGTTGTATAAACTTTGGTAAAGAATTACTTTGAGTGTTTCTACTCAGGTTCACCTGAATTACGGGGTAGATAGGAGTTATGCAGTTCATGTCATTTGGAGCAGCTTGCGACGATAAATTCCCGAAGACACTGTGCGCAATACACCTATCGCTCCTGTCGTCGCTCGGTATGGCAACAAATTTTCCACCTTCGAAAGTCCAATAAGAAATAAACCACAATTGTTAATTGGATAGCTGTTCATCAATCTTAACTTCCTTGGTCAATGCATTTTCGATGATCGTTCTTAATTGAGTGCAATTCTTGCAGGTTTGACCAGTTAGTTAGAAGATTTAATCCTTGATCTTCTTTCTTAGACTTCTTCTCTTTCGAAAGTGAATACATTAGAATTGGGGGTATGGACAGGATCTTGATCTTCGATTTTGATGGCGTCTTGGCAGATTCTCTTCGGCCCATGCTTAATTATGCTGGACAAGTTTGCCAGGAATTGGGGTATCCTTGCACTCCAACCCAAAAGGATTTGGAAATCCTGGATAGGATGGAGTTTTCAGAATTTGGACGCCAATTAGGGATTCCAGAAGAAAAGATAGAAGCCTTCGTCTCTCGCAACTTTGAGCTGTTTTCGCTGCGCGAAGACCCTTTGCGGATTACACCAGGCATGGATACTGTGATCAGAGAATTATCCCAATTATCAATTCTGGTCGTGATCACCGGCAACAGCCGCAAGGTGGTGAGAAATTTTTTTGATGCCTATGAACTTGAAGAGGAATTTCAGATTATTCTAAGTGCCGAGGATGATGGTAACCGAGTTGAAAAAATCCTCAAGGTTAAATCGCTGAATGTGGGATCAAATCGGGAATTCTACATGATCGGCGATGCGGTTAGCGATATCCGGGCTGCGCGTGAAGCCGGGATTAAGAGTATTGCAGTCAGTTGGGGACACCAGAGTTTGGCGAAGTTGACCACAGAAAATCCGGATTTCCTGGTCGAACGCCCGCAGGATCTGTTGACGTTGTTTTAGATTAACAATGGTTTATCGCAGCGCTCAATTTGGGAATTGTGCTTGCGTCGCTGAAGGTTGGAGGTGTTATGCGGTTTGAGGAATTGAATTGGTTCGATGTCGAGAGTTACCTGGAGAAGGACGATCGTTTAATGCTGGTTTTGGGAGCTTGTGAACAACATGGTTACTTGAGTCTGGCAACCGACGTCAAGATCCCTCAATCTCTGGCGGATGCTGCCAGCCAACAAACAAGTGTATTGGTCGCACCCGCCATCAACTATGGTGCTTCGCCATATTTTTTGGGTTTCCCTGGCACACTCTCCCTTCGCTTATCCACGTTGTTGGACTTGGTGGAAGATGTAGTTCGGTCTGCATTTGAGCATGGGTTTCGGCGAATCTTGGTGCTGAACGGGCATGGTGGAAATGATGGTGTGCGAAGTCGTCTCTATGAGTTATCAAATGAGCTGGATGAATTGAGAATCGCCTGGTATGCCTGGTGGGAATCTCACAGTGTTTCTCAGATTGCCCAGTTACATGATTTGAAACCGGCTCATGCCAATTGGTTGGAAGCTTTTCCGTTTACTCGAGTAAGCGACCTTCCAGAAGGTGAGAAGGTCCCACCCAAGGTGGCCGGACTGCTGAGCGCGCAGCAGGCGAGAAAGGT
>JBFFIU010000152.1:0-8424 GCA_041556275.1 Anaerolineales bacterium | reverse complement strand
GCTGCAACGGCGATCGAGGTCCTGCTGATTGAGTTGATCACTTCCCGGGGAGCCATGTGACCCAGTATGCCCCAAACCCATCTCGTCAGGCGGGAGATATGTTTCATCAGCCAGCTGGTCACGGTGGGAGTGAGCATGGCGATGCCAAAAATGCTGATGAATGTGCCAGCAAAACTGGCCACCAGATTTGAAGTTGGGATGGCCAATACCCCGATGCCGATGATGATCAGCAGTACACCTATGATCCCGATCCAGCGCACCACGCCTCGGGCCTTCGCTTCCAGTCCGGAGCGTGAGAGCGCTGTGCGAGGGGGTACGCTGGCCGCCTCCCAGGCTGGAAAAGCAGCTGTGACCACCGTAGCCAGTATCCCCAGGATCATGCCCTTGATCAGGCTTGCAGTCGGTATGGGGATGTCCCGAACGGTGACCACGAAGAAAAGATCGTTTATCGTCTGTGTTACCAGAGCAACCATCCCACGTCCCATCAAGATACCGAGGAGAATACCCAGAAATGAACCGAGCAGACCTATCACCAGGGCTTCAATGACCACCATGAGAAAGATTTCACGACGAGTGACTCCCAAACAGCGCAAAGTACCAAACAATGGCCTGCGCTGGACCACGGAAAAGGTCATCGTGTTGTAAATCAAGAATAAGGCCACGATCAGTGCCAGCAGACTCATTGCTGTCAGGTTTATGCGGAAGGCGGAGGTCATATCCTGAACAGTACCTTGACGTGTCTCCACCGGTAAAGCCAGCACTCCAGCTGGTAGTAATGCCTGCACGTCTTGCAAGATCTTTTCAGATTCACTTGGCAGGATTAAATCGACTCTATCCAGCAGTCCGATTCTGCCGGTCACTTCTTGGGCAGTCGCAATGTCCATCAAGAGCATACTGTTTATCGCGCTGCGGCTGAGCGGGTCATCCGGCTCTAGCAGACCAACTATTTTCCCTGCCGAAACCCCACCGGCATATTCAATTTCGATCGGAGAATTAATCCCCAGATCATACCGCTCAGCCAGGTCTTGCGACACGAGCATCCCTCCTGGCTCGGTCAAGAACTTGGTCAGCTCAATGACAGGAACGTTGTCATCCACTTGCAGATAATCCCGAAACGGTCTTTCTGTGAACGGATCGACTCCTAAGAGCTGCAAGGTCACCCCACCCAGCTGCGGAGAGGTGACATAGTCGCTGATGATCGGCGTTGACTTAACACCCAGTCCTCTTCCGCGCAAATCGAAATAGATTTCTTCATCGAGTCCTTGAGAGCCAGCGGAGATGTAATGGGTGGAACGACCCGTAATGGCCTGTGTGCTGAGATCGAACGCTTGGCTGGCGCTCCCATTGGCCATATCAACTCCCACCACAACAGCTACCCCCAGTGTGATGCCAACCACCATCAGTAAGCTCTGCCAGATATGGCGGATCAGATAACGCCAACCGATGTTGAGAAGTGTTCGTGGGATTCGGGTTGGAGAAGCTTCACTCATTGAGTGCTTTAACCATATAGCTTTCGTAGACGTTTTCGACCTCGAAAAAGCAGCCCTCACGCAGCTCGACAATTCGATCCGCCAGGGCAGCATTCTCCCGGCTGTGGGTGACCATGATCAAGGTGTTTCCGGATTGACGGGTAAGCTGCTCCAACAAATCAAGCACCTGTTTTCCGGTTTCTTCATCTAGGTTGCCGGTGGGTTCATCTGCCAGTACGATAAGCGGATCGTGAATGAGTGCCCGGGAGATAGCCACTCGCTGCTGTTCACCCCCGGAGAGACGATCCGGGTAGGTTTTCAGGCGATCTTCAAGGCCAACGGCTGCCAGCATTCGGGACGCTCGCTCCTGAGCTTCATCCAAATCTGTACCCAAGAGTTCAAGGGGCAAACTCACATTTTCCAGCACGCTCAAAGTAGGGATCAAATTGTAGAATTGGAATATGAAGCCGATCTGCTGGCGTCGAAAAAAGGTGCGCTGGCGTTCATCGAGCGCAGTGAGAGATTGTCCGTTGATATAGATTTCACCGCTATCAAACTGATCAATGCCACTGATGAGATTTAGAAGGGTGCTTTTACCACTGCCGCTTTTACCTAGAATGGCAAGGAACTCGCCGCGCTGCAGATCGAGACTGGCATCTTTCAACACCGGGCGTAATTGCTCCCCTTCTTGATAACTCTTGGAGAGGTTTACAAGACTGACAAAACCATTGGAAGTCATAATCAATACTCCATGTGATGGGCAATTGAAATCAATACAAAGTTGACCGCCATTATAACGGCAGCTTTGCTCAGTTCAGCACGTTTTTATTTAATGCTTATATTTACGAACTCAAGGATTTCAGCTCCCAAAAACTGGATTTTTAGTAAGGTTAACATTTTTATCAAGTTATTCGGTTGACACATATTTTTGCTTATGTTAAATTATCTTCTAAATATTTTGTCGGGAGACTGGATTATGCACGATTGGGGACTCTTAACCATATTTTTGTTGGCGGTTGCAGGAATGGCCATCTCCATTTTTGGAGTATTTCCAACCAACCAAGTCGACTTTCCCGAACATGAAGATCCTCCTGAAGAGAGCGAATAAGTTAATCGTTAGCGGGGATTGTTAGCTTGATGTTTCACCTAAAGCGCACCTAAAAAATCAATAGAAGGCATCACCAAAGGCTGTTGCTCGAGTGAAGCCTTGTTCCTGGTCAGATAGATCCCGATCCTGGATTGGGGGGGAGGCCCGGTCAAATATATATTGCCGGGCTGCTCCTGCATTTAAACCAGGATCTCAATCGCTCAGACTCATATCACATCATCACTCCACAGCCTTGCCCAAAATGTTCATAGAAAATATGTTATCCTCATTGGCGCCAAACAGCGATATACCCCATTCATAGTTCCTGGAGAAGCACTTCTCCACAGGTAGATAATAAGGAGATATAAAGATGGCTGCTCAGAAGCAGTTTGAGACCGATCTGATCCCAACCTCGGCTGGAGATCTGAAGATCACTTTTCTTGGGCATGGAAGCTTGATGTTAGATTTCAATGGGATGAACATCTCCATCGATCCCTTCAGCCGTGTTGCCAACTATGCAGAACTGCCAAAAGCCGATCTCATTCTGCTCACCCATGAACACCAAGATCATCTCGATCTCGATGCATTAGAGTATGTACGCACGGATAAAACGGTGATCGTATTGACCGAGACCTGTGCCAATCAGGTTGATGGCGGGATCGTTATGCACAATGGGGATGTGCGCAATCTCAATGACTTGAACATCGAGGCTGTTCCCGCGTACAATCTCGTTCACAAACGCGATAGTGGACAGGCTTTTCATCCCAAAGGTATTGGAAATGGGTATGTCCTGACTTTTGGCGATAAGCGAGTATATATCGCTGGGGATACAGAGAACACCCCCGAGATGAAAACTTTACCGGATATCGATGTCGCCTTTTTGCCCATGAATCTGCCCTTTACAATGACTCCCGAGATGGTTGCCGACGCTGCTAAAGCATTTCGACCCAAGATCCTTTATCCCTATCATTTTGGCAATACCGATACTTCCACAATCGAGGCACTGCTGGGAGACGAAAAAGGGATCGAAGTGCGCATTCGCAGCATGGCATGACGCGTAATGAAGTTACTATGATCACCAAGACATATCTAATTTCCTTTCTCCCATAATAAAAGAAGCCACTGACAAAAAAGTCAATGGCTTTTTTTATAGCTCATGAGCAGAAGTAAAAAGCTCAAATTCCAGGCGGTCGCATCACGGGGGTGGAATCTCCTCTTCGGGTGCTACAACTTCCGCAGGTATATTGCCTTCTGCTATTTCAAAAGCATCCCTGACATCATCTTTCAACAGGTACCAGATGATCAGCGCCCCGATAATGGTACCGATCGGAAAAGCGAATAGTGAAAATATCGCCAGGATGAATGCCAACCAGCGTGCCCACGATCTCAATTGCAGCAGTCCCCACCCTGCGAGAACCAGGGCAATGCCGAACGCGACAGAAAAAACCACGCCAGTCAGCATGCCGAACGACGTCCAGAATTGTGCTTCCGGATCATTTCCAATTGCTGCCAATATACCAGCTAGGACTGCAATAAGTGTGCAGGCTCCTAAAAGAAGAAAAGCTGCGTTGATAAAATACCACACTGCAATTGCTGTCACACCATCTGGTCTTCTCATCTCTCACTCTCCTTATTTGTTTTCTCGAAATGGACCATTATAAAATTTTACATGAAGATCAACAAAAAAGAAATCCCTCCATCCGAATATACTCAAAACCCTTTGACCTCATTGGCGAATTTGTACAATCATCCAAAGCAACAAATATAGTCCGCGTTTGCGATTGATTTCATCATCTAGCTAGCGTACAGAATCCACTTCTGCAATCCCAGACTCCCAAACGATTTTGGGAATAGGTGCAAATCGGTGCTTGACAACCGCCGATGAATCTTGTATAATCATGACAGATATATTTGTGATACAAAGTATACTGCAGTACAAATATATTTATTTGAATAAGGAGGTCAAGATGTCGTACGAACTGGATATGAATGACATTGAACGCAAAGCCTACATGTCTTATAGCGAGGATGGTCTGGTTGACATCGCCATCGGAACCGTGATCCTTTTGTGGGGTGTCTTCCTGGTAACAGAGCCGTCCGGCCTCATCGGACTGCTTGGCATCCTGGCGATGGCGATCTGGTATCTGGGCAAGCGATTCATCACCATCCCCCGCATCGGAATGCTGCAACCCAGCCAGAAAATGGAGAGGAAGAGTAGAAATCTGATCATCACCCTGCTCCTCCTTGGGCTAATCGCTCTCGGTGGGGTTTTGATTGGAGTGATATTTGCTGGCAACCCACCCCTTGATTACTCTCTCAGCATATTAGGCCTCGTGATTGCAGTGGGTGTTTGCGTGCTTGCATACCTTGTCAATGCAAGCCGCTTATATGCTTATGCGTTCCTGCTATTGGCAGCCTTTGCTGGTGGAGAAATCCTCTCCCAAACCATCACCGCGATTGATGCTTTCGCATTGTCTGTCATCCTTGCTGGGGCTTTGATCCTGGTTTCAGGGTTGGTTGTGCTGGAGCGCTTCCTGCGGAAATACCCGGTTCCAAAAATGGAAGCCTGATTATGAGCCCAACAAGTAAGGACAGCACAGAGAAACAAGCCCAGCTCGATCGCCTGGTGCACGAGCCAGCCCGGCTTAAAATATTAGCCTACCTCTACGTAGTAACGAGTGCAGATTTCGTCTTCCTATTGAGCCGCACTGGTCTTACCTGGGGTAACCTTTCCTCGCACATGAGCAAACTTGAAGAGGCAGGCTACATCGAGGTAGAGAAGGAGATCAAAGATAAACGCCCACACACAATGCTTTCACTGACTGATGAGGGACGTACAGCATTCGAGGGCTACCGGCAGAATATGCTCCAATTGCTCGATGAATCACAAAGTACATAGCGGCACCATTAATTTGTAACAATCCAATAACATTAAGCATAGCTGACACACGACAAGCCCCCACCTGTTTAGGCGGGGGCTGAACTATTATCATATTTTATAGATTAGTTGTCTCTAACTGTAACCGCAGATTATTCCCTGGATAAGCACAATGAATCACTCCAATTCTCTGGTCGAATTTCCTATCCCCCCATTGACAAGAAGAATCCACTGAAATATGGCACCAACCAGATAATCCACACCACCAGACTGAATTTGTGGAAATTCATGATCGCCTGCTCGTTCTTGCGGATCAGGACGATTGTTGCCCAAACTGCATGGATCAGCATCAGCAGGATGGCGATCAATCCCGTCAATCCATGAATATCGAATGTCATCCCTCCCGCCATTTCCAGCATTATCCCCGTCCCCGTGGTATCGAAGACGAATCCTCCCCAGAAGAAAATCAAATGCCAGGATTTTAACCGCCCGGCAAGACGCTCGCTCCACACCCCAATGGAATAAAATACAAGCGCCGCGGTGATCAATATGGTTGAAAGTAAAACCTGACCAGGCATCACATCTCCTTAGAAAATATTGAGGAATTCACTCATGACATCCCTTTTGCACGAAAACATAATTCTACTCCAAAAAACTTCATACATTCCATTTACCTTTCTCTGGGTGAGTGTAAAAGCCAAAAAGATAGCTATTTGTTATCGGTTTCACAATCTTGACTCGAAGAGGGGATTATTTATAAAATAGAATTGGATCAAGCAAACCTGCACTCGGTGAAGCTGGATATTGGCGAAATTAATGGACAAATGATGGGAATTCACCTTTCCTATGTAGGAAGAAGTATATGGCTAAAGCTACATCCATAAAACAGTTGCTGGGAGTAATACTTCTATCCTGGTTGGTGGTGATCGGCATCGATTTCTTACTTCACGCCAGTATTTTGGCACCGCTTTATGCCCAACCGGATCCATTTCTGCTGCCTCCCGACCGCGCCTTCGCTTTGATCCCATTGGGATATCTCTCTTTCCTCTTGTTGGCCGTGATGCTCGTTTGGCTCATGAACAGGTTGAGCATCATCACCTGGAGAGATGGTCTTATTTTCGGCCTGATTATAGGTGCACTGATATGGGGTGCCTTCATGTTAGGCTTACTTTCCATCGCCACAATTAACCCCCTCCTCGCCTTATCTTGGTTCCTTGGGCAAACCGTTGAACTGGGGATTGCTGGTTTGATTGCAGGTGCAGGTCTGGGTGCTGCATCACTCAAGAAGCTGGCGCTGTGGTCTGTGGTTATCCTCCTCGTCTCGTTGGTGGTGGGGATCCTGCTTCAAAATATTTAGCCTTGGCAAGAGACATTAATCTGTCCGGGTTTTACGACCGCTTCTGGATCAGGATCGCAATCGTTTTATCAGTGTTGGTGATTATCATTGGCTTCCCAATCTTTCAATTGAATTTTGATTTCCCAGATTCGATTATCTACGCCTTGACCCTCGTCCTATCTATCTGGTCTACTTATTTCATTAGTGCATATCTGCTCTACCACTTCAAATAATCCGTGATTAAATAACGTCAGTTCGGGTTAAGAGTCCGGTGAATTAATGTGTCATTCCGAACCCCCAACGGGCCTGTCCCTGATCTGTCCGATCAGGGAGGTGAGGAATCCCTATCGAGATAGATTACAAAGGATCATTGTAGGGATTTCTCGTCGCGAAGTTTATCCTGAAGTTCTGAAGGGCTCATCAAAATGACAAGCTTCATTGTATAATCCATGCCTATCCCGAACTCAGGTTAAATAGATAGAGAGATTTGCTCTTAGAGGATCAATAGAAGGAGAGACCAGATCGTCTATAAAAACTGGTGGTAGACTAATAGAGTGAATTGCCTGGATATTTAACTAAACAAGGTGAACTGGATTGCGCCGTAGATTCTTGCAAACTTCGCGTGCTCAATTAAGAGATATCCGTGTTCTGCTCAAGGAATTTCGTATATCACTGACCTTGTTCGCGGCCGTTATACTGGGTGGGGCTTTCTTCTTCCGTATTTTCTATTCATTTCCTGGAACGGAGTTGCACCCGACGATATCTCAAGCCCTCCATGCTACATTTGCATTGATCTTCTTTGAGATCGTGTTGCCCTACCCGGATCAGTGGTACCTTCAAGTATTCTTCTTCATCATCCCCATACTGGGTTTGGCTGTCGTCGCCGAAGGGGTTCTTCGATTTGGTACAGCCTTGGTCAACAAACAATCGCGTGGACAGAAATGGCAGGTGGCAATGGCATCGACATTCAAAAATCATGTGATTATCTGCGGCATTGGCAGGACAGGTTATCGAGTAATCCTTGAACTACTCAAGTTTGGCAGAGAGATCGTTGCCATTGAACCAAATCCCGATAGCCGCTTCATGGAAAGAGTTAAATCGCTTGGAATCCCAGTGATCGTTGCTGATGCCCGGCGTTCTGATAATCTGGTCAAAGCCAATGTGGAACAGGCTGACGCTATCATCCCTTGTACTTCTAATGAGCTCACCAATCTGGAGATCGCTCTGGATGCGCGTGAGCTGAATCCAGGCATTAAAGTCGTTATGCGCGTGTTTGATGCTGAGCTGGCAAGACGTGTAGAGAAAGGTTTTGGAATTCAAACAGCATTCAGCACTTCTGCATTAGCCGCGCCGATCTTTGCGACTGCGGCTATGCGGGTCAATGTAAAACATTCATTTTACATTGGGGACCAGCTGCTAAATCTCGGCGAGGTGACCTTAACCCCTGGTTCTGCATTAATTGGCTTATCGGTTGAGCAGATGGAGAACGAGTTTGACCTGTCATTCGTCAGCTACCAGGATGAAGATACTTCCATCCTGCACCCCGAACCAAATCAGCAAATGAAACCCGCGGCAACCATCCTTGTGATCGCCTCTCTCGAGACGCTGCAGAAATTGAACGAATTGAATCAAGCCTCAGGATGAAAGTGATCCG
>JBFFIU010000151.1:0-8483 GCA_041556275.1 Anaerolineales bacterium | reverse complement strand
GCGCGATGGCATTGACCACCAATTCACGCACTGCTTCAAAAGGATATTCCAAGGTTTCCTGGTGGGAAAAACCGGTCATACGAACAACACTTTGCAGGTTGGCGCGTAAAAAATTTTCAGCCTGGTGTAGTTGTTGAGATAAGGAACCGCTTATCTCTTGCTTGATAAATCGATCAGCGAGCGAGGTACCACTAAATCGGGCTGCCAGGATTTGAGCGGATGGAAGCCATCGCTGAGCTGAAGGACTAAAAAGCAATACTGCCGTGTATGTCGGGCGCAGTTCGTCTCCATCCTGCCGCAGGCATCCTCGCTGCACTAGGATCTCTTGTATGCCTGGTGGAGATTCTTCTTCGGGAAACTTTACTGCTTTCAAATAAGCCTGGGAATATGCACCCAACTGCTCAGGGTCTAAATCCTGGAATGTAGCTTGTGGAGGTAGGCGTGACTCGAACGAGATGGTCCCCCTCTCCACCAGCAATCGCCTTAATTGTCTCGGGGGGATAGGATTTGTGCGGTGCCCTTCCCGCCAGTAGTAGCGACCATCCATACTATACACATGAGGTAATCCTTGAGGGACAGAAATTTGCAGTATATCGACCTGAGCAACTTGATAGATTTTAGGTAGTGGTATCACCAGAGTGGGTTCAATGAGCAGACAGGTCTTAAACAGGGAATCTTGCTGCGCCGCCACATCGCTCACGCCGGTAATTTTATTCGAACGCGGTGTTATTCCAAGATAAATCGTGCCCCCACCTGTATTTGCCATCCCCACCAGGGCAGCCGCCAACTCCATGCGGGAGACATCCCCCGGAAACCAGTGCAGTTCTGGTCCCATCCCACGAGCCAATATGGGGTAAATATCAAAGTCTGATGATACCAAATCCAGCCGCTTTAGAATGATATCCGCACAATATCCGTGAAGATGAACTTAACTTAAAGTTAAACTCCGGTTTGAAGAGGTGGCTGCTTTCCGCTTGATGCAGAAGGGGTGTCTGCCGGAGGTTCTTCGGGTTTCGCTGGACGACGTTGAGGGGTCTTCCTAGTCGCAGGTGGAGGCATCAAAGCCACATCTATGACCTTATCCATATGATCAACGGTCACAATCTCGAGTTCTTGACGCGCTCTTTTCGGTACCTCAACCAGGTCTTTTTTATTTCGCCCAGGCAGAACAATAGTTTTCAGACCCACCCGGTGCGCTGCAAGCACCTTCTCACGCACACCACCCACCGGTAATATGCGGCCGCGCAAGGTTATTTCTCCTGTCATACCCACGTCTTTACGCACTTTTCTTCGGGTGAAGGCGGAAACCAACGCGGTAGCGATTGTGATCCCGGCGCTGGGTCCATCTTTGGGTATAGCTCCTTCCGGGATATGAATGTGGATATCCACATTATCGAAGACATCCGATTTTATATTTAATTTTCTACAGCGTGATTTCAAGAAAGAAAGGGCAGCCTGTGCTGACTCCTGCATTACATTTCCGATTTGCCCGGTTATCTGGAGATTGCCTTTACCCTCGACCAGCAAGACTTCAACCGGCATGATCTCACCACCATTCACAGTCCAGGCAATAGCAGTCGCCACACCGATTTCATCGCGGCGTTCAGCTTCTATATTGAAAAATACCGGCGGACCAAGAAAACGTTCAACCGATGATGAACCTATCCGGCGCGGGTGGCGTTTCTTCTCGGCCTTGAGACGGGCGATCTTGCGACAGATGCGCCCGATTTCACGTTCCAAATTGCGTACACCGGCTTCATAGGTATATTCTCGAATCAGCTTTTGCAATGCATTGTCAGTAAATTGGAACGCCTCAGCCTGGAGACCATTTTCCTCCATCTGGCGGGGGATCAAAAAACGCCGCGCGATTTCGACCTTTTCCTCTTCGATATATCCAGGGAATTCGATCACTTCCATGCGATCTAACAAGGCATCTGGTATGGAACCAGTCGTGTTGGCAGTGGTGATGAACATCACTTTCGATAGGTCAAATGGGAGTTCAAGATAATGATCAGAAAATGTGTGATTCTGTTCCGGATCTAAAACTTCCAACAGTGCTGAAGCAGGATCGCCGCGAAAATCCTGGCCAAGCTTATCCACCTCATCCAGCATGAAGAGCGGATTGATCTTGCCCGCCCGGCGCATGGTTTGCAAGATCCTGCCCGGCAAAGCACCGATATATGTGCGGCGATGGCCGCGAATCTCGGCCTCATCACGCACGCCACCTAATGATAAACGCACAAATTTTCGCCCTAACGCTTCGCTGATCGATTTACCCAGAGATGTTTTACCAGTTCCAGGAGGACCGACAAAGCAAAGGATCGGCTGCCGAGCGTGCTTTGGCGCCAGGCTGCGCACGGCAATATATTCCAGGATGCGATCCTTGATGCGCGGGAGACCGTAATGATATTCCTCCAAGGTTTTTCCCGCATGGCGGACATCCAGGTTATCATCTGTAGCTTCAGCCCAAGGCAGCTCAAGGATCCATTCCAGGTAAGTACGGATGATGCCGACTTCCGGTGATAAGGGAGGCATCTGGCTCAAGCGCTCGGCTTCTTTCAAGGCGCGAACCTGGACCTCCTCGGGAAGACTGACACCCTCGATACGACCCCGCAGTTCGTTCATCTCGCTGGTCCACGGATCACCTTCTCCTAACTCAGATTGGATGACCTTCATCTGCTCGCGCAGATAAAATTCACGTTGAGTGCGATCCACTTCTCCCTGGGCTTTGGAATGGATTTCGTCCTCCAATTCCAGAACATCCGCCTCCTTGGCGAGCATGGTCACCACGCGTTTAAGACGGTCTAACGGGTCAGGGATCATGAGCAATTCCTGACGTTCCTCAAACGGGGGTGTGATGGCAGTGACGATCATGTCAGCCAGCCAACCAGGCTCCTCGATATTCAAAGCGTACAGGTAAGCTTCTTCAGGCAAGCTTCTGTCCAGCTGCACACATCTCTGGAATAACTCCAGGGAAGTCCTCATGGTGGCATCGATCTGCCGATCAACAACAGTCGGTTCAAATATGCGCCTGGCTTTTACGACCAGGAAGGGTTCCAGCTGGATGAATTCGACGATCTCCAACCGGCGTCGCCCTTGGGCCAGAGCAGAGCTCGAGCCATCTGGCATGCTGAGTAAGCGTCCAACTGCGATCTCAACCGCGATAGGATAGAAATCCTCGGAACCAGGATCTTCTTGATCTGAATCCCGCTGCAAGAGGGCGATCATGGTTTGTTCATCCAACTGGGCTTCTTCGATCGCCAGGAGCGAACGCTCACGACCGACAAAGATGGGTGAAACCATGCGGGGGAAAATCACCAGATCACGGAGAGGTAATGCAGCACATTCAATAAATCCTTCTTCATCAGCCAAAGTGTCCTGGACGCTGTACAGCTCTTCTGTCCGGCGGTGCAGTGTCTCACCAAATTCGTCCTCGTCGTCCCTAAAAAACCAGTCACTGTTTCTCATAAGTTATATTCCAGTATAGGATGGATAATTCTCTTCTGCAACTTCTTTCCAAGCAGCACGCGCTGCAGCAGCAATGAAGATACTACCTGCTACCACAATGGCGGCCCCATCTTGCGCCAGAGCATCTGCGGCATCTAGAGCCTCTTCGACTGAAGGAGATGAAACCACAGGGAGATCATTTTCTGCGATCATGTCGGCCAGTTTTCCAGGTTCGATGGCCCTTGGATGGGTTGATTTGGTTGCCACGACCTGGCGAACTCGAGGCAGCAACTCGGCCAACATGCCCTGAATATCTTTATCTTCTGAGGCACCGAAAACCAAAACTACGGGATACCCAGGGAAGTACTCCTCCAGAGTCCGGTGCAGTTTTTGGGCCGAATCGCGGTTGTGCGCCGAGTCAATGACCACTGGTGGATCACGGCGCAAAATTTCGAACCTTCCTGGCCAATGAACCGACTGTAAGCCACGCTGAATGCCACGTTCAGTGACCATTATGCCATTCTTACGCGCAACTTGCAATGCCGCGTAAGCCGTGGCCGCGTTTTCAACCTGGTGATAACCTAAGAGTGGAATCCTGAGCTCCACTGGCTGTCCTTCATTACCCTCACCATCAGTTGTATCTATATCTGAGTGAGAACCATCCACTGCGCGCCAGACCTGGAACGCCTGGCCCTCAATAGAACCATCAAGTGCCTCGAACTTGTAGTCTCGACCAACCTGGATGAGCGGGGCCATCCGTTCCGCAGCGATGCGCTCGATCTCGGCAAGCGCATGCTCTGCTTGTGGGGAAACGACAAGCGGTATGCCTGGCTTGATGATACCCGCCTTTTCACCGGCAATTTCAGCCAGCGTCTCGCCGAGCAGGTAAGTATGGTCGTACGAGATAGAGGTGATCACGGTCACCTGGGGTTGACAAACATTGGTCGCATCCAGGCGACCGCCCAATCCGACCTCCAGGACTCCCACATCCACATCCTGGCGAGAGAAATGAAGGAAAGCCAGGGCAGTGGTGAGCTCGAAGGTAGTAATGCCAGGGATCTCATGCACCAAAGGTTTAATTTCCTCAACCAGCGCGATCAGATCAGCATGTAGAATAGGTTCTCCATCGACTTGAATGCGCTCAGCATAATCCTGCAGATGGGGGGAGGTGTACAAGCCGATCCGGTTTCCACTGGCCTGCAGTGCACTGGCGCATAAGGCGGCCACAGAACCTTTGCCTTTCGTACCGGCGATATGGATGACCGGGTAATCCAATTGCGGTTCACCCAGCAGAGCCATGAATCCCCGCATGCGCTCCAGATCGAACTTCTCTGGCGAGTAGCGGAACGTCTTCTGCAGGCTGTAATCGATGTAACTGTACAGGTAATCCAGGGTTTCCTGGTAGGCGCGATCGGTATCCATGTGTCAGGCATTGTAACCGCGCGCTATCTCAAACGCAAGAGGATTAAAATCTCCTGAAATCCCCTTTCTAGTGAGCAATGTCACTTGTCATCAGCCATAATTCAGGTTATGATTTGATAGTCATTAAAATATGCAATTATTGAGCACCTTCAAACTTGGTTGCTTGTGATTCTATCCTCACGTACTACCATAATGCTCTCAATCCCGGTGAGGTTTTCTGTTTTAACCTTGTATCTTGTCGGTTCAAGTTCAGTTCAACCCTAGAGCGAGGAGAATAAAATGAGTTCCCAACAATCCTCCACTGCGACTGCGACACCCAGTGAACCTACACCGCTGATCCAAACCCGGGTCACAGAGCGCCTGGCGAATTTCCCCTGGTGGGCGTTGATCATCGCCTTATTGGCGGTCTTCCTGATCTACAGCTTCATGACGGATGCGACCTATCAGGAAATATTCGCTTTCATCGTCGTTGGTATCCGGCTCACCATCCAAGTCACCCTGATCGCTTTTGCCATATCGCTGATCGTCGGCTTGATCACCGCCTTCGGCCTGATGTCGGACAATGTGATCGCCAAGAACCTGGCAAATTTATACGTGCAGATCGTGCGCGGAATTCCGACCTTGGTACTCATCTTCTACACTGCCCTGGTGATCGTCCCTGCAGCAATCAACCTGCTGAACGCCTTTGGCAACTGGATGGTCAGCATAGGATTGTTAAGCGCAGAGAATTTATTGAGCAGTCTGGATTCTCGTGATGTGGATTTTCTTATTCGCGGCATCATCGCCCTGGCGATCAATTACGGCGCCTTCTCGGCGGAGGTCTTCCGCGCCGGCATCCAATCGATAGAGAAAGGCCAGCTGGAAGCTTCCAGAGCGCTGGGTTTGTCTTGGTTTCAGACGATGCGCTACGTGGTGCTCCCTCAAGCACTCCGCCGCATCCTGCCTCCCATGGGAAATGACTTCATCTCGATGTTGAAAGAATCATCCCTGGTATCGGTAATAGGCGTGAACGAGATCACCCAGCTAGGCAGGAAATACTCCGCCTCTTCTTTCATCTACCCGCAGACCTACAATACGGTAGCCTTCCTTTATCTAAGCATAACGCTGATCCTGTCCATGGGGGTCAAATACATGGAACGGCGGATGAGCACCGGTGAAGAATCTTGAACCAATTTATTTAACTAGAGAATAGCGAAAGGAGGTGGATTAGGAAAAAACAAGGATAACAAATTCAGGTACAAACTATAAAAATTTTCTCTGGAGGAGAAAACAAAATGAAAAAGCTTTTTTTATTGCTTAGTATGCTTATCGTGGCCAGCCTGATCCTGGCAGCCTGCCAGCCAGCGGCCACCCCCACCGAAGCCCCACCACCTGAGGTGGAGGCTACCGAACCACCACCGGAACCCGAACCGCAAGAAACCGAAGAAGAGATGATGCTGCCCGACCTGGGTGGGCGGGAGATCACCATCGCGGTTGAGAACGCCTACCTGCCATTCAACTACGTAACGTTGGAGACCGGAGAGGCTGGCGGATGGGACTACGATTTCATCGATGCGGCCTGTGCACTATTGAACTGCGTGCCAGTTTGGATCGAATTCGGTTGGGATACGATGATCGCTTCCGTTGCGGATGGCCAGTTCGACATGGCCACCGACGGCATCACCATCACCGAGGAACGCGCCGAACAGGTCGATTTCACTGATGGCTATATTGACCTCGAACAGCGCCTGCTGGTACGCATCGACGAGGATCGCTTCTCATCGCTTGAGGAACTGGCAGCTGATCCCGAGCTCTTGCTTTCACAGCAGGTAGGCACCACCAATTATGCCGTGGCATCGGAATTCGTCTCGGAAGATCGGATCGTTGGTTTTCAAGATTTTGGCCTCGCAGTCCAAGCGGTGGTTTCAGGTGATACGGACGCTTCCGTGGTCGATGAGACGGCCGGACAGGGTTACCTGGGCGCAAACGCCGATCAATTGAAACTGATCGGCCCGTCGCTTTCCAGCGATGCGCTGGGCTTCATCTTCCCCAAGGGCAGCGACCTGGTGGAACCCTTCAACATGGTCATCGCTCAATTTAAAGCCGATGGCACCATGGATGAGCTCAACTCAAAATGGTTCGGCAAAACACAGAATGAGCTGCTCGAAGAACTCCCCGAACTCGGAGCAGGCGCTTATGAAGAGGAAGAGGTCGAACTTGGCACAGAAGAAAACCCGATCGTTTGGGTGCTGGTGCCCTCCCAAGACACGCAAGTGGTTTTGACCGGAGCTGAGGAAATCGCCCAGGTCTTCGAAGATGAGACCGGCCTGATCGTCGTACCCGAGATCACCTCTGACTACACAGCCGCGCTGGAAGCAATGTGCAGCGGCGAAGCCCACATGGGCGCGCTGAACACCTTCAACTATGTGGTGGCAAAAGCGCGCGATTGCGCGGACGTTGCCCTGGCCTCTGTGCGCTTCGGCAGCACCTTCTACCAGGGCCAGCTGGTCACGCGTCCAGACACGGGCATCGAAAGTGTTGCAGATCTGGCTGGTAAGACCTTCTGCCGCCCCGACCCAACCTCCACCTCCGGGTGGGTGATCCCCAGCATCGACATGCAGGCCAATGGTATTGACCCAGAAAATGACCTGGCAGAAATCGTTGATGCCGGTGGGCACGATGGTGTGATCATCGCAGTCTACAACGGGGACTGCGAAGCCGGATCGACGTTCGTGGATGCCCGCACCAATGTTCAAGAAGACTTCCCGGATGTCATGGACAAAGTGATTGTGCTCAGCCAATCCCCACCCATACCCAATGACACGATCAGCTTCCTGCCTGACCTGGATCCAGAGATCCGCGCCGCGCTGGTGGCTGCGTTTCTAGAAATGGCCTCCACCGAGGAAGGTGCCGAGATCCTGAATACAGTTTACTCCTGGAGCGGTGTGGAAGAAACGGATGACAGCTTCTACGATGGCTTTCGCCAGCAGCTTGAAGCTGCCGGGATCGATTTTGAGGAACTTGGACAATAACAAAATCCTAACTAACTAGATCAAACAAGGGAAGAGAGGCAGCTCTCTTCCCTTGTTCTAAACCATAACCTGCCTATGCTCCAAATCGAAAATCTAACCAAGATTTATGGTGACGGCACCCAGGCCCTGACTGATGTTAGCTTCACCGTTGAGGAAGGTGAATTCCTGGTCGTCATTGGGCTGAGCGGTTCCGGAAAATCTACCCTCTTACGCTGCATCAACCGCCTGGTCGAACCGACTTCAGGGCGCATCATCTGGAACGGTCGCGATATCACCGCTGCGGACCAATCTGAACTGCGCGAGATCCGCCGCGAGATCGGCATGATCTTCCAGCACTTCAACCTGGTCAAACGCTCCTCGGTGATGACGAACGTGCTTTCGGGACGACTAGGCTATACACCACCATCCTGGAGCCTGATCAACCGTTTCAGAAAGGAAGATAAAGAGCGCGCCATCCAAGCCCTGAAAAGGGTGGGCATACCCGATAAAGCCAACAATCGCGCTGATGAATTGAGCGGAGGACAACAGCAGCGGGTTGGCATCGCCCGTGCTTTGATGCAGGAACCCAAGATGATCCTGGCTGATGAACCCGTGGCCAGCCTC
>JBFFIU010000150.1:0-8518 GCA_041556275.1 Anaerolineales bacterium | reverse complement strand
TCAAACTGATTGAAAATCATTAAATCTTCACCGGATGATCGCAGCTCCCAACACTTATCAAAGATCTCCTTAACGTTCGATTCGCTTCCCGGTGTAGCGATCACCTCTCCAGCAATATCAGCCAACCAATCGAAACGTTCTTGGCTCATCCCTTCAGGCAGAATGGCGATCGACTGGCAAGTCAGCAAAGCCGAGTCGTACGCTCCCCCCCTACAATAGTTGCCCGTCGAAGGCCAGACGGCTTTTTGGGTGGTTGGATCAAATTGGCCAGTGACCAACCGAGGGACCAAACAACCGAAAGCAGCCCCGACTTTATGTGCGCCCGTTGGGAACCATTTACCTACCAATCCAATTATCCTGGTTTCTGTCCCAGTTAAACTCGTTGGAAACTCTAAAAAATTGACACCATTGAAACCACCCCCCTGGGAGATGGGTTCATTCTTCCAAGTGATCCTGAACAGATTCTCAGGAGTGAGATCCCACAAGCCGATACTCTTTAGGGCATTTTTGATTGAACCCGGTATCGTTTCAGGGTTTTTCATTTGTGCGAAGGTTGGAATGATTACATTCTGCTCCTTCGCAACCTGGATCGCTCTTGCCTGTCTTTCCTTATTAACTGTTAAATCGATCATATTGATCCTCTTCCATTAAGATTTTCCGTCGGATTAATGTTCTTTACCATTGACCTGCGGTGCTTCACGAACGATGTATATGGGTCTGCCTTTGGCTTCATCATACAAACGACCGATGTATTCACCCAGGATACCTAACGAGATCAACTGTACCCCTCCTAAAAATAGTACTGCGATGAGGGTGGTTGCCTGGCCAACTAGAGGGGTCTCGGCGCCCCATAGACGGATGGCGATCACAATCGGGATCGATAGGATGCTTATTCCAGCAGCAATGAATCCAATATAAGTGGCCAGCTGCAGGGGAAAGTATGAAAAACTCGTCACAGCATTGATCGCCAATTTGAACATTTTTCTGAATGGATACTTGGTTTCGCCAACCTGCCGTGCAACCCGTCGGTAAGGGACCCCCGTTTGCCGAAAGCCCACCCAGGAAGACATACCTCTCAAGAATCTGTGCTTCTCCCGCATCTGGTTGAGAATATCTACTACCATTCTGTCCAACAGGCGAAAATCTCCGGCGTCCAGGGGGATATTGACATCTGTGATACTCGTGATCATGCGGTAGAAAAGTGAGGCAGTAAACAGCTTGAACCAACCTTCTCCTTCGCGCTCAGCCCGCACAGCATACACGACCTCGTATCCTTCCTTCCACTTAGCGATTAAATCAAGGATGACTTCTGGTGGATCCTGCAGATCAGAATCGATGATGATAATTGCGTCTCCCTGGCTGTAATCTAATCCCGCCGTAACCGCAATCTGGTGACCAAAGTTACGAGCAAAAATGACAGGCTTGACTCTCACATCCTCGGCTGCATACTGTCGGATCATGTCAGCAGAGTCGTCGGTTGAGCCATCATCAATCAGGAGTAATTCCCAGGATTCCCCCGTTGACTCAAGCACGTCACGTATCCGGCGGTACAACTCCGGTAGATTCCCAGATTCATTAAAAATCGGCGCTACAATTGAATAAACTGGTGGGGACATAAAGATATTATTGCTTATTATCTCGACGTGACTCGAGAACAGATAATGTCTGAACTGATTATGTAAGAAGATCCTTGTTAGCCAAAGTCTTTTCTACCGCAGACAGGGTTGGTTCAATAATCGGAGCGGGTTTCACTGCTTCCATTGCTGCTGGCACATCCTTTAAACCACTTCCGGTGTTGAGCACAACGATCGTTTCTGCAGCGCTGATCATACCATTCTCAAGCGCTTTGCGCAGGCCTGCATAGGAGGTAGCTCCAGCAGGTTCGGCGAATATACCAACCCTACCTAACTCGGGGATAGCGGCCAGAATCTCCGCATCGCTGACTGTGAGATACGCTCCGCCGGTACCTGTGGCAGCCCGAACAGCGCGAATTCCGTCTCTTGGAAGATCAACTGAGATGCTATCAGCAAAAGTGGTCGCTTTAACAGGTGTAATCTCTTCAACCCCATCGAAAAAAGCATTTGCGACTGCAGCAGAACCCTCCGCTTGAACGCCAAAGATGCGCGGCATGCGATCCAGCCAGCCAATGGCTTTTAAATCCTTAAACCCTTTGTGCAAACCAGAGATAATATTCCCATCACCAACGGATACAAACACCGCCAGCGGATGCTCAAACGGGGCCTGGTTGATCAACATCTCCCAGATCTCCAGGGCTGCAGTTTTCTTGCCTTCGAGGGTGAACGGATTGTATCCCGTATTGCGGCAATACCAGCCAAATTCATCAGCTGCTGAGATCGACAGGTCGAAAGCCTGGTCATAATTCCCATCAACCAGCAAAACCTCTGCGCCGAAAATCAAGAGCTGGGCGATTTTAGCTGCTGGTGCGCTGCGCGGTGCGAAGATCACCGCTTTTTGTCCAACAGCAGCAGCCATACCTGCAAGTGCTGCCCCGGCATTCCCTGTTGACGCGGTCACCACTACCCGGGCATCGATTTCCCGCGCACGGGCAACCACTACGGCACTGGCGCGGTCTTTAAATGATGCTGTAGGATTATTGCTCTCATCTTTGACCCAAAGTGAAGGTAAACCCAGATTCTCACGCAAAGCTCTAGGAGAATAAGTAGGTGTCCACCCGGCTGACCTCAACGGTGTTCCAATCCCTTGGGGGTCTTGGATTGGCAACAAGGGAAGATATCGCCATAACGAGCTTTCACCCGAAGCAGTTATATCACTAGGCGCCAAAGTGTTCCTGAGGGCGGAATAATCGTAAATAATGTCTAAATTGCCACCATCGACAGGACATGTGTAGATCAATTGATCGGGATCATACTCCATCCCACAAAGCGAACACCTATAAGAGAGAAATTTATCCTTCACGCCAAATATCCTCCACCTTTTTAGCGGATTCCAGCCATCATCAAGCCCAAGTTTTCTGCGGATGCATCCTCAGTAAGGACTTCTCCCATGATCTCCCCCTCATAAATGACAATAATGCGATCAGATAAAGCCATAATTTCGTCTAAATCTTCAGAAATCAGTAATATTGCCGTTCCTTCCTCCCGTTGTTCCAATAACACTTCATGGACGTATTCCGTTGCGCCTATGTCAAGACCTCGCGTCGGCTGAGCTGCGACCATCACACGTGGCTTACGGGAGAGTTCTCGTGCCAGTAAAAGCTTCTGGATATTCCCACCGGAGAGATTTTTGACTGGAGTCTCCTGGGAAGGAGTTTTAACGTTGTAACTTTCAATTAACTCTTCAGAACGGGTGGAAATGGCTCGAAAATTCAGAAAACCAAATCGAGAATATGGTCTCTGGTTGTGTTCGCGCAAGATCAAATTCTCGGAAACAGTAAAATCTTTGATCATGCCATCTTTCATCCGCTCTTCCGGGATGTAAGAAAGCCCTCCTGCCATCACTTCTGCAGGAGATTTACCAGTGATGTCTTTTTCTCCCAACGTAACCTTACCTTTGGTGACCGGACGCAGGCCATTGATCACTTGTGCCAGCTCACGTTGACCATTGCCGGATACCCCGGCTACACCCAATATCTCTCCAGAGCGCAGCTGCAGATTAATCCCACGTAAACCTGGTGTACCCAGGTCATTATCCGCCCATACATCCTGAAGAGCTAATCTGACCTCCGCTCGATCTGTATCCTCTTTATCGTGTATTAATCCTACTTCTCTACCAACCATCAAGCGTGCTAATTCCCCCTTGCTCGTATCCGCAACCTGACGAGTACCAACTACTTGTCCGTCTCGCAAAACTGTGACTCGTGAGCAGATGTCCAAAACTTCCTGCAATTTATGAGAAATGAAGATCAGCGCATGACCATCCTCAGCCATTTGCCTAAGCGTTAAGAAAAGCTCACTAACCTCTTGTGGTGTCAGCACCGCAGTTGGTTCATCCAGGATCAATAATGCCGCACCTCTGTAGAGCGCCTTAATGATCTCCACCCGCTGTTGCTGGCCCACTGCTAACTGCCATACATAGGCTTCCGGATCTACCTGCAACCCATAGTTATTTGCTAATTGATCCACGCGTTGGGATACCTGATCCAGATCGGTCAGCATCCCTCGTGAGGATGGTAACCCCAAGGCAACATTTTCTGCGACAGTTAATGTTGGCACCAGCATGAAGTGCTGGTGGATCATCCCAATTCCATTCTGGATAGCATCATGAGGGGATTCGATTTCAACTGGCTTGTCATCAATGGTGATCTGTCCCTCATCTGCACGATAAAGTCCATAGAGAATACGCATCAAGGTGCTTTTACCAGCTCCATTCTCTCCCAATAAAGCATGGACTTCGCCGGCCTTGACATCAAAATCGACTCTATCATTAGCCAGTACACCCGGGAAACGTTTAACAATTCCCGTCATTTCCATTTTGGAGATGGAAGCAATACTTGATGAGGGAGTAGGGAAGTTATCCATCATAGAAAATTTCGATAAGACAATCTCAAATCAAGAGCAATCGATGTATAAAAATGGTGTTATGCAGGGGCAATGCCCCCGCATAACATTTATTTATATCATTCTCCAGCTCAACCATTTCGGGAAGAGCCGAGATTCTGATTTTATTCGCTAGGTCCGATCATACCGAGCAGCAGCTGCGGCAGGTACCAGATCTGATCATCGGTGGCGACATCTCCATCGGCAACATACTCGCTACCATCCTGGAGGCTGATCGGTCCAGTCCACACATTCACTTCCCCAGAGGCCAAGCTATCGATGAAGGCATCCAGGTTCGCCTGGCTTTCTCCGGGCATACCGGGTCCATTGACCCAGCCAACCGGTGTTTGAGTGTTGTCTGTCAAGTCCGGCCAATATGGAGGATTCCAATCCCAGGACTGCACCCAGGTTCCAGAACCCACTGCGGTAGCTGTATCCAGGTAGGCTGGACCCCAGTTGAAGTAAGGCACACCCAGACAGATGTCAGGCGCATTATCGCAAGCGCCTTCGAAGTCATATGGTACTGACCAAACTGGTAAACCCTGGGCAGCCTTTTGTCCAGATACATCAATGCCTTCGGTGGTATCGATCCCACTCAAGATCACATCCGCACCCGCATCAAAGAAGCTGTTGGTCACCTCGGTCGGGTCGAGCGTCACCCCGGGGATGTTGAACCAGAACCCGATCCAAGTCACGGTGAACTCAAGGTCATCTGGGTTCATGCCGCGGAAGTTCTCGTAGCAATAACGGGCGCCCAGATAGGCTGAGGCGGCCAAGCGGCGAGTCTCAAAATTGATCAGGGGTCCCAGATATCCGAGCTTGCCGGTTTCAGTTTGCAAAGCCGCAGCACAACCCGCAATGGCTTTCATGTCTTCCATACGACCCATGATATTGCCTTGGTTGGGTGGGGCTTCACCGGTGAGCACATCGTCCCCGGAGATGTTGATGAAGACGACATCCGGGTATTTCTCAGCGACGCCGAGGGTGTCCTCTTCGAACTCATCGGAGGTGGTGAAGATCAAAGTCGCCCCATCGGCCACCATGTCGTCCACAACACCTTCCAGGGTGGCTTCCGGCTTGTCCGCTGGGTTGAGCGACTCAAAGACGATCATGCGCGAGTCGGGCAGCATTTCCTCCACATAGAGGCCACCCTCGTGGTGTGCCTGGCTCCAACCGCGGTCGTTTCTCGGCCCGACAAGAACCATTCCAAAAGTGACCGGTTCGGCAGCTTCTACAGGAGGTGGTGGAGCTTCACCAACCACGATCGAGCCATCGATAATACCCTGCACTGTCTCGTCAGCCAGAGATTTCACGTCTCCAGGGAGATCATAATCAGGGTTGTAATCCATCACCAAACCACCATTGGCTAACGTCAAGGCATAGGCCTCTCCACCTAACATTCCGCCTTTAACATTGCTGATGATCTCATCCAATGCAACTGTCCAGTCGTAGACCTGGTTGGCGACAACGGTTCCTGGAGCCAGCGATGTCTGGCTGGATTGTGTACCAAACCATATGACACCATTCTCTTCCGCCACACCGATTGCACCGACGACCATCTGAGCAGTTCCAGTTAAGGCATCTGCACCCGCTTGAACATGGGTTTCAGCTGCAGCTGAAGCCAGGGCGACATCGCTGAACGAGCCAATGTAGTTGACATTCACATCGACATCCGGATTTGTGGCTGTTGCGCCGGCGGCGAATCCATCGACGTATAGCTTCGCATCTCCGGTCTCAATAGGTCCGACGACTCCCAAAACATCACTTTCCGACAGGCTGGCCGCGATCACGCCATTCACATAGCCACCCTGTTCGGAGCGAGCTTCATAGGCATATACATTGTTGATGCCTAGTTCTGTGAATGTATCTACCGTGGTCCCCCAGGCAAAGCTGGTATCTGGGAAATCTGGGGCGATCTCCTGCAGCGAGGCTCCATATTGGGAACCGTGTGCGATAACCAGGTTGTAACCCTCGCTGGCGTAATCACGCAATGCTGCCGCGGCATCATCGACAACGAACATGTTTTCCGAGAAAACGAACTCGAAATTCTCGGCTCCCATTTCATTTTTGATCGCATCCAAAGCATCATACATGCTCTGGCTGAAAGCCAGGTCGTTGATGGCGCTCGGCATCACCACTGCCACCTTGAATGGCCCAGTTACCACTG
Source organism: Anaerolineales bacterium (assembly GCA_041556275.1). GTDB lineage: Bacteria > Chloroflexota > Anaerolineae > Anaerolineales > UBA4823 > PFL25. Next base: position 1,834 of record JBFFIU010000150.1, on the reverse strand, counting down.
GCGGGGCTTCAGTTTCGACAACTTCAGGTGCTTCCGTTGGCAATTCCGTTTCTGCCTCTGGAGTCGCGGTTGCTCCGCCGCAGGCAGTGATCAACAAAGCCAGCAGCAGCAGCAAACCAATCCAAATGAATCTTTTATTCATGTTCTCCTTCCTTTTTCGTTTATTTATATCCCAATTGGGATTCGCGAACCGATATTTTTAGAAATTATATATTTTCCTGACATCACCTCCATAATATCTATGATACCTTGAATAACAATACTCAATAATCCTATCCACCACGTTCGTAAGGCTTTGTTAATGCAGATGGAGGACGGACACGCTGCACAGCGATAACCAGTGCCAGGATGGTGAGCACATACGGCATCATCACCGCGATATCTGATGGGATCGGGAGCTCAAGCACCTGAACCCACAATTGCAGAGCATTTACCATGCTGAAGATCAACGAACCAACTAAAACGCCCAATGGGCGCCAGCCACCGAAATAAACCAATGCTACGGCGATGAAACCCAAACCAGCGGTCATTCCCTGCTGAAAAACGTTCAGCAACGCAATTGAAAGAGAGGCACCCGCTACGCCAGACATGACACCGCCAAATATTTGGGTGGCATACCTGACACCCGTCACGCTCACCCCAAGTGAATCTGCCGCCTCAGGGTTCTCACCAACTGCGCGGATCTTCAATCCCAATGTGGTCTTATTAAGCACAAACCAGGAGATCGGCACCATGACATAGGCGATATAGACAAGCAGATTCTGCTGAAAGAATATTTCACCGAGAATTGGAATATCACTTAAGAAAGGGATATAAATATCCGGAAAACCGCTGACCGTTTCCACAGTGCCGAGAGTTTTTTGAAATAGAAGTTCGCTCATACCCAAACCGAATAAGAAAACACCGATACCACTGATGCCTTGCTCTGCTTTAAGGGTGACATTAATAAAAGCCACCGCCACACCCATCAAGCCGCCAACGATGATCGCAGCCAACAGCCCTAACCACAAATTATCGGTGATCAAGGTGGTATAAAATCCGGCGAAAGCCCCTAACAGCATGATCCCTTCAACTCCGAGGTTAAGCACGCCACTCCTCTGTCCAAACGTTTCGCCTAAAGCAGCATACAGATAAGGAGTTGCCAACCGGAATCCAGACGCCAGAATGCCAACCAGCACAGTCGTAGTAAACAGTTCCGAGATCACGAGACAACCTCCACTTCTGCTTCGGTTTGTGCAGTCATTTCACCCACCATCTCTGCCTCCCGTCGACGCGCCAATCGCCTTCGCCAATAATCTGCGCTGACCACAAAGACCACCACCAAACCATTTAAAGCAACGATGAATGATGATGGTACCTGCATGACACGCTGCAGTTTATTGGCGCCAACCAGGAGCGCGCCAAACAAGAATGAAGCAGGGATCGCCCCTAGGGGATGGAGCTGCCCGAACAAAGCCACCACAATGCCATTAAACCCAGCACTGCCGGTAAAACCGGTCGCCGATCCATCGGTGAACATGCGGTGATGCAGACCGTATATCTGAATCGCGCCAGCCAACCCGCAAAGAGCACCGCTGAGCAACATCGAAAGGACAATATGTTTGGGCACACTTACCCCCGCGTAGCGGGAAGCATCGGGACTGAGACCCACAGCCCTGATCCGGTAACCAACCACGGTACGCCACAGGAATATGAACACCAGGATGGCAGCGATGATCGCTAAACCTGTGCCGAGATGCAGTCGGGTGGGAACCAGGCGCGGTAAATCGAAAGCCGCACTCAAACGGGCTGTCTGGGGGATGCGCGAGGCAGCTTCCAATTGCACCGGGTCGAT
>JBFFIU010000149.1:0-8524 GCA_041556275.1 Anaerolineales bacterium | reverse complement strand
GTCAGCACCTGACCAGTATTGGTTGTACTTCCCAAATCTAAAGCATTAATCTGGCGAATATGTACAGCATCTATATCCAATCTTTCCGCCAACATATCTATCATGCTCTCGACAGCGAAACAGGACTGGGTAACACCAAAGCCACGAAAAGCACCTGCTGGTGGATTATTGGTGTACATCGCATAACAATCGGCCTTAGCATGAGGTACTACATAAGGTCCGGCAGAATGGGTTGTTGCCCTGGTCATCACCTTTTCGCCCAACGATGCATAAGCCCCGGTATCTCCATACAACTCAGTTTCAACAGCGGTTAACTGACCATCCTTTTTTGCTCCCATTTTAATTCGGATTTGGGTGGCATGTCGTTTGGGGTGGACTAACAAGCTCTCGTGTCGATCGAAGAGCAGCTTAACCGGTCTCCCAGTGGTCTGGGCGAGCAAAGCAGCGTGGATTTGACCAGCAATATCCTCCTTTCCTCCGAAACCCCCACCGATCATGACCCCAATGACCCTTACTTTTTCCTCAGGCCAGTCCAAGACACGGGCGATCTGATTGCGGTCCGCATAGGGAATCTGCGAGCCGACATACACTTCCATACGCCCTTCTGGAGTTAAACGGGCGATGCTGCATTCAGGTTCAATGAACGCATGTTCGTATATACCAGTATGGAAGACATGGTCCATGATAACATCCGCTTCAGCAAATCCCTGATCGATATCGCCTTTTCGAACTTTGATATGTTTGAGTAAATTTCCCGAGGGATGAAGTTGGACCGTTTCGGGGAGGTTGGCTTGAACTGGATCAGCAACCACTGGTAGGTGATCGAATTCTGTTTCAATCAAGTCCAGCGCTTCTGTGGCGATGTGGCGATTCTCCGCTGCAACAATGGCGACAGCATCTCCTATCGTGCGCACCCTTTCACCAACTCCAACCATGACCGGCCAATCAAAAATCACCAGACCATGATCCCGCTGTCCAGGGATATCCTCGGCAGTCAAAACTGCATATACACCAGGATGCTGGCGCGCCTTTTCAACATTTAATTTCTTCACAATTGCGTGCGGAACCCCAGCTCTCTTGACACGCGCATGGAGCATACCGGGGAACTTTAAATCATCAGTAAACTTCGTCTGTCCGGTGACCTTTTCCTGCGCATCGGGACGCATGTAGCTATTGCCGATCACCTCCAAAGGTACCGCGGAATGAAATCCTGGGTTTTCGATAGGCGTACCTTTGTACATGTTGCCAGCTGCAGATTGAACCGCACCCAGAATACTGGGGTAACCACCGCACCTACATAAAGTATCCTTCAAGGCATGGCGGATCATCGCCTCATCGGGTTGCGGTTCATGCGTCAGGAGGGCATAGGCGGTCATTATCTGACCCGGGATACAAAAACCACATTGCACAGCACCTTTGGTTAAGAATGCCTCCTGCAAAGGATGCAGGATTTGCCTGCCATCTCCACGATCTTCCTTCGGCGAGTCTTGATGATCCGTAAGGGAGGCTAATCCTTCGATCGTGATTACCTCTTTACCAGCAGCTCGAGCTGCGGGAAAGACGCAGGCTAATACCGCCTGACCATCAACAACGACGGTACAGGAACCACATTCTGCCTCATTGCATCCAACTTTGGTACCTGTAAGATCGATCCGCTCCCGTAAAAGATCGACCAGCATCTCACCAGGTAATGGGTCTATCGTAATGGGTTGACCATTGATGATTAAGTCCATTTCGATTCGATTTATTCCTCCAAAAACTTTCTAACAATAAAACTTATTTAGATCATTTAATGATTCCCTGCACGTTCCCAAGCAATGTCAACAACATCAGCAAATAGAACCTTGGCGAGATGCCTCCTATAATCAGCAGATGCGCGATATGGGCTCGTTCTGAGGCGCACTTCCTGTAAAAGGATCTCAAAAGCCTGTTCGATTTTCGAGGGGGTTAACTTTTCGCCAGATAAAAATTCTTCTGTGGATTTGGCACGAAACGGGATGGGTCCTCCAGGACCCAGGGCTATGCGGATATCCTGTATCGTCTCGGCTTCCCGATGCACCCATACAGCATGGTTTATCACGGGAAGCGCGACGCCTTGAGGGCGCATGATTCTACGAAAAGCCGAACCCTGACCTGCTGTACGGAGAGGCAGATAGAAACCAACAATTATTTCTTGATTCGCTGCAAGAACAGATTTTCGGGGTCCGAGGAACAGCTCTTCCATACCAGTCATACGAGTCCCATTCGAGCCTGCCACTTCAACCCGAGCATCCAGTGCCAAAAGACTTATCGTCCCATCCGCAGCAGGTAAAGCGTGGGCAACATTGCCACCCAAAGTTGCAGTATTGCGCACCTGCGGACCACCAATTAATTCACAGGATTCAACCAAAGCTAGGGCATGAATTTGAACAAGCGCAGATTCGACGATGCGGTTTAAAGGAAGAGCTGCACCGATGAATAATTCTGAACCTCGAATCTCCAACAAAGCTAATTCAGGAACACCACTGACATCGACTAATTTCTCTATCGGAGGGGAGATGCCCTGCTGCATTTCCAGCAACAGATCGGTACCACCCGCGATCAAGCGAGATTCAGCATCAAGCTGTTCCAAAGCGTCCGGGAGTGATCGAGCTAGATAGTAATTCTTCCAAAGAGGCATGGATCGGCGACCGGTGGGTAATTAATCGGTTGGAATAAAGACCGATTGCTATTCCACGAGGATGGCGGCACTTTTCGACGGGCGAAATCCCGACGCCGACGCAGGTATTCCCTGCGACGACCGCCGATCCGAGACATCGCAATTTTAACACATGTGATCGATTAAGATTCCCTGAGAACAAAATTATTACCGAATAATCTGATATTTTGGCATATAATCATATGGTTCTCAGCAGAGTGAATATATCCCAAGTAAATCTCAGGTAATTTTTTTTGATCGAGAAATTCATTGGAGTAACGATCATGTACCAGACAGGTAAAGTATTGTCAATTTTCGTGCGCCCAGAACCCAGCAAACAGGTCGTAGAAGTCAGCCAAACTCTTGCTGTGCCCGGCAAAGGTCTGGAAGGAGATTATAATTTCACTAGAATGGCCGCAAAGGGAAGTGATGCTGGCCGAGAAGTGACCCTAATTGAGAAAGAATCATTAACTGCGATTGAAAGAGAAAATAATATTGCGCTAGATCCAGGAGACAGCCGCCGTAATCTCATTACTGAGAACGTTCCATTAAACCACCTGGTTGGTAGAGAATTTCGTGTCGGAGAAGTGATATTAAAAGGTATGCGTCTCTGCGAACCTTGTTTGCATTTAGCAGATTTAACTAAAAAGGAAGTACTACCTGCTCTGGTTCACCGTGGAGGTTTACGCGCAAAGATATTGAAGAAAGGCACGATTCGTATTGGCGATCCAGTACATATACTGGAAAATGATAGAAATGAGGAGGCATTACATGCCCAGCCCGATCAATGATATCAATCGTTTGCACAAATTTCTGGCAAGCCAAACTGTCTACCCAATTTTATTATCGACGCTTTTCGCGCTGGCTCTCTATGTTGCCCGCGTATTGCAAAGCCATTCGTTCGCCTATCTGAATCTGATCTGGAATCTATTCCTGGCATGGGTCCCATTCTGGTTGAGTATCTGGGCAGCGGCGTTATACACCAATCGCCCAGGTCGCTGGTGGGTGCTCATATTCCCCGGCTTTTTATGGCTGATCTTCTTCCCTAATGCACCATACATCATCACAGATTTCCTGCATCTTTCAGATCGACCCAGAATTCCCATGTGGTATGACATTTTAATGCTGGCCACATTCGCCTGGACCGGATGCTTTTTAGCGATTGCATCATTGAGAACGATGCAGATCATCGTCAAAGATCATATCGGGTGGGTATTCAGCTGGGCATTTGCCGGAATCGCTTTGGGCCTTGGTGGATTGGGGATCTATTTGGGGAGATTCTCAAGATGGAACAGCTGGGATATATTTCTATCCCCCAACGAAATCCTTTATGAAGTGGTTCTAAAAACTGTCAACCCATTAAGTAACTTGAGGTTTTTCGGCTTTACCATCTTATTCTCCTCATTCCTGCTGATATGCTATCTGATGTTCATTACTATACGCAAGGAGCCGCAACTTCCCAATTAGCAAGGGTTCCAGGCAAAAGAAATTATCTATAGGAGTAAACAATGAGCGACGCCAAAGCAGCGGCAATACAGTATGCGCGTGAAAACAACCCCCGTTTTCTTGAAGAATTAAAATCTTTCTTAACCATCCCATCGGTCTCAACAGATCCGCGACACACAGCGGATATGGAAAAGTCTGCCAACTGGGTAGCTCAGCAGCTGGAAGATCTTGACCTGATCGGAGTGGAGATATTACCAACCGGAGGTCATCCACTTGTATACGGTGAAATGAAATCGCCGAGAGAGGCTGCAAAGACAGTATTAATTTACGGTCATTATGACGTCCAACCCATCGAACCAATCGAGTTGTGGAGCAGTGGCGCATTTGAACCCACTGAACGTGGAGAGAATCTGTATGCGCGCGGGGCATCGGATATGAAGGGTCAAGTTGTCGCCACAATTAAAGCGCTGGAAGCCGTTATCCGTACTGGTGACTTACCGGTGAACATCAAATTCCTAATCGAAGGGGAAGAAGAGATCGGCTCACCAAATTTGGGCGAGTTCATCAGCAAGCATAAAGAACTTTTGAAATGTGATTTCGCGTTGAATCCAGATACCGGCATGCTTGGTCCTGATTTCCCAACCATCACCTACGCTCTGCGCGGTTTAGCTTACTTCGAGGTTCGGGTTGAGGGTCCCGATCATGATCTGCATTCAGGCCTTTACGGAGGCGTCGTCCATAATCCCGCGCAAGCACTTTGTGAGCTTATCGCAGGTATGCATGATGAAAACGGACGCATCACCTTACCAGGGTTTTACGAAAGCGTACGCGAATTAGACCAGGAAGAACGCACCCAACTCTCGAGATTGCCGATGGGTGAAGAATTCTACTTGAGACAAACTGGGGCAAGCATGCTATGGGGAGAGAAAGAATATTCTCCAGTTGAACGTGTCGGGGCGCGCCCAACTTTAGAAGTGAATGGATTTTATTCCGGGTTCACCGGAGAAGGCTCAAAAACTGTCTTGCCAGCCTGGGCAATGGCAAAAATCTCCACCAGGCTGGTTCCTGAACAGGATCCAGATGAAGTACACCAACAGTTGATACGCTATTTTGAAGAAAATGCGCCAAATACAGTGCAGTTCACTGTTGAAAACCTCGTTTCAAGTCCGGCATCAATCTCGAGCAGAGACTCGGACGAGGTTAAGGCTATGGCAGACGCCATGCAACAAGTGTGGGGAAAAGCACCCCTTTTCCGAAGGGAAGGGGGCAGTGTTCCTGTGGTTGTTCAATTTCAAGATATTCTGGGGATTGAATCTGTGAACTGTGGATTCTCTCTACCAGATGACAACGCACACAGTCCGAACGAAAAACTCCACTTACCGACCTGGGAGAGGGGTATCGAAACATTGATCAACTTCTACCACAACGTAGCAATATAAGGTATGCTTAAGCACCTATGGATAAATTAAGACTACCCACCTATGGTGGTCAGGCAGTAATTGAAGGCGTAATGATGCGCGGTAAGCAATCAATGGCGATCGCCATGCGCGCACCTGACAAGTCGATTGTCATACATAAGGATGAACTCAGCAGTATCTATCGCAGCAAAATCGCTCAAATCCCCTTTTTAAGGGGTATCATCTTGCTCTGGGATGCTCTGGGGTTAGGGGTGCGAGCTCTAACGATTTCAGCGAATACACAAACTGACGAGGATGAAAAAATTGAAGGTCCTGCGCTGATAATAACCCTGGTGATTTCTTTGAGCTTCGCGGTTGGATTGTTCTTTCTATTGCCGGCCACAATTGGTCACATCGCAGAACAAGTACTCAACCCACCAGTCGTGATCGAGATACCTTTCACCGATCAAACACTAACTTTTTTATCGGCATATGAATCTACAATTCCCTTCCTGAGCGGCGCGTCACAGTCTTCAGCAGCAGCCTGGATTGGGAATCTCGTCGAGGGCTTTGTTCGATTGGCCATCCTAATCGGATATATCTGGTTGATCGGCCGCATTCCGGATATTAAGCGAGTTTTTGCCTATCACGGAGCAGAGCATAAAACCATAAATGCTTTCGAAGCGGGTTCAGAATTGACCCCTGCTTGTGTAAAGACCTTTTCCCTTGAGCATCCACGCTGCGGCACAGCATTCCTGCTGACCCTGGTGCTATTATCAATATTGTTTTTCTCGCTATTAGGCCCATTGCCCTTAGGATTACGTCTGGCGAGCCGCATCATCATGATTCCCGTTTTAGCCGGGATAGCATACGAGTATATTCGCTGGACCGCCAACCATATCAATTCTCGATGGGTGAAATTACTGGTCAGACCAAATCTTGCATTACAGCACCTGACTACCAGGGAACCAGACCTAGAGATGCTGGAAGTTTCTATTGCAGCGTTTAACGCCATGCGAACTGACGAAGAAGATATTCACCTCTGATCCTGCGCTCATTCTCCGATCATTTGAACAACCAATTCCCTGCGCCTTCTTCGGTTGTCGAAATCAACGAACACAATCTGCTGCCAGGTCCCCAAAGTCAAGCGGCGATTAACAAAAGGGATGGCGAAAGAGGCACCTAGCAATGCAGCCCTGACGTGGCTGTGGCCATTGCCATCACCCCAGCGAGCATTGTGCGCGTAATGCCGATCGGGATTGATGATCTCATCAAGTAGTCGCCTGAGATCGCTAAGACAACCCGATTCATACTCGATGGTTGTTAAACCACTTGTCGACGAGGGTGTGAAAATTGTCGCTACGCCATCATTGAGCCCGCTTTCTGAGACAGCGCTTGATACACGCTCAGTGATATCCAATATATCTGCATTACCCCTAGTATTTACGCTAATAGTGATCGTTTTGATTGTCATGCAATTGCACCTTTCTCTCTTTAAGTTTTAACAAAAATTTAAGTATCCGATTAATGATGATGAATTATATTGAACCGATAAAAGCAGATCAACTTGAATTATACTAATGATACGATTAAAGCCAATCAATTGGATATAGAATGACTCCCATCAAATTCTTTTCCTTCGTGGGTTTCTCATTGCTGCTTCTGTTCCAAAATCAGAGCCCTTTCACAAATACTGAACTATCCTCTTTTTATAGCGAAACGCGAGACGAGACGATCGAATTTATCATATTCACTCCACCAGGATACGAAACCAGCACAGAAAGGTATCCAGTCCTGTATTTCCTGCATGGGCGTAGTGGAAATCATTTTCTATACTGGGGAGCGATCACTCAACTTGTACCAGAAGCGAAAGGCGATGCAGGAGCCTGGATCAGCAAGTTAATAGAAGAAGGTGAAATCCCTCCCATAATCATCGTCACTCCAGATGACGCCGATGGTCAGTGGGGAGAAATAAATGAGAAAATGATAACTGAAGAATTAATTAATCATATTGACGCGAACTGGCGTACGATCCCAAACCGTACTGGGCGTTCGATTGAGGGCTTTTCTATGGGGGGAATGGGAACAAGTCGATATTCAGCCAAGTTCTCGGATATTTATTGTTCATCCATCATCATGGGAGCTCCATATAGCGATGAACTCATCCCGGATTGGGAAAACAATAAAGATAATGTGCTCGAGAATGAACTCCAAATCCGCCTGGTCGTTGGTACGGAAGACCCTCAATTAGACTCGATGACATTCTTGAATGAAAACCTGGATGCCCTGAATATTCCACATCAATTTGAGACACTCCCTGGTGTGGGACATAATGTGGGAGAGATCTACAACCAGGTTGGAGTAGAAGGCCTTCAATTCCATGCTGAATGTTTCCAAAATGCAAAACCGGTTTACAAATATCCGATTTATATTCCCAATGCGATCAAACGATATTTCCCTTTTTAACGCAATACTGGCATGAGCTTAGATCTAGAACTCTACCGGCGGAAAATTCGCTTACCATACCAGGTCCCGCTCGACCTTTCGGTGATTGATATTTCTCCGGATCACCCTTCGCAAACAATTGTTTTTCTGCACGGTTATGGTGGACAGGCACTGCAGTGGGAATACCAGCTTGACAAATTCTCCATGTCCAACAGACTAATCGCTCCAGATTTGCGCGGCCACGGGAAATCCGATAAACAGGATGCCAATTACTATATGGAGTACCTGGTAGAAGATTTAGCGTTAATCCTTGAAGAGCTCGATGTTGAGAAGGAGTTTATATTGGTTGGGCATTCCTTTGGAGGAGCATTAGCAACAGAATATGCCATCGCACACCCGGAGAGAATCAGTCATCTCATCCTGATCGCGACCGCGGGAGAATTCCGGCTCGTGCCCATTTATCGATTTTTGCTAAACCTGCCGGATGCGCTGTTACGCAGTGCGGAAAGATTCGTGCACAATTGGCTATCCGCATCACCTCAGGTGATGAGAGCCATGT
>JBFFIU010000148.1:0-8552 GCA_041556275.1 Anaerolineales bacterium | reverse complement strand
CTGAAAAGGGTGGGCATACCCGATAAAGCCAACAATCGCGCTGATGAATTGAGCGGAGGACAACAGCAGCGGGTTGGCATCGCCCGTGCTTTGATGCAGGAACCCAAGATGATCCTGGCTGATGAACCCGTGGCCAGCCTCGACCCAGTCCTGGCGCACTCCATCCTTGGCAACCTGGAGCGCATCAACCAGGAAGACAAGATGACCGTTATCTGCAGTTTACACTTCCTTGATCTCGTGCAGCGCTACGCCACCCGGGTGATCGGATTACGCGATGGGATCATCGTCTTCCAGGGGGATAGCGAAGATATTCGCCAGCTGAGCGATGAACGCTTCAAGGAGATCTACGGAGAAGAAGCTGAACGCCTGGGAGCCTAACCCAATCCATCAAAAAAACATAAATCACTGACATGGAAGCCAATCAAGGACAAACAGAAAACAAAAGACCCTCGCTGATACATGGTGCTTTTTCATTCATCCTGCCTGGATCCGGCCAGGCAATTGCTGGTCAGCTAAAACGCGGCCTCGGACTTTTCTTCACCTACATCATCTTAGCTGGCCTCAGCATATGGACAGTTGCCCAACGGGCGCGCTTCCCTGATTTAACTCTCAGCGCCAAGATTTTCTGGATCGTTTTATTTGAATGCGCTGCCGTTTTGTTGTTTTTGATCTGCGTTCGCTACCTGTTAACTCGTTTCATCATCAAAGATGTCTCTGGACAAGTCTTCACCCAGTGGGGATTGATCATCTTCTACGCGGTGGCCATCTTCCTGGTCGCAGATTCCCTGCTTGCAACAGCCGGATCAACTGAAGAACTGAGACAGGTATACGGCACGACAACGGTTTTCTCTGCGGCTATCCTGGCAGGCTTTTGGTTCTGGCAAATTGGAGATGCAGCCCGCATCGGCGCAAAAGGTGCAGTTCCTTCCCTGGCACCGGCCATCGCCATAGCTTGTGTATTGATCTTTATCTTAGGTTGGAACATCACCCAGATCGATCTCCCCAAGGCGATCGCAGAATACAAGGACACCCAAATTATCTTACGCAAGTTGATCTGGCCCTGGGAGGCCGCTTTTGAATTCGAAGTAATCACCATCGAAGCAACCGCCAAGGTTCAGGCACCCTGCCCAGCAGGGGAGGCTGGCCCGCCGGAAAATGAACCCATACCCGGTGAATCATGGGTGATTGTTACCCCAACCTGCGGTGCCTTAACCGTGATGGATCTGAGCGGGGATCTCACTCTGGGGACCGAATTGACTATTTCTGGCGGTGGGTTTACCCCTGGATCTGAAGTGGAGATTTTTTGGGAAAACCCAATCGGCAATCCTTTCCGCCCGCGCGGAGTCGGGGATACGCTCATCGCCATTGATGAAAGTGGTGAGTTCATCACCCAGCTCAATATCCCGCAAGCGATAGTGCCCGATACTGCCATTGGCGCACAAATCCATACTGTGATCATCCGGGAGGAAAGCGCGGTGGTATTCACCTGGCAGCTGAGCCGCGAGATGAAGCTGGCCCTGGTGGGTATGTTAGAGACCATCATGCTGGGTCTTATGGCCACGTTTTTTGGGATCATTTTCGCCGTTCCACTCAGCTTTTTGGCCGCTCGCAATTTAATGGCGAATATCGTCACCACCCTGGCTGCGATCACCGGTGGTTTATTGGTCATGGTTGCGGGACTTTTGTTAGCCTACGTTGCCACAAGGCAGATCAGCGCTCAATTGGGAGGACTTGAGAACAGCCCAATCCTGATCGCGATCATCGCTTCTATCCTGGTGTTTGGTCTGGGGCTGCTTGGCTGGCGGATAGGCTCGTGGGGATTAACTAAAATGGGGGAACGTGCCCCTGCCCTTTTAAGCCGGCTGCTTACGGCTTTACTGTTTGGCGTTATAGGTGGCGCAGTCGGTTATGCAGTGGGCATATTCTTCAGCAGAGCTATCCGGGGGATAGTTTTACCAGACGAGATCGCCGCGCTTACTGAGACACGCTACGCAGTTTTTGGAGCGATTCTATTCGGTGCGCTGAGCATGATCTATGCTTACCGCATGAATTACTTTGGTGAAATCAGGATCGGCATGATCATATATGCCATCGTGCGCACAATTATGAACATCGTGCGCGCCATTGAGCCGCTAATCTGGGCTTTGGTCGGCATTATCTGGGTCGGACCAGGACCCTTCGCCGGGACGATCGCCTTAACCTTGCACACCATCGCCGCCTTGGGGAAATTGTATTCCGAGTCGATCGAGAGCATCGATCCTGGACCACTGGAAGCGATCCAAGCCACCGGCGGAAATCGCCTGCAGACGATCATCTATGCAGTCATCCCCCAAGTATTACCGCCTTTTATTTCTTTCACCATTTATCGCTGGGATATCAACGTGCGCCTGTCAACGGTGATCGGCTTAGTCGGCGGCGGCGGAATCGGCTTTATCCTGATCCAGTGGATCCGCCAATTCCAATACGAAGCAGCAGGATTGGCTGTGTGGTTGATCGCCATCACTGTATCCATACTTGATTACGTCAGTTCCGAGATACGAGCGAGGTTTGTCTAGGGGAATAAATAAACATCACTGCTTAAGATTTCCCCGGGAGCAGCATGAATGCATAGCTGTTCCCGTTTGTATTTCCAGGCGTGGTAAAATTCGCCCGTGTTTATGCGAGCTACCAAAATGACGTTAGGTTTATTTTTCCTGCTGCTGTTGATTATTGTGATCACCGCAGTGTTACCGCGCTTGATCACCCGCTGGTCTACTCAATCATGGCTGTTTAACCCCCAAGAAGCACCATCAGGACAAGTTGCCATTGTGTTCGGCGCCGGACTCTGGCGCGATGGAACCCCTTCACCAGTGCTGAGGGACCGCATTACTACCGCGGCAGATCTCTATTTCAACGGCAAAGTGGAAAAGCTGCTGATGAGCGGTTCTATCACTTCTTCTGGATACAGTGAACCAGGCTCGATGCGAGATTACGCCCTGCGGCTGGGGATCCCAGACGAAGACATCATCCTGGATTACGCCGGACGGCGCACATACGACACCTGCTACCGCGCCCGCCATATATTCGAGATCGATTCGGCCATCCTAGTTACGCAAGCTTTTCACCTGCCGCGTGCACTGTACACATGCAACCAGATGGGCGTCTCGGTCACCGGGGTGGCGGCCGATATGCGCCAATACCGCCGTTCAGCCCAATCCTTCTGGAATCTGCGAGAAACAGTGGCTACCATCGTCGCATTATGGGAGGTGCACGTAACCCGCCCAGAACCCATCTTGGGGCAACCGGAACCGATCTTCCCCAGGGAGGCACAATGAACCGACAGGAGGCGCTTGACATCGTTGAACAGTATGTCAGCAACGAAAACCTAGTGCGGCACATGCTGGCGGTCGAAGCAGCAATGCAGTTTTATGCAAAAATTTACGGCGAAGATGAGCAAACATGGGGGATGACTGGATTGCTCCACGATTTCGACTGGGAGATCCATCCCACCCTGGAGCAGCACCCCCAGGCAGGTGTACCGATCCTAAAGGAGAACGATGTGCCGGAGGAGATCATCAGGGCGATCCAAAGCCATGCCGATCACACCGGAGTACCACGTCAGACCCGCATGGAGAAAGCACTATATGCGTGTGATGAGATCACCGGGTTAATCGTCGCCGTGGCGCTCGTTCGCCCATCGCGTTCGCTGGATGACCTGAAAGTGAAATCGGTCAAGAAAAAATGGAAGGATCGCTCTTTCGCGGCAGGTGCCAACCGGGAGGAGATCGCTCAAGCCGCGCAGGAATTCGGGGTGGAGTTATGGGAACACGTGGGCAACGTCATCCAGGCGATGCGAAGCATCGGTCCCGAGTTGGGGTTTAATCGCCTGGATTCGTAAGAAGCAACTCTTCATTTTAAAGTAACCAAATATCGAGCATACTCAGAGCAAACGCAGAGGTAGAACCCTTCCTGTACTTAATTACAAGTTATAATCAAACTCGGCAAGAAGGTGTTTGAAGATGATGTATCGTGCGATTGAAGCTGAGATCACTGCCATAGTGCGTCGCGCCTTGGAGGAGGACATCGGCAGCGGCGACGTGACGACCGAGTGCACCGTGCCCACCGAGCTATGGCTCAGCGGGCGCTTGATTGCACGGGCGCCGGGCGTGATCGCCGGTTTGGAAATTGCCAGCCTGGTATTCGCCCAACTGGACGAACGGGTCCAGTTCGAGATCCTGGTCATGGATGGCAAAGCGGTCAAACCGATGCAAGAGTTGGCGCGGGTGTCCGGTCCCGGGCGGGCACTACTGACGGGTGAGCGCACAGCGCTCAACCTGCTCCAACGTATATCGGGGATTGCCACCCAAACCCGGCGCTATGTGGAAGCGGTGCGCGGCACCCAGGCGGTGATCCTCGACACTCGCAAGACCGCGCCCGGCTTGCGCGCCCTGGACAAGCTGGCGGTACGCCTGGGCGGCGGACAAAATCATCGCGCCGGCTTGTACGATATGGTGCTAATCAAAAACAACCATATCGCCGCGGTGGGAGGCAATCTGGCAGAAACGGTTGCGCGAATTCGGGAAGGTGACCCCAAGCAACGCCTGGTCGAAATCGAGGTGCGCGATCTGGACCAGCTCCGCCAGGTGCTACAGCTAGACGTCGACCGCATCCTGCTCGACAATATGCCCGCATACCAGTTACGAGAGGCTGTGGCGATGACGGCCGGACGGGTGCCGCTCGAGGCTTCGGGCGGTATCACCTTAGAGAACGTGGCTGAAATCGCGCGTACTGGTGTGGATTTCATCTCGGTTGGGGCATTAACCCACTCAGTCCAGGCCCTGGATATCAGCCTATGGATTGATAAAACATGAGGTAAGAAATCAATGACTGAAACATTATCGAATGTTACGGACGCAAAAGAAATGTACGCCGGGTTGAGTGCCAGGCTGCACGATGTGGTACCCGATGTTGAGTTACGCTACAAAGCTGATCTGGCGGCAGAAATCAACCGTATCAAGGCCGAACGAAACGCGGTCATCCTGGGTCATAATTATATGGAGCCAGCCTTATTCCACTCCATCCCGGATTATGTGGGCGACTCGTTGGAATTGAGCCGCAAAGCCGCCCAAACCGAACGAGATATCATCGTCTTTTGCGGGGTACGCTTCATGGCTGAGACCGCCAAGATCCTGAACCCTGCCAAAACGGTGCTTTTACCCGCTAAGAAAGCAGGTTGCTCGTTGGCAGCCAGCATCACCGCCGAGGATGTCCGCCAGCTCAAGGAGCGCTTCCCGGATGTTCCGGTTGTTACTTATGTCAATACCTACGCCGATGTCAAGGCTGAGAGCGACATCTGTTGCACCTCATCTAACGCGCAGGCGGTGGTCGAGTCTTTAGACAGCGAAGTGGTGATCTTTCTGCCGGACGAATACCTGGCGCAAAACGTCGCCCGCGATAGCGGCAAGGAGATCATTTTCCCGACACAGCAACCCCAGGCTAAATACGAAAATTTACACTACGAAATGATCGGCTGGCATGGTCGCTGTGAGGTGCATGACAAATTTACCGTCGAAGATATCCAATCCGTGCGACAGCAATTCCCCGATGTGGTCATCCTAGCGCACCCTGAGTGCAGTCCAGAGGTGGTGGCTGCCTCCGATTATTCGGGTAGCACGACCGCAATGATGAGATACGTCGAACAAACCCAGGCACCCCGCTACCTGCTGCTGACCGAGTGCAGTATGGGCGATAATATCGCCGGCGCTAATCCTGATAAGGAGATGCTCCGTCTGTGCTCGGTACGCTGCCCGCACATGAATGAGATCACCCTGGAGGAGACGTTACTTGGCTTGCAACGCACCCAATACATCATCGATGTCCCAAAGGAGACCCGCCAACGGGCGCTACGATCTGTAGAGCGAATGATCGCCATCGGCGGGATAGGGAAAAAAGATTGAGTAAACGGACCTAGAGAGTTTTATTTTGGGATTCCAGTCTAATATTGGATCAGTTATTCAATGAGCAACCTTATCCAGACCGATGTGCTGGTATTGGGCACCGGCATCGCTGGTGCGACAGCAGCTCTAAGATTGGCAAAATCCGGCGCTCAGGTGACCCTGGTAACGCGGGCGGAAAGGGCAGCTGAAACCAACACAGACTATGCGCAGGGGGGGATTGTTTATCGAGGAATTGACGATTCACCGCGACGCCTGGCACAAGATATCCACCATGCCGGCGCCAATCACTGTAATCCCCGCGCAGTCGACATCCTGGCATCGCAGGGTCCCGAGCTGGTTAAGGAATTGCTGCTGGATGAACTACAAGTCCCCTTCGACCAGGAAGCGGATGGGACACCCGCCCTGGTTTTAGAGGGCGGGCACTCGCTTCCTCGCATCATCCACAAAACAGACGCCACCGGGCATGCCATCCAAACCGCTTTATTGGATGCTGTCGCTCGCCAGGAAAATATCCGCCTGCTGACCGGTCACACAGCCATAGATTTGCTAACACCAGCCCACCATGCGCGCAATCGGTTGGCGGTTTACGATCCACAGAGCTGCGTGGGTGCCTATTTACTTGACCAGGTTGAAGGAGTTGTTCGGCGAGCTTTAGCCAAGCGGACTGTATTAGCTACAGGTGGTCTTGGGCAAATTTTCCTGCATACAACCAACCCGACCGGGGCGCGCGGCGATGGGTTAGCCATGGCCTATCGTGCCGGGGCACGCGTCATCAACGCCGAGTTCATCCAATTCCACCCCACTACTTTTTATCACCGCAACGCGCCCCGTTTTCTGATCTCGGAGGCGGTACGTGGCGATGGCGCCCGCCTGGTGCATGCCAATGGGCAGCCATTTATGCAAAAATATGACCGTGAATGGAAAGATCTGGCACCGCGTGACCTGGTAGCGCGCAGCATTCACCATGAGATGCTCGTTCATGGGATCCCGAACGTTTACCTGGACCTGCGCTCTTACATCCCGGATGAAAGGATCCAGACCCATTTCCCCAATATTATCCAGTCCTGCCAGGAATACGGCATCGATCCTGCTCATGATCTCGTCCCGGTTGCACCCGCGGCGCATTACTCCTGTGGTGGGATCTGGGTAGATGATTGGGGTTTGACAACGATCGATCGTCTGTACGCAGTTGGAGAAGTATCCTGCACCGGCGTGCATGGCGCCAACCGGTTAGCCAGCACCTCCCTGCTGGAAGGGCTGGTCTGGGGCTGGCGATCTGCTGGACATATCCTCGAGCATCTGGCGAGCGACCCATCTCCAAACGCAGAAGTCATTCCACCCTGGGAAGCCGCTGGCCTGCAACTTCCTGACCCGGCATTAATCGCTCAGGACCTGAGCGTGATTCAGCACATCATGTGGAATTATGTCGGTCTGGTGCGCACCACAAACCGCCTCGACCGGGCATTACGAGAGTTACGCCAGCTGGAGATGGAGATCGAGCGCTTTTACCGGGTCAGCCGGGTGACCGAAGGATTGATCAGCCTGCGCAACGCCGTACGCTGCGCCGTGATCGTAGCTTCAGCGGCCTGGGAGAACAAGACCAGCCTGGGTTGCCATTACCGTGAATAGCAGACTCCCGATTTCACTCCAGGCAACGACACATTTATTCCCAATTCTGTTGGTAGCAGCCTGTTAATCCGCTCAGATAGACCTCGAAACAGAGAGCGACCATCTGCGCAAGCTCGCGGATGAGAGCAAAAAAGAGTTATTGAACACAAGAGAAAACCGGGATGTGTCTACGATGAAGTTGAATCCCGTAATTTGATTTTGCACTAAGATCAGGTGCAAATTGAATGAGGATGGGGACAATGTAAGTCTGCAGATCCGAGATGGAGTGGAATTATCGATCCAAGCGAAGAGGGTAGATTTGGGTGCTGGTATGAATGCCATCGCTGGCCTGTATCTCCAAAAGTGATCGGTTTCGCTCAACCGCAGATATCTCCGGGAGCAGCAATGAGCTATCCCGCCAATCCAAAGCCAAAACCTGCCAGCTGAGACCACCATCCTTCGAGAGACGCAGGCGGTAATACACAGGCTCGTCGGGATGTGACACTTCTGGCCAACTAACCAAAGTTCGATCCCCCACAGAATCCAAGACCACTAAATCTTGAGCTGACTTTTGGAGACTGAAGCTGGGTTGTGTGGATTTCTCAATCAAAATTCTGTCTCCTTCACGCAAACGTATGCCAACAGTCTCCGGCGATGAAGGCACAAAGAATCCAAAATGACGATGACCCGCTGCATCTGCAATATCCAACATATTGAAATTGTGCGTCCCTAGAACTTGCCCAGCGTCATCCAGCAAATCTACTATAAATGGTCCTTCATCCGGCACACTAGTACGCACAGTTTGTCGATAAACCGGCAGCAATGTCACCTGATCCTCTGGTGAGAGCATCCCGCGTATGTACATGGCCTGACCATCAAAAGTTGTGCTACTCCCCCTGGAGAGCTGAGCATCCCGGAATTGGAAGATATTCCAGTAGGTGTAATCCGAAGTCCACACATTATGGCAGTAGCTCATGAAATCAAAATAGTCGCTTGGAGCGAGCAACT
>JBFFIU010000147.1:0-8557 GCA_041556275.1 Anaerolineales bacterium | reverse complement strand
GAAGGACCTCAGGGACCTGAAGGACCTCAAGGGCTTGAAGGACCTCAGGGTCAAACAGGACCACAAGGTCCCACTGGCCCGGCTGGTCCCGAAGGACCTCAGGGACCTGAAGGACCTCAGGGTCCAACAGGACCCCAAGGTCCCATTGGTCCAGCTGGTCCTGAAGGGCCTCAAGGACCTGAAGGTCCACAAGGGCCGTCCGGTGTCCTCACATTTTATACCGTGACAACGATAAAAAACAATATCCCTGCCTTTTCCGAAAGCGCTTTAACAGCCGATTGCAATACAGGTGATTTGGTTACAGGCGGTGGTCATGAAATCAGCTCCACGAACAAAAATGTTTGGGTAGTGGTATCTCATCCGTATCAGCTTGGGCTAACCGTGGGCTGGAATGTCGTAGTCAATAACGACACCAACGGAGTCCAGAATATCAAAGTCTTTGTAGTGTGCGCGGACATCACACCTTAATAAGCGTACTGCGCTAGTTTATTAGCTACATAAGTAACCTGCCTACTGTTCAGAGAAATTCTGTGGTAAGAACTTATTTACACAGAGTTTCTCTGGGGATTATCTATTCTGTTGTTAAAGTGTCAGGTAAATTGGCTGGCATTGGAAAAGATAATAGTGGGGAGATCAAGTTTAAACCGGTCGCTGAGAATTTCCAGCGACCGGAAAATTCATGAAGGGGTATATAAAATCTTTAGGTTGAAGTATTTCCTCTAATGGCCATTTAGAAGTGAAACAATACCCAGGTCATGCAGCCCATCCACCATGAGCTGCACGGCTAAGGCCGCCAGCAAGACACCGAACACCGCTTCAGTCACCGCCAGACGGTGCGGGTCGAGATACTTAGAGAGCCTGTCCAGATTGGTGAAGACCACCAAGTCGAGCAGGCCCATGATCAGGACGAGAGCGATCAGGATGACCATACCAACAACAATGGTACTGACACTGGTCAGCGCTGCGATGTCGCCGGAGGCGATCACCAGCACGGCGATCCCTGCCGGGTTGAGCAGATAAGGCACTGCCAGTGGGTACAGCGCCATCTTCATGGCATCTCGGCCGCTAGCTTTTTCGTGGTGGTCTTCCTTGCCTGGGCTGACCAACATATGCAAGGCCAGCAGCAGCAGCACGATACCACCGGCAACATTGGCCGCGCCCGGTGAGAAGTGCAGCAAGCGCATTAAAAACCAACCCAACAACACCAGGATCAGCGCCCAGGTTACAGCTGTTCGCACCATGCCCCGGGCCACCTTGCGCTGGGTATCCCCATCCATCCCCTTGGTCAAATCCAAAAATGGAACCAGAGCAATTTTCGGCCCCATACCGATCAGTAAGAGAATGAATAAATCAATAACGAGATAAAAGTCAATATTTTCAAAATTCATTGTTGAACCACCTTGATGAACTTATGTTTGTTGGTTTCTTTAATAGATGACATTTTCATTGAACAGCATCAACGATCACATCAAGCTGAGAGGGATTTCCACTGGTGACGACAAAATTGGTAGATGTATTGCTGAAGTATAAAGATCCAGAACTGTCCTCGATGCGGACCTGAATGGCATACGAGCTGTCCTCCCTGATCTCCTGCGGATCGTAGGTGATTGTGAAAGGAACCGGGAAATCTATGACATCCATGATAACCTGCTCAGCGAGGGGATTTGGTTCTGCATCGGCCAAGGACACATCGCTCAGCTGGACGTACACTACAGCCCCTTCAGGCAGCATCCTGCCTTCGAGGGCGACGACTCGACCGACGACAGCCGCATCGAAGACCAGGTTTAGCATCCCGGTACCGTCAAACAAGTTCAATCCTTGAAAAGCGAGAGCGTAAGATGCCACCCCTTCAAGCGCATCGAAGTAAGCCTTTTCCTGGGCCATGATCCCTGGGGGAGCCTCACAATCCTTGGCAGTGGAGGTCACCAGACCGAAATTCAAGTTCGATACATTGCTCTCATAACTGGTGGTGTAAAGGTTACATCCGCCGGTGCCTTCCGCCAGGAAATCCTGGAAATCCAAAATGATGTGTGTGTCATCTATCAATGTGCGTCCATTCAATGCATCCAAAACCCATAGGTGATCTCGGAGATCGATCTGATCGGCAGCTGGAGGTGGGCGTCCAAAGACCACCTCAACCTCGTCAGAGGCGATCGTGGAGCCATCAGCCGGTGAGGTTGAAAAAGCCAAGATGCGACCCTGCGTTCCTGGTGGAGCAGCGATCGGCAGATCAACAGCCCAAGACCCTTCACCCCCTGTGCCAGCTTCAGGGGAGTCGATGATCGTGGGCTGCTGGACCAGCACGTTTCCCGCGGCGTTCAGCGCTTGGATCACCAAGCTACCTTCGAACAATCCCCCCGCCTGTCCAGTAACCGAAATTGAGGAAGTGGTATCTAAAACAGTCCCCTGGAAAGGATCGGTGATAGTGATGAACGCACTGCTGGCACTTTGTCTTTCGAAGACGCCGGCAGAAGCCAAGATCGCGTAAGTGATAACCGCCACCATGAGAAAGGCAAGGATGGTGATGGCCAGGATCAGCCATCGATTTGCTCGGTTCTCCTGGCTATCTGGTGCACCAGGTATATTGTGAGTCTCTGGATCAGCGTTCATGATAAAGTGCGAATTATTCCGCCGACTGGGCTGGTTGCATACGTTTGCCCAACTCTCCCGCGGCTGGCATGAGAACGATTAAGCCAATGATGGCGAGTACCATCAGGTATGTGATCACATCCACGCTGAAATTCTGAGCCGCGACCACCAAGGCGGCAGAGATGTTGCGCTGGGCAGTGCCCAAGCCCAAAACACTTTTATCTGAGCCTCCCAATATGTAACCGATTACAAGTGAAGCCAGGATGAAAATAACACCGGCCAGAATACCGAAAGTACCGACCAAGGCGATCATACCGCTGAAATTGAGCACCAATCCTAATACGGTCAGCGTTAGGAGAGCGATATTGGAGGCCATGCCAAAGGTGGGTTGGATTTTATCAGCAGCATCTTCGTAACGTGCCTTGATGAAGAGGCCGACCGCCAGGGGGATGAGCATCATGACGATCAGCGATTGGGCGATATCCCAGGGATTGACCTGTACATCACCTAGCAGCAGAGGCAGCACAAGCGGCAGGTAGATGATGGTCACGATCATCAACAGGACCATCAGGCCAACCGAGAAGGCGATATTACCCTTGGCCACATCGACCAGCTTGGGTAAGAATGGCGCCCCTGCAGCTGTTGAGAGCAGTATTAAGCCGATGCGCAGCGATTCGTCTAGATTGAAGAGCAGTGCAAGCAAGTAAGCCAGGATGGGCACCAAAACAAAATTGGCCACCAGAGCCAGAATGACCATGCGGGCATTCCTGAGTGGATCGATGATCTGTTTCATGGTCAGGCTTAATCCCAAACTAAACATGCTGCCGATCACGAAGACCAGCACAGATAATTGGGCCAGCGTTGCTAAAACTTCTGTCATAAGAGTCTCCTTTGTTTCTATTCAAATGGTTTCGATGAACCCGGATTCAAGCAAATGTTGTTTGTATTTATGAGAAGAGGGTTTGTCGCTATTCCCTGGCAGTCATTCCATCTTGCGTTGACAATTCCTGCTGGTAGCGATAGTTGAGCACCAGGATATAGACGCTAATGAGGAACACCCAGCTGGGGAATACCAGGTTCACCCAGGGAAGAAAGGTAATGGTGACCAGCAGCACTAGAGCCAGGATATAGGTGATAAGTGCCAACCAGCGCGGCATCACCGCGGTGCGTATCCAGATGGTACCCAATACGATCATGTGCATACCAGCCATGCGGATGGCAAACACATTGCTGAACTTATAGATGGCTGACTGGATGAAAGTGTACAGGCCACTGGAAAATATCAAATCAGGATCGAACGCATACTCTGCCAGTAGGCCTCCAGCCAAGGCCGATGAAGTGAAGACCATCGCCAGATACAATATGCCGCTGCCGAAGAACAAGGTTGAGAAAAATTGGTCTTCCAGGAGGCCGATTCGATCGCGGATCACGCCCATAAACCATAAGAAAGCTATTCCAGCAAACGGCAACAAGCTCAATGCAAATGAAAGGGTTCCGGCTCCCTCTGCCAACCAATCGCTGGTAGCTCTTGCTTCAGGGGGGATGGTGAGATGAATTAGCGTATGGCTGGTCAACATTAATACCGCAAAAAGGATGCCAGCAATTGCAGCCGCGCGGGGTGTGCGAAGCCTGCGGTTTGAGATGTGCTCACTGGATGCTGACATAAAGTACCTTTCCTATTAATTATATGATCGGATTGAATTGATCGGCTATACCTATATTCAGATACTAGATATTGGCTATTAGATATCAGGTTTAGGTGATGGTCTGCATAAAAGCGAATCTAATATCCACCATAACAAAGTGGTGGTTTCGCAGTATTTTTACACCGTATTCAATTATATGATCGAAATGTGATCAGGGGGAATGAGGTGAGCGCTTCTATTACTCGTGTCGTAATGCTTCTACAGGATCGAGGCGGGCGGCGCGCGTAGCCGGGTAAATACCCCCCAATACGCCGATGAAACCGGCGAACACAAGCGCTCCAATCGCCAGCCAGGGCGGCACGATGGACATCTGGCCGATGCCCGTCACGCCCTCAGATGCAAGATACTGGTGCCCAGCCCAATCGACCAATCGCCCCAGTAGCGTTCCCAGGATGACCCCGACAACCCCACCGATCAACCCTAACAGAACCGCGTCGGCGGTGAACAAGCGGCGCACTTCCTGGTTGGTGGCTCCGACCGCTTTGAGGATGCCGATCTCGCGCGTGCGTTCGTAGATGGCCATCATCATCGTGTTGGCAACTCCGAGCGTGGCAACCAACAAAGCCAGCGCTCCGACCGAACCGAGTAGCGCCTGCAAAATGGCCAGCACACGGTTGGCGAGTTCAAGGATGGTGGCTAATGACTGCGCTTCCAGGTTCATGCTTTGTGCAGTCTCTAGGATGAGAGGAACGGAACTCTCATCTGTGGCTCGAACGATCAACATATCATAGCCATCCGTCTGTAAGGTGTCTGGCCTGCCAAACCACCAGGCTTTGATCTCCGTGCGCTCGACGATCCCGAGGTCCACGCTGCGTGAACCTCTTGCCTCTCGTACACCAGATATGGTTGTGGTGAACTCCTTGGTTTCCCCGCGCGGCAAGCGCACCGTCAGGATGACCGTTTGACCAACCATGTCTTGGTAGCCGAACGAGGTTCCCTCAAGGAGCTGATCGGCAAGGCCATCTTTCATCACCAAGCCCTGCGTATCTCCTTCGCCAAGGGGGATTCCAGCCAGCATCTCTGGAGGGGTAAGGAAGTCCGGGCCACCTGGACCGTTATCTTCAAATCCACCGGTTAATCTCACCGGGAGGGAGATATCTTCATAGGAAAGGCTGATCTCAATATTCCCAGGTAGATTCAGCATGGGAGTGACAGATTGAACTTCAGGCATGGCTTCGAATTGAGCGGCGAGCTCTGGTGTGAGCGGTTGATCCGGTTGTGAGAGGCCAAAAGGATCGAAGGGGTTTTCATTCTCGGGAAATGAGGGTGATACGAAAACATTTTCCAACCCCAAGGCTTCGAAATTTCGGTTGACCTCGTTTTGCACGCCGACCCCGAAGGAGACCATCGCTACCAGGGTGATGATCCCGATCAGTACCCCGGCCGCGGTTAAGATATTGCGCACTGGTCGCCTACTGAGGTTATCCAGAGCCGTTCGGGTGAGATCTTTAAAAGAAATGCCACCTTTGAGTACCAAGCCGGATTGTGAATCGGGCAGGCTAGCAACTTTGGATTCCGGAGACTTGCCTTCTTTTATTTCGATGTCTACCACCTGTCCATCACGCAGGTGGACGATGCGATCGGCATAGGCGGCGATTTCTGGATCGTGGGTGACGATAATCAGGGTGACGCCTCGTTCTGCGTTGAGCTCCTGCAAGAGGCGCATGACTTCCGCCCCAGTGGATGAATCCAGGTTGCCGGTTGGCTCGTCAGCCAAGACCAGATTTGGATTATTGACCAGGGCACGCGCAATCGCTGCCCTTTGCTGTTCGCCGCCGGACATTTCAGTCGGGCGGTGATTTAAACGGTGTTCTAAGCCGACACGTTTTAGCAACTCTCGGGCGCGTTCAGTCCGCGCCTGTGAAGCCTCTCCGCTGAGCATGAGGGGCAGGGCGACGTTTTCTAAGGCGGTCAGGGTCGGGATTAAATTGAAAGTTTGGAAGATAAAGCCGACGTTGTGACGACGGTGAGCGGTGAGTTGGTTTTCTTTGGCGTCCTGTAATGCCAATCCTTGGACATGGATCTCGCCGCTAGTGGGTCTATCCAGACCTCCCAGCAAATTGAGTAAGGTAGATTTCCCAGATCCAGATGGACCGACCAGGGCGACGAATTCGCCCAAGTCAATTTCTAGGTTGATATCTTGGAGTGCATTTACATCTGTGCTGCCAAGCTGGTATTGGCGACAGATATCAATTAATTGGATCGCGGCTGCCATTTACCTCAGAGACTCTGCGATGGTTAACGCTTTATCGGCGGTGATGTCCCCGGCGATATAGTAGAACAAATCGCCTTCAGACCAACTGAGCAGGACCTTGTCGCCATCTTCGGAGACATATAGGGTCCCTTCAACGCCGCGCACTTCAATGACCTGGGCTTCTGTGGGTGGCTGGGCTGTTTCGTCAGACATTCCCTGTGCGACCGTGAACGAACCACCTGCTGGTAAAGTGAAGCGCTGGACGATCGTACCGCGCACATCAAGCACATCAACCAGAGTTGCACCTTGTGGAGTCTCATTAGGAGCAAGGAGCTCAAATTCAGCTGTAGCTGCTGCTTCATCCAGGGAAAGCGATTTAGGTGTTAAATCAGCAAAATTCAGCACTTCGGCATCAGCAGGGATTGCGAATGTGAACAGATCATCATTTAAATCAAGGTTAAGATCCAGGTCTGAAACCGTGATGCTAAATTCACCAAAACTGCCACCTGTATATTCGAACACCAAGGGTACATCCCGGGCTTGATCGATCCACAGATGAAGGTTTCCACCCACAGCTGCGTATTCGGCCGGCATCTGATCTGGGATAGGTATTAATTCGAGAAGATAGATAGATTCGCCAGCGATCTCTTCTGTGCCCAAATAATCCAATGTGAAATATTCCAGCAACATCTGTACGGCTTGCTCTGCACTCTCGGGTTTTTCGAAATCATCCCTGTCGAATTCAGCATACTCGCCATGTTTTTCTGCGAGCATGTTTTTCGCTTCTTCAGCAGTGCCCATGAATACTTTCCCCTCTGTCGGGGAATATGCCCACAAGGTCTCTCCATCACTCACCACCAGGGCATCGACAGCTTTACTTTCGCTGGTGTCTAAGACCTGCATTCGAAAAGCTCCTGGTCCTTCATCAGTCTGATGTCCCCAAACCTCGACAGTAGCAGAAGCATCTTTTTCGGGAGTATCTACCCGAAGGTCAACTATTGCATGTGCACTGTCGATCGATTTCATGGAGTCGATAGTTTGGGTCAAAATCTCTTCAGCTGTGGGCTGCATGAGTATGAAACCACTCACCAGCGCAGCGATAAATACAACTACCCCGATCAATATCCAAATATTTCTTTTATTCACTGAATGCTCCTTAAGTTTTGAGCAAATCTAAATTATTATTGGGTACTCATTATATTAAAACACCGATCGAGGTTAAAATGTGACAAATGGGCACGATTTTATTATATTTTAACAATTGTCTGGTAGTCTTAAAAAGTCAATTTAGATGAATTACACTTTCATTTTTCCTGCTTATACTCACCTTTGTTATAATTCATCCAATCTCAACTGCGTTCAATCCATCTGAAATCATTGAAACACGATTTTGTAATCTCAATGATCATGGTTTCAGCCGTATAGATATGAACAAAAGATTTGTTAATAAGATCAATCACTCGTAGTGCAAAAATCCCCTAAAGACTCCAGGCATAAAAGATTCGAAAAAGCATCAATTGATGCAAATGCTGAGGAGGAGAAAAAAGAAGTGATATTCTTATTATTACCTTTTGTAATCCTGGGAATGCTGACTTTATCTGCTTGTGGGTCGAGAAATTCGAACATGAGGTTGACTGAAATACCCTGGCTGCTCATTGAACTGGAAGGTGAACCTCCGATACCCAATACGCAAATCACCGCCGAATTTGACGAGGAAGGCAGAGTGGGCGGCACTTCTGGCTGCAACAGCTACAGCACGACATACACTGTGGATGGAAATCGGATCAAGCTTGGCGAAGAGATGATCGGGACGTTGATGGCCTGCCCTGATCCGGTAATGGAGCAGGAAAGGGTTTACCTCGAGGCGCTGGGCGCTGCGGTGACCTCCGAGATCGTGGATAACGAACTGACCTTGTTCGATACCGACGGTAACCCCCTGGCCAGATACCAGGCTGTTTATCAAGAACTGGCGGATACTTCCTGGGAAGTGATCTCCTACAACACCGGCACGCAGGCTGTTACCAGCGTGATCATCGGGACGGAGATCACGGCAGAATTCAGCGAAGAT
>JBFFIU010000146.1:0-8627 GCA_041556275.1 Anaerolineales bacterium | reverse complement strand
TTCATCGCTTACCGAATGGCATTGAACAACTGCTGCAGGGGTTTTGACACACGAATCTTCTGATTGAGGTGAGGAGAATATGGAAATTTGGATTAGTCCCACCTGCGGGTATCTTCGATTCGGGGGGCTGAATCTGGGAGGGAATCATCCGGCAAGAGTTCGACGGCGAGATGGAATTTGATGACTTCTTGGGCTGTCTGGGCCAGACGATCCGGGAGCGTGGCCGTGTCGCATTCGGGGGCAGGTATCACACGCAGAGTGAGGTGATCTTTGTGTTCCTGGCGGGAAATTTGGACCTGCCAGCGTACAACATCCGGAAAGCGATTCATCAAATCGTCCAGCTGGCGAGGGTGCAAGAACATGCCGCGAACTTTGACGGCATCGCCAATTCGACCCTGCCAGCCCATCAGCCGGGCGGTCTTTCGCCCACAGGAGCATGGTTCCGGATCAAATGCCGAAAGATCGCCTGTTCCGAAACGCACCAGGGCATAATCGGGATTATACAAAGTCACCACAATCTCGCCAGTTTCACCGGGAGGATTGGGCTGCCCGGAGTTGATATCGCAAACCTGGATGAGAGCATCTTCCGGGAGGTGCCAGCCGTTTTCAAGTTCACATTCGTACCCCAGGTTACCGCATTCGGCGGTGCCGTACCCCTGGCGGACAATGACACCGTGCTGGTTGAGTTCTGCCCGTAGTGAAGGGGGTAATGGTTCAGCGGTGACGAAGGCCTTCTCCAGGTTGAGGGTTAACCCCATCTCTTCAGCCCTATTGAGCAAAGCTTTAAGATAGGATGGCAACCCGACGTAGCCCGTCACATTCAAATCGTGGAGCAGTTGGATTTGCTGTTCCTGGTTACCCACCCCCCCAGGGATCACCGCGCATCCAACGGCCCACAGCCCCTCCTCGAACATAGCCCCAGCAGGGGTCAGATGGTAGCCAAAAGCATTCAGGACAACATCGCCGGCATTGAAACCCGCAGCTCGCAGGGCGCTCTCCCAGCGCCAATAATCATTAACGCGCGACTCGGGATCATAGATTGGTCCAGGAGACTGGAAGATACGCTTGAGATCACCCACTGGGCAGGCCAGGAATCCGCCAAAAGCCGGCGCAGCAGCCTGGAACTCGGCGAGATCATCTTTTCGGATGACTGGAAGGGGGGTCAGATCTTCAATGCTACGAATCTTCTCTGGATCCAGGCCGGCACTCTGGAGCCTGCTGGCAAATCCTGGGGCATTATGATAAAGATTCAAGACAATTGATTGAAGATCATGCCTCATTTGTCGCTCCGCATCTGGTAAATATCATTCGAATGATCGAAATTCTCATGAGAGCCAGCGTTTGCGCCGTTTGTAGTGTTTTACATCCCTGTATGATTTGCGCTGTCCAACCTCGGTGAGTCCAAGGTAGAACTCGCGCACATCTGCGTTCTGGCGCAGATCATCTGGATAACCATCGAGCACGATGCGCCCGTTTTCCATAATGTAAACGTAGTCGGCTACCCCCAGGGTCAGGTTGGCATTTTGCTCCACCAAGAGAATGGTTGTATCCTGTTCGGTGTTGATACGCATGATGATTTCGAAGATCTCTTGAACCAGCAGGGGGGCCAGACCCAAGGAGGGTTCATCGAGCATCATCAGTTTGGGCCGGGCCATCAAGGCGCGCCCGATAGCCAGCATCTGCTGCTCACCGCCAGATAGATATCCGGCGGTCTGACTGCGACGCTCTTTGAGGCGAGGGAAATAGCTGTAAATCATCTCGATATCTGAGACCAAATTGCCGCGGTCTGAGCGGGTGTAGCCACCAGTAATCAGGTTTTCTTCGGTGGTTAGATGCTCAAAAACACGCCGACCCTCCATCACCTGGAAGATGCCTTTACGAACAATGTCAGCTGCATCCCGGTGGTGGATTTGCTCATCCAGGAAATCGATGTTGCCATCAGTGACTTCGCCATCTTCAGGTTTAAGTAATCCGGAGATCGCCTTGAGGGTGGTCGATTTTCCGGCTCCGTTGGAACCGAGTAAACCTACTATTTTCCCCTCGGGAACTTCCATTGACAAGCCCTTAAGGACGAGGATGACATCGTTGTAAATGACTTCGATATTATTAAGTGAAAGCATATTTTTGCCAGGTGATTGTTGATCGGTAATTCAGGAATAGATTAGTGTGTGGGTGGTCAGCGGACGAAGATGCAGCCCACTGACCACCGGTAGACTATTTTCTCAGCTATTGATGACTGAGCTATTGATCCGCCGATATGTAGTCAGAGACTTCAGCCCATTGACCATCTTGGACTACGAACAGTTGCAAAGCATTATTACCTCTGTGGCTGTCCGCTGAGAATGAAATGGGAGCGGTCACGTCACCTGTGTCGTAACCCTGGATCGATTCTAGCGCGGCACGAATATTCTCACCGGTGACTTCCTTGCCTTCGCTCAAGACACGTTGGATGCCCTCAGTCATAACGGCCATGGTCCACCAACCCTGGGAGTAGTGCAAACCCTTCTCTTCCAGGCTGGAGCCGCTTTCCTTCAACCACTCGTCAGGTTCTTCATGACCTTCAACAGGTGAACTAGGCGGCGTGAAGGGGATCGCACCGACCACACCTTCAGCAGCATCACCGGCCAATTCGATGAAGATCTCG
Source organism: Anaerolineales bacterium (assembly GCA_041556275.1). Lineage (GTDB taxonomy): Bacteria > Chloroflexota > Anaerolineae > Anaerolineales > UBA4823 > PFL25. The sequence goes on along the minus strand of JBFFIU010000146.1, from coordinate 5,983 downwards.
TCAGCGCACCAATTGAGATTGATTACCTTGAAGTCATCTCCCATGCCCTGGCTGGCAATGTCTTTGACGAAGACCGCTGCTGGGCTGGAAACTGTGTGAATGATGATGTAATTGGCTCCAAATTGCTGAATCTGAGCCAACTCGGCAACGTAATCAGTCACGCCACCAGGCATGGGGACAGCAACGATGTTCATCCCATTGGCTTGTGCAAAGGCCTCGGCATCCGGCACGGGGGAGTTCCCAAAGGGGCTGTCGTGATGCACAAAGGCAACACTCGGTGCGCCGGTGTTTCCGCTGGCTGCCCAATCATCCAAAGCCCATCGTAGGGCGATGATAGCCTGATCAGAATATGAAGTGCCGATCAGGAAATTGTAGGGAGCCACTTCCATATCCAGCAGGTTTTCCGAGTAGGATGCCGACATGAAAGGAATCTTATCAGTGGCGATCTTGGTTCGCAAAGCTTCCGTGTCACCAGTTCCCCAGCCCATGAAGGCCACTACGCCTTCCTGAACATATTGCGTATACAACTGCTCAGCCTGGTCGACAGCATAGGCATAGTCGGCCGAAATCAAATCGATTGGATGCCCATCAATGCCTCCGTTGGCATTCTTCCATTCGACGAAACCCTTCAAGCCATCTGCGTATGGAGTGCCCACATCTGAGGTTGGCCCGGTCAGGTCGTGGATAGCTCCCACTTTAATAGGAGCATTTTCCTCTTCACCTGCTCCCCCACCTCCGCAGGCAGTCATCACTAAAGCTATCAGGATCAGGATTGCAAATAGTTTTTTTGACATGATATTCTCCTCCTTTCAGAATAAAAAGGGTTTTTGGTGTCGTTTCTCATTCGATAGGCTTACATCCGAAGAATTCAAATAACGCTCATAATTGAACGATTTCCATAAGACGAAAAAGGTCTTCTAAATTCTCCAGCATAGATACCTTTCAGGCATGAGAAATGATCACGCCGTTCATTGAATCGCTACAATCCAGACAGATGTAATTCCCAGCCAGGACCAATTCGCTGGGCTACTACATCCACTCCGCTGTATTGTATCGATCCTTTCAAGGTGTATTGGTTTGCTTCAATATCTTTTATCTTCACCTCCTGATATGATTTGTCCATGATGTTGGATGTTGGTTCAGCGACAACACCGCCGCTGACCTCCGATATGCGAACGGTATATTCATTTGGGCAGTAACCGCCCATCATGACGAAGCGATGAGACATACGCTTTCGCACTCGCTGCCGCTCCAACAGCAAAAAGATCTCCTGTATTATTCTTGTTGTGACTGAGGATATCTGGCTCGGTTGCATATTTATGAGGTTCATATTCGGTTCTTACTAGTAACTAAAGGGCCACAAGCGGAAATAGTCTTTAATATTGCGCCAAATCCTATTCAAACCCTCCGGCTCGAAAATCAAAAATAGGATGATGACCAGCCCGAAAGCTCCCTGTTGAATGAAGGGGATGATAGCATCGATAAAGGGAAACCAGTTTTTTAGAGCCCGACCCAGATTTGTGAGGATGGCAGGTAAGAGAGTCATAAACGTGGCTCCAAAGAAAGACCCACTCACCGAACCCAAACCGCCGATGATTATCATGGCTAAATACAACACCGAGACTTCGATGGTAAACCGTTCCCAGGTGACGATGCTGCGATAGTGGGCTGTCAGAGCCCCAGCCAGTCCCACGAAGAAAGAAGAAACCGCGAAAGCCAGCAGCTTATAACGGAACAAGTTTACGCCCATCACTTCAGCGGCGATATCCTGGTCGCGGATGGCGATAAAAGCTCGCCCAAAATGGGTGCGGAACAAATTTACTGTCAACAAGGCAGTGATACCTGCCAGAATCCAAACCACCCAGTAGAAGCTGAAGTCGGAGTTGATCTGTATGCCAAATAAATAAGGATTGGGCACCACCAAGGCATCTACCCCACCGGTCACGGCATTCCAATGTGTCACCACCCATAAGATAATCACCTGGGCTGCGAGCGTTGCGATGGCAAGATAAAGCCCCTTCAAACGCAAGGAGGGTATCCCAAAGAATGCGCCCACTAGCGCTGTTACAATACAAGCCAATATCGTGGAAGCCCACCACGGTATTCCCATTTGGGCTGTGAGGATTCCAGCTGTATAGGCGCCTACGGCCATAAAACCGCCGGTCCCAAGACTGATCTGCCCCGTGTAGCCAACCAAGATATTCAGCCCAATCGCGCCGATAGTCGCAATCCCTACCTGGTTTGCCAGAGTAAGATAATAGCGATTGGCGACAAAAGGGAAGATCAACATGAACGCCAAGAAGAGCGCAAAGCGGATTTTCTGCGCATAACTGCGACGCAGAGCCATGTCGGACTGATAAGTGGTATGAAAAATACCTGATTGCATATTACTCCTCTACGGGAAGTTAAATCGTCAAGCTTTGACTTCCTTTAGGTCGAAAATCATGATTACAAAACACTTGATACTTAAACACGCTCTATGATCTCCTGGCCAAATAATCCGTATGGCCTCACCATTAGAATGATAATCAACACGATGAAGGGGATAACTTGATTTAAACCCTGGCCAATATAGCCACCGGTATATGCTTCCAAAAGCCCGATGACTACCCCGCCGATGATCGCACCCGGGATTGAATCAAGGCCTCCCAGAATGACCACTGGGAAGACCCGTAGTCCAAAGTAGCTCAACTCCTGGCTCACGCCCACGATATTAGCGACTAACGCCCCGCCAATGGCAGCGCTGATGGCCGCTATCGACCAAGCCCAGGCAAAGATCTTCTTCACACTGATGCCCATGCTGAGGGAAGCCTGCTGGTCATCGGCCACTGCCCTCATCGCGATTCCTTCTTTTGAGCGGCGGAAAAATACCGTGAAAACACCCAGCATTATCACTGCAATTACGATGGCCCACAAACGGTCCGCACCAACAGTCGCATTCAGGATTGTGACCGGGTGACTGGGGATGAAGGGAGGGAAAGCTTTGGGCTGGTTGCCCCAAATCGTGCTGACGATCGCCCTGAGCAAACTGCTTAATCCAATCGTCACCATAATAACTGAGATAGTCGGTTCCCCAATCATGGGTCGCAGCACAAATCGCTCTACCGCGATCCCCAAAGCAATGGCAACCAAGATGGTAATCAGCATACCAAGCGGCCAGACCAGCCCATATAGGGCTACCATGCTGAAGATCACGTATCCACCGACAAGCAGGAATTCACCCTGAGCAAAATTGATCACATCGCTGGATTTGTAAATCAGCACAAAACCGAGGGCGGCCAGGGCTAGAATGGCGCCATTCGTGAGGCCGGTGAGTGTGAGTTGGATGAATAAATCCATATCTTCTCTCTTTCAATTTATCCATTATCGAGTTCTTCGATTCGCAATCGAGTTTGTAATGTCGCCGTGCGACCATCCTGGTAGGTGATTACGGTCTCCACATCGATATAGGGATTCTGGCTGTAAAGTGCTGAGATAATGTCATCGTAACGTTCAGTCACGAGCCGACGGCGCACTTTGCGAGTGCGGGTGAGTTCGGCATCGTCGGCATCCAGTTCTTTATGCAGCAATACAAAGCGACGGATACGGGCCGCGGCGGGTAGATCGGCGTTAGCCTGCTCAACGTGATTGCGCACCAACTCATAAACCTGTGATTTTTGAGCCAAGTCAGTATAGGTGGTATAGGCAATCTGGTTGTTCTCAGCCCACTTACCTACGGTAGCAAAGTCGATGTTGATCAACGAGGAAACAAAAGGCCAATCACCACCAAAAACCACCGCCTCTTTTACATAGGGGCTGAATTTGAGCTTGTTTTCGATGAACTGGGGGCTAAACTTGGTGCCATCGTGGAGGGTCATGACATCTTTGGCACGATCGATCACGATCAGGTGACCATCATCGTCAAAATAACCGGCGTCGCCTGAATGCAGCCAATCATCGATCAGGGTTTCGGCAGTGGCCTCATCGTTGCGGTAGTAGCCTTTCATCACAGCGGGAGAACGCACCAAAATTTCGCCATTCTGGTCGATCTTGATCTCAGTTTCGGGGATGGGTGTGCCCACTGTTTGGAATTTGACATCCCCATCCCGATGGACGACCGAGATTCCGCTGGTTTCGGTTTGTCCGTAAATTTGCTTCAAGTTGACACCCATGGCATGAAAGAATCGGAATACATCCGGTCCCAGGGCAGCACCACCGGTATAAGCCCGTTTGAGGCGGCGTAGCCCCAACTGATCTTTGATCTCTTGGAAAATCAACATGTCGGCCAAGAAATATCTAACCTGTAAACCAAAGGAAGGGGATTCCTTGCGGAAACGGGCATCCGCCATCTGATACCCGACACGCATAGCCCAGTCGTACATAAAGCGCTTTATTCGAGAGCTGTCTTCAATTTTGACCTGCACCTGACTGACGAGGTTCTCCCAGATGCGAGGCGGGCTGAACATCGCCTGGGGGGCTATTTCCCGGATATCATGTTGAACGGTTTCCGGTTCTTCAGGGAAGTTGATGGGGAAGCCCAACTGTAACCCACAGCCAAGTGACATCATCTGCTCACCGATCCAAGCCAAAGGTAAGAAGGAAACGTACTCATCGTCAGGCTCTATGGGGTCCACGCTCATCAGATTACTACCCATGTGAATCAGGTTTTTGTGAGAGAGTATGGCCATTTTGGGGTAACTGGTGGTCCCAGAGGTCGTGGAGAGAATAGCCGTATCAGCAGCCGTACCTTGCGCCACACGTTCCTCCCACCAACCGGGTTTCTCCTTTTCATGCTGGCGGCCAAGCTCTTGCACATCAAGGAAATACATCAGGAAATCTTCGGTATAGTTGCGCAAACCTTTGGGATCGTAGTAGATTACTTTGCGGATATTTTCAAGCTTCGGCCACATCTCGAGGATTTTATCGACTTGTTCCTGATCTTCGACGACGATGAAAGAGACATCAGCGTTGGTGAAGATATAGATCATCTCAGTGACAACTGAATCCTGATAGATGCCGATGGATTTTGCTCCCACAGATTGGGCAGCCAGTTCAGCGATAACCCATTCGGGGCGGTTGTCGCCGATGATAGCAATAGTCTCATCTGGCTGCAAGTTCAATTTGGTCATCCCCAAGGCAAAATATTTAACCTGCTCCAGATATTCCTGCCAGGTGATCGCCTGCCAGATGCCATAATTGCGCTCCCGCATGGCAATCTTATGTGGTGTTTTCTGGGCATAATCAACGAGGAATTGAGGCAACGTTTCAGGCATATTCAATCCATGAAATCTCAATCTTCCCCAAGGTAGGCCTGGATTATGACCGGATCCTGGCGCACCTTATTGGGTGGACCTTCACCGATTTTCTGTCCGAAATTTAGCACCGCAATTCGATCGCTAATATCCATGACAACCCCCATGTCATGCTCGATTAAAACGATGGTGACGCCATGCTCTTCGTTCACATCGAGGATAAAACGGGCCATGTCTTCCTTTTCTTCGGCGTTCATCCCAGCCATCGGTTCATCTAAGAGCAGAATAGCGGGTTTCATCGCCAAGGCACGACCTAATTCCACCCTTTTTTGCAATCCATAAGCCAGAGATCCTACCGGTTGATCGCGGATGGACTCAATTTCGAGCAAATCGATAATATCTTCAATGAAACGCCGGAATTCAATCTGCTCCCTTTGAGCTGGTCCCCAATAAAGCATGCAGGATATCAGGTTGGAGCGCATGTGTACGTGAGCACCTGCCATCATATTTTCCATCACGGTCATGTGGCGGAAAAGTTCGATGTTTTGGAATGAGCGGGCAATACCCAATCGAGAAATTTGATGCGGCTTCAAGCGATTAATTTCGTGTTCCCCTTGGTTGTAGTAAAGTATCTGGCCTTGTTGAGGGTTGTACAGCCCGCTAATACAGTTTAATAAACTGGTTTTTCCTGCCCCATTGGGACCAATAATCGCCATGATTTCACTCTGAAAGACTTCCAGGCTGATGTCGTA
>JBFFIU010000145.1:0-8711 GCA_041556275.1 Anaerolineales bacterium | reverse complement strand
CTCGCGTTTGGTCATCTCCTTCTGGCCGTTCTATACAGCCTTGCCAGGTACGGTGGCGATCAGCCTTTTGATGGCATACTAACCTACTTCACTCAGTCCGGGCTTGGACCGTTAGAGGGTCTGATGTTGGTGGCAGTAGGCTTGTTGTTCGCACGCCAGCACGGCACTCTGGCGCTGTTGGTCGTCGTCGGTGGCTACTTTTATATGCTCGCCGACAGCGATTACATGTCCGGACCTCGTCTAAATGAATGGATGGGGTTCTCGGCTTATCTCGTCGCCGGAGCAATTTTATATCTGGTGATCCTGCCGGTTGCCTTACTGCGCGCTAGGACCCAACTCGGGCGTGCCTTCGCAGTGTTTGTACTAGTGGTAGCATTCCATGTGATCCGGCATACCGTTCCGGCGTTTGTTCTCCAACAGCCGTTGAACGTGCTATCGGGGGATATGATAATTTCCATCAATGTCCTGCTCAGCTTGATTTTAGCCTGGCTGCTGTTCAGTCACTTTGGAGAATCAACTCGCCCGGTAAAACCAAACGAGGAGCTGCAGAAATTCCCTTTGCCCAGCTGAAGATCTGTTACAACGGACTGGGACAGTTGTGGGGGATTTGGAAATTGTGCCTTATACCTCTTTCTGATGCCATGCATGGGAATGGTAAACAGAACAAGGTAGCGGGGGCCTATTCTGGTTCGGGGGGGAGACGCTGCACGCGCACGGAGTGCACGCGGAAGCGATCCATGATATCGACCACGAAGCTGTGGCCCTGATAGCTGACCGAGTCGCCCACCTCGGGGATCTTGCCCAATTCTGACATCATGAATCCACCCAGGGTGGCGTAAACGCCGCCCGGCTCGAAAGGAATGCCCAGCAGGTCGCCAACCTCAGCGATGGCGATGCCGCCGGATATGCACCACTCACCTTGCCCTCCGCGCTCGGGAACCACGGCAACCGGACTGTATTCGTCCTCGATCTCGCCGACGATCACCTCCAGCAGGTCTTCAAAAGTGATCAGGCCATCCGTGCCGCTATGTTCATCCAGGATGATGCCCATATAACGCTTGGCGCGCGTGAGCAGGGTGGAAGCCTGTGGCAGGGTCGCGCCTTCGGGGATGTAGACCATCTCTCGAGTGAGCTGGCTGAGCGGGGTCTCCGGGGGAGCCCAAAACAAGTCTTTGACATGCACGTAGCCCAGGATACGGTCCAGATCGCCGCGATAGACCGGGAAACGCGAAAAACCTGAATCTTTAGCGATCTGCAAAGCTTGCTGGGTGGGCGTATCCGCCTCCAGGGCGACGATCTCTGGGCGCGGGGTCATCACGTCGCGGGTGGTGCGATTGGCGTATGCCAGGATGCGCGTGATCATGCGCTCCTGCACCGGCAGGAAAGTCCCCTGGGCGGTGCCGCGGCGCACCAAGAACTCGACCTCTTCCGGGCTGGTGCTTTCTTCATCGGGAATTTCCTCCCCGAATAAACGCAAAACCAAATCCGCTGAGAAGATCAGAAAACGCACCGGCCAGGCAGCGATGCGGGAGAGAAACTCGAAGAAGCCCGCTACCGATATGGCCCAACGTTCCGGTTGACGGATCGCCAGCCGCTTGGGAACCAGTTCCCCCAGCAGCAGCGAGGCATAGGAGATGGCCAGCACAACTACGATCAAAGCGATCTGGGCGGAGTACGGCTCCAGCGCCGGGATTTGCGCCAGGAGCGGAGCCAACCAGCGCGCTGCTTCGACCCCACCTACTGCGGAGGCCAGGGTGGCCACCAGGGTGATCCCTACCTGGACGGTGGCCAGGAACTTCCCCGGTTCACTTTGCAGCTGCAGCGCCTGGGCGGCACGTGCATCTCCGGCTTCGGCCTGGGTTTGCAAGCGGGTTTCCCTGGCGGAGACCACGGCTATCTCAGCCGCGGCAAAGAAGCCGTTCAGTAGTATCAAGACAAAAATGAGAAGAAAATCTGAGATCATGTTAAATGCGCTTCACTTTCCCTTGTATCCTTTGACCCACTTATCGACCTCTGCCGATAAGTATTTCGCCGTGAATAATTATTTAAACGGCGCCCAAGTGGGATGGTCAAAACATAGGTGATCAATAACGTCTGCCTAAAGGGCAGGTCTGAGATCAGCTATTATAAAACAAGGGGTAGCAATCCGCGGAGAGAATCAACCAGTGGTATTGACATTCATGATGAAGGCGGTTATAATATGACTACAGTCATGACCATAGTCATAACTTAAGATGGCAGTGATGAATGAATCCATTTCGAAAAGCAAATTGAAAGCCAAAATGCTGGCGATATTCCGAGAATTGGAAACCACGAGAGAGGAATTGATCGTCACCGATCACGGCAAACCGGTGCTGAAGATCGTCCCCATCAAGCAGGAAAACACGGTCGCTGAATTGTTCGCCGGTTTGCAGGGCCAGGTAACTTATCTGGAGGATATCCATCGACCCGCTCTCGAAGAATGGGGTGAGGCATAAGTGATCGTCTTGGATACTTCAGCCCTGCTTTTCTGGACCCTGGATCCCGCCAATCTCTCTAAGAAGGCGCATGAAGTCATCCAGGGGGCGGACCGCATCCTGGTCAGTTCGATCTCCATTTGGGAGATCGCGCTAAAAGTAAGGCGGCAGAAACTGGTGCTCCCGCTGGCGATCAATGATTATGCAGACCGGCTGCAGCGGCTGAAGTCGCTCGAAATACTGCCGGTGGATGTACAGACCTGGTTGGAAAACTTTGACTTGCCCTGGGAGCATCTTGATCCGGTCGACCGCACGATCGTTGCTTTAGCGGCACGTTTCAATTGTCCCTTAGTCACTGCCGATCGAGTTATGGCTGATTATTACCCGGATACGATTTGGTGAGCATTAAAAGCAATACAAAACCCACTATCCCCAGCCTTCGCAAGGCGCAGGGTCGCCTCTCCCCCGAACTTTGGGGGAGAGTTTTTTTGGGGTTGTACTGACTCACTCTCCCATATCAAGTTTGATCGGCGAAGAACTATGGATCTTCGGGTTATGGTATTTATCCGGGTGTTTCCTAAAGCACAAAATATAATTTGTGCTGATTTAGATATCTCCCTACCAAGGTTAAGATACCAATCAGAGCCATGATCTGCACCAGCACTAACCAGAAGGGGGCCTGGACGTACCAGGCCGGGATGGCAGGCAAGGCAAATATTCCCAGCAGAACGTAGTGCAGCAGATAAAGGAACAGCGGATTGCGCCCCCAATCGGTCAGGATGGGCAAGCGCCACTGCCGCTTATCAGCAAACAAATGGAACAGGAAGAACACCAGCCCGCTTAAACCGAGGCTCAGCAGGACATAGCTGGCAGAGGCGCGATCTTTGCTCACGGGAACCAGGAGGGCCAGCAGCAGGCTGCCGAGGACGATTCCAGCAGAGAGCAGTGGGAAGAGCCATTGACCCCGGCGCTCGTCATGGTAGATGTCAGCCATCACGGTGGCCAGGATCAGCATCGCGCCCCAGCTCAGCGCGCCCCAGGGTCCATTATGCGGGGCGGTCAGGACATCCTGCAGCCAGAAACGGTCCAGCAGGAACTGGTAGCCAGCCAGCATACCCAGCCCGATGACCCCACGCCAGCCCGTGGATAGGTTGATAAAAGGCAGGGCGATCAATCCAGCCGCTCCCAGGGCTTGCAGCAACCCCCAGTTGACGCTGGGCGGCTGAATGCCGGATAGCTCCCAGACCAGGGTGACCAGATAACCCACACCAAGCAAAGCCAGGTAGCGGGTCAGGAAGTGCTGGTAGGTATTCCAGGCGCCATCTCGCCCCAACCGCCGACGAAAAGAAAGACCGTAAGTCAATCCCATGGCGAATACGAACATGGGAGCGATCAAGTCGATCACCGAGTAGCCAATGTCATCGGCATGCTTGAGCCAGGCCGGAATGATCTGGACATTGGTCATATAGTTGGCCAGGATCATCAGGAAGATGGCAAAACCGCGGAACTGATCGATGGCTTCCAGGCGCTTCATATGTCAAGTCCGGTCAGCGTGCTCATTGATTGGCTGGATTTCCTAAAAGAGGATCGTCCAGCTTATTCCTTATTGATCACCAAGAACACCCAGGGGATATTATCCAGAGGGACATCGTCTATGCTGGTCTGGGCGGAAACCATGACCCGCTCCGGGTCACCCAACAAAGCCAGGGGTACCCGCACTTCGCTGCGGGTGGGCGTACCGGAAACCTTGACCGATTCTGGCGGCAGCTCCTGACCGCGGTCATAGACTTGATAACCAGCCGCACTTAGATCCATAAACAGCTTCGGCATCTCCCCAAAGGGAGTGTCCGCCCGGTAACCCTTCGTCCAGACTTTGGCGTGTACATCACCAGTCAGGGGTTCTTCGAGTTCCAAGGCGAAAACGAGGTGGTCGTCTTCCAGCTTCACGGTGCGTACCTCGGCCTCGGTGAAGGCGTTTTGCTCGTTCTCTGGATGGAGATGGAGGACTTCGCCAGTGAATGCTGTCTCGGCGGGCAAGATCTCAACCTCTTCGCCAGGTGAGATGGGGATTTCTTCGATCACGTCGAATAATTCGTTGGCGCGCACGACGGACTCGAGATATGGCTGTCCAGACCCCCACTGGGTTTTATGCGCCTGCAGGGCCTGAAGTTTCTTTTCTCGCTGCTCCATCGTTATAGGGAAGATCTGCCAGCGGTTGCCGACATCATATTGGGCTGGTGGCTCCAACGGGTGTTCGGGCTGGTAGCCGCGCGGCTCGGGCCAGCGTCCGTAATGGGTGATGAAGTGGTAGACCTCAGGCGCAAGCTCATTCTCTAATTCCCAAAGGGCAACCTGCAGGTACAAGGGCAAGGTTTGGTGGTCGGGATGCACATCTCCGGGGTGGGAAGTGAAGACCTTGGTGGGCTGGAAATCTCGAACCACCTGTTTGATATCGGCGACGATGCTCTCGCCTTTGAAAGGCGCATTGGGTGTTTGGGTAAAGGTGTAGACCACCGAATCCTGACCACTGAGCAGGGCGCGATAGGGTTCGCTTTCACCCCAGTGCTGCTGGAAGATTTCCAGACCGCCGCCATCCGGATAACCGAGGAAGACGACCTGCTCTGGGGTGACCCCCAGGATGCCCTGGGCAGCCATTGCCTCCTCGCGGCGGGTTTCCCCCAGGCGCAGGGCTTCCGTTTGATCGAGAGTGATCTCTTTGCGGTAAAGGGCAAAGGAGGTTTCGTTGTAGTCACCGTTGGTGAAAAACACCACTTTAACCGGCAGGTCTTTCTCGAGGGCTTGCTGGACAACGCCCGCTGTGGAGAGGATGTCATCATCCGGGTGAGGCACCAATACGAGCAGGCGGTCGTCATCCTGCAGCTCGAGCTGTGGTCTGAGCAAGGCGATGGTCCACTCCCAGGGGGCATCGCCAGGCGCTTCCGCTTCTAGGCCCAGGGAACGTTCCAGGTTGGTGAGCGAGGTGCGGATCGATTTTGAAAGCCTGTTGTTGGAGCCAACGATGGCTGCCAGCAGAAAGACGATCAGCAGAACACCCACCGCAGCACCCATGATCCACCCCCGGCGATTGATCGGCGGACGTTCTTCGATCGGCTCTATTGGGGCCTCTTCCTCTACAACTGGAATAGGTTTGTAGCCTAACCTGCGCTGAACAAAGACTCCAAGCAGGGCTAGTCCCAGCCAGAGCAGGGTCTGTAACAGCAGGGTGGTGTCCAGGAAACCGCCGATGGAATTGCCAAGAACACTCACAGCTGAGATGAGAAATACATCCACGAAATCGAAGATAACCTTGCTGATGTAAGAGGCGCCCCACAGGGCGGATAGCACGATCACGGCATCATCAAAATCCAGGCGCCTGGAAAAGAGATAGAGACCCATTAATCCGCCAGCAAGCAGGACGGCGAAGAACAGGTACTTGCCTGCTTCTGGGTGGATGAAGCCCAGTAAGCGTTCGGCGATCATCGCGCTGACGATGAAACCACCAATTGGGGGCACAAATTTGATCACTCTGTCGCGCAGGAAGACCACCAGAGCGACGACCAGCAGCGCAATCACCAGGCCGCCCCAATTGCGGACTATCTCAGAAGTCCGGATAAGAGCCAGGTCTAAAACACGCGTGATAAAGAAGTAGGTGGCAAAACCCAGCCAGACGGCATACCAGCGCCGTCCGGCAAACAGCGCCAGCAGACCACCGGACAAGATGGCCAATGACATCAGAATTAAGACGATAAAACCGAGCATGCTAAACTTCTACAGCCTCCTTATTTTTTGGCGACCCGATCTTCCAAAATATAACACCGATGATAATCCCCATGATCGCCAAGCCGAGACCAAATTCGGTGGTGAAGAATTCCGTCCTGCCAGTATCCAGAGTGACTTTATCTAAAAAACTCTGAATAAATGTGTTGTGCGTGGCGTGCATCAGGGCAGCCGGCCAGATGCTGCCCGAGGCCAGGCGCAGCCAGGCAAAGGCAAATGAAGCGCCGGTGATCAGAACCATGAAACAGACCAGGGCATACCAGGTGGGTGCTCCGCTGCTGTACCCGCCGCCGATAATCAGCGGGATATGCCAGATACCCCAGATGAGACCGCTGAGTATGGCTGTCCTGGTGAAAGGACTGATCCTGGCCAGCTGGGGAACCAGCAAACCGCGCCAGCCAATCTCCTCGCCAACCGCAGTAATCAAGGCTGTCAAAACGCCGATCGTCAGTACCTGCAGCAGGCTTGCCAATGGATTTTCTCCCAAGACATCCAGGTTGAGTTCCCCAAGACCGAAGATCCAATCAACACTATACGCAATACCAGCATAAATGATAGGCAGCAGATAGGCGATCAGATAATAAATTGGTTTGCCAAATCCCCAGCCCAGACCGCGCAGATTGCGTTGGTAGATAAAGGTTGTCACCAGGGCAGCTAGAGCGGGGGTCCACATGAGAGGTAGTACATAAATGTCCCCCCCATTTTCTAGGCCACCACTGCGAAAAACCAGTATATAAAATATGCTGCTGATCGCAAAAACGATCACCAGGTAGGTTATGATTCTTTTTTGTGCATCTTGTTTTTGCAAAGTAAACTCCATAATGTCATCTGATTGTCAGAATTTGAGGAAGCAAATGCTTTCGATTTGTGAACTGTTTGGGAGATCCCAATACCTGCTTCCTGGTTTTTAAGACGACGGGTGACTGATTTATTACTTAATGCGCTTTGGGGGGAGAGGTGGATGGTTTGCTGATCCGGCGATCCTATCCTGGGGTTTTCACCTGATCCACTGATTTTTTCCAGCGATAATAAATCAACATTCTTACCTGTTGCTTAAAAAAATTATGGTGTGAGGCGATCGCCTCACACCATATCATGTTTTATATCTAAAGAAACAGTCCCACCAGCCAATTGACCAGCCAGGCAACAACAGCCAGAGCAATGGCTGCAACTAGGGCGCCTCCGAAGCCTTTCACCTCGAGTCCTTTCACGAAATTCCCGGCGATCATCAGAACAATCGCCGCGATGACAAGGTGGACGATGGCTGCCAATATACCAACTCCGAGAGTAAGCCCAAGCAGACTAAGCAGCCAAGTCACCAGCCAGCTGACCACAGCGATAACCAGTGCGGCAATGAAGGCTGGGCCAAAGCCGCTGACCTCGAGCCCCAAGCCCAAGCGGCCGACAATCCAGATGATGACTGCGGAAAACAATGCTCCGATCAGTATGCCAATAATTAATCCAACGATGGTCATGCGATACTCCTTTTTGAATGATGATGAAAGATTAAAATGAAACAATATATCAGTCTAGATAGAAATGATGAATATCCTGGCATTATCTTATAAGCATCACGCTCCTTTGGGAGATATCCGGCAACACGCTGCCGTCCATAGCCAAAATCATTATCCAAAATGGCTGTGATATAAGCTGTCAGCAAACTGGGATGATTTTTTGCTGACTGCAAAATCCGCTATGGTGTGCTTTTGTTCGAATTATTGACCTTCATGTTAGTAGGTTTAGAATTCAGTTTTGTGGAGAATGTCATGTTGAAGCCTTCATCTGTCAGAATCAGCCCTTCATCCTTCAGGATATACTTCGCGAAGCATCTCCGCGTTCAGAAAGAGAGACTCTTCGGTCGCAAAAACCGCTCCCTCATAGTGACATAACTTAACTGATTTTGATAAATGTCAATAATTCGATCTATCTTTAAAGAACCTTTGTTCTCTACGACGAATTTCAAGCTATTAGTATAAACACTAAAGTGATTAATTAGTTTTCACCCAAAATAACAATTGTTTGGATCCTGAATAGTTGTGTGCTCATAAATCAAATTTATGCGTGTCAGATTGTCGAGAAGTCAATCATTTAGGACAGCAGGCAGCGTTACACGACCGCAGTTATTGCACGATTCGGCGTTGATCTTGCCTTCGACCTCGTGTCCTTTACCAAATTTAGGTTTAGACTCACCAGCTGCGTAAACCAGATCGTAATGGATGTTCTGCTGACCACGGTCGATCACCTGGATGGCGTTAGTTTCCTGGCCGCATTCGATGCACTTTCTACCCGATTTGTTCATGATTATTCTTCTTGCTTAAAAATTTGGTTGTTTTCTGAAGCAGAACGAATGTCTGCTTTCTCCTTTCGTGCTTCATCGTTATGGAAAAAAGATGGTGCGGAAAACATAACCCTGTTCTTGTAAAGCCGGCAAAATGCTGCGGTAAGCCTGAATCGTCTGGCTCCGGTCTCCACCCCCAT
>JBFFIU010000144.1:0-8847 GCA_041556275.1 Anaerolineales bacterium | reverse complement strand
TCCAAAAACAGACCGTGTTCGACTACACCTGGCCGATCAGCGAGTGTTCGAGCCAGGTTATAAGGATCTGGGATACCATTTGAGAACCAGCAGCGGACCAGGTAGTTACCGTTATCTGTCAGGATGGGTTTACCATCCTTGCCAAGCCATAACTCAGCCCGGAATCCGAGACTGATGAGCCAACGCACATGGACTTCAGCTTCATACGGGCTGATCTCGACTGGCAGTGGACCGCGGCCTAACTTGGGGACCAATTTGGACTCATCCACGATGACCACAAATCGCCGGGCGTGGCTTTCAACGATCTTCTCTCTCAGCAAAGCATGTCCTAAACCTTTGATCAGGTTGAGCTGTGGATCAACCTCGTCGGCGCCATCCACGGCCAGATCGAGGGTTGGCGATGGAGATTCTGGGGATAATCCGGCAAGTGAAACGAGAGGGATACCCAATGAGCGTGCTTGACGAGCAGTCTCTTTCGAAGTGGGCACACCGGTGAGATCCTGCAAGGAACCATCCTTGACCTTCTCCCCCAGCATTTCGATGAAGATCTTCGTGGTAGAACCAGAGCCTAAACCCAAAATCATACCGTCTTCCACGTAGCTCAAAGCCTGTCTGGCTGCAAGTTGTTTGAAATTCATCTATTTCTCCGAGAATAAAAATAACTAATCTTTCCTAATTCCCCTAGTATAACGCTTTACCTTTGCTGATTGAGTCGTCTTCTCTCTACTGGTATGGACAAGGTAGATACCAGCCAGGACAGCCGCGCCACCCAACAACTGACCAGCTTCAAGTGGCTCGCCCAAGAGAATAATGGCAAGGATGGCAGTGACCACAGGTTGCCCGAGCATGGTCGGGGCTACAAGCGAGGCTGGCAAGTGTCCCAACGCATAGCCGACCGCCAGGTAGCCACCGGTCTGTGAGATCAAAGCAGCGCCAAGGAAAGCCAAATAGCTCTGTAGTGGGTAACCAGTGACTGGCAGCCCAATGCTGAGGCTAAATCCTAACAGGCTGAGACTGCTCACCAAACCGACAATCCAAATGTATGAAAGCGTGTCCCAGTGAATGCGCCCACGTTGGGTGACGAGGAAGTAGCCTGCGTAAAACACGCCAGCAGTGATCGCCAGGATATCGCCAATTCCCAGAGTCGGATGGCGCAGGAAATCTGTACCCAAGACGATAGCTGCTCCAGCCAAGGTGAGCACCAAACCGGTCCAAAAAGCGGGTTTAAGTCGCTCGTGCCAGATTAACCAAGCGAACAAGGCAACCCATAACGGGGCTGTATTGGCCAACAATGTAGCATTGGCGGCAGAAGTGAAGTTAACCGCTGTATTCCAGAAACCATGATCTAAGGCAGTCAGGAGTCCACCCAGGATCGGGAAAACCAATATCTCACGCCGGATCGGCGTGCCTCGGCTTCGCCGGATGATAAAGAAAGGCACCAGGATGAGGGTCGATAAACCAAGCCGGTAAAAACCGACCACTGGTCCTGGTGCATTAGCCCAGCGGACGAATAGCGCGGAAAAGCCCAGCGCGATAATTCCTGAACCCAATGCAATATATGGCAGATATGGGTTTCGCTTTGAGGTTGATGAAGGCAATGCAGTCATTGGATTGACCCAATTTTAATCTTAACAAATTCGTTTTAAGAATATCTTTGCGGATTCTTTAAGATCGCGGTATAATACTGCCCGCACAAATTAACGCCTTTCTGCCATCCGGGGGGCATTAATTTTCTGAGGTTAATCTTAACGGGGCGAGTGAGGATGAAAGCCAAGATACTATGGATTGAGGGCAACCAAGCTAATAGCCCGTATTTTGTTCCAGACTTGAGGAAAAAGGATTTTACGGTCGAAATTGTTTCGACTGGTAAAGCTGCCCATGAGTATCTGTCTGAGAACAAGTATGATCTCGTGATTCTCAACGCGGCATCTTTCCGCACCAGCGGTAAACGAATTTGCCAGGGGATTCGGGATGATTGGGAAAAACTGCCTATCCTGATGATCGCGAACCCGGATAAACCGGTCACAAAAGATGTGGGAGCAGATGTCCTCCTGGAGCTACCGTTCACCATTCGCAAGCTCGTCAATCGCATTAATCCTTTATTACCTCATTCTAGCGATGATGTCATGCGCGCCGGTCCGATTCGACTTGATGTAGAGCGAAGGATAGTTCGTTGCCTGGAAAAAGAATCTCATCTCACGCCAAGGTTAACCAGCTTGCTCAAATACTTTTTGGAACATCCCAATGAAGTGTTGGAAAGGGAGGCTCTGTTCCGTCGAATCTGGAACACGGAATATACAGGGGATACGAGAACGCTTGATGTACATATCAGCTGGATCCGCCAGGCGATTGAACCTGACCCGCGCAAGCCGCACTACCTGATTACTATCCGTAGTGTGGGTTATCGATTAGATATTTAGATCCCATTCACGATTTATTATTTACGAAGGTTTGAAGTGTATCGAGGTAATACTGAGGTAAGCCGATATCATATCGGCGACCTTCCATTACCAATCCGAGGAAACCGTCCTCCTGGCGTAATCGATCCAGAGCTGAAGTAAGCTGGAACTCTCCCCGTTCGCGAACATTATGACTGATATGCTCTTCAAGATATTCAAATAACTTGGGTTTAATAATGTAAAGCCCAAAGACTGTCAGGTATTCATCTTCAGACAATCCGGGTACGAGTAAATGCCTGCGGGCATAATCCAAGGTAGGTTTTTCAGCGAACTCGGTCACGTTAATGAGACGTTCTTCTTCAAGCCATACGCCTGCAACTGTGCCAAAATTGGCGATCTGGTTCTCCGGTGTGCGCCGCAATCCCAGGACATTGATGCCATGCTGCTGGTAAGCTTCCAGCAATTGCTGTGCGCATGAAAAGCCATTAGTTGACCGGTACAGGTGGTCACCGAGCATGAGCAGAAATGGCTCATCACCGATCGCTTCCCTGGCACAGTAAACAGCGTGACCGAATCCTTCCTGGTTCGGTTGGACGACGAAAGTCACACTGCGACCAATTTCTAGAATTCGCTGCGCATAGTCTTGAAACTGCGGGGATAACTTATTATAGTTTTCAATGGTTATCTGAGTATTGAAAAAAGATTGGAAGGCATCCAGATCATGTTCCTGGACTATGATCACAACCTCTTCCATTCCAGCTTCAAGCGCTTCTTCAACGATCAGCAGGATGGCCGGCTTGGCGATACCATCGCGATCGATGATAGGGAAGAGTTCCTTCTTAGTGGCTTTTGTTGCTGGAAAAAGCCGGGTTCCAAAACCAGCTGCGGGGATAACCGCTTTTCGAACCTGCTGACCTGGACGAATGGTTAATTCCAGGCATTCTACATCTAAATCGCGTTCGAGTATCTCGATCACGGCTTGCTGATCAGACTTACTGCGTGCGATAAACTGGGCGGTGCCATCCCCTTGTGAGCCAACGCCTTTGCCACCCCAAATGTGAGGCTTGAGTGGTTCATGGTTGAGCACCTGGTGGAGCATGGGTGCAGTGAGCTCTTCCGGGCAAGCTGGAATCGCATAGCGGTCGAAGAAGGCCTGGGCCTCAACCATCAAATTGCCTAACTTATCTCCATCAGAGACTTGCAAAGCCTCCACTGCCTGTGTGGTGACGCGTTTGTTGACCGGACCGAGCAATTCCTGGACACCACGTTCGATCTCATTTTCCGCGAATGGGTAGCAGCGGTTAAGCCGCTTCAGGATTTCCATGGTGTCTTTTTGAGCCTTCAAATCGACGATAACAAAATTTAACTCCTCATCGACTTGCAGTTCGATCGTATCCAGGCGATCGCCATCAAAGATCATCAAGACCGGTCGGTTGCCAAAAGCACAGCCCTGATCCATACGACCACAACGTGAAGGGGTGGTGATCTCGCCCATATAGGCTAGCTCCATCTCTCCCCGGATGGTCAATTTTAAGTCGTAAATCCGGTTGAACGCTCTAGCAGTTAGCACACAGATCGCCGCGCTCGATGACAATCCCTTTTTAACGGGTAGGTCGGTTTTGAAGTTGTTAATCACCAATCCGCGCACATGGTAGTGGGTCAAGACCTGGTAAGCGACACCCGCGATGTAACTCCAAAAGCCTCCTTGCTGCGCTTCTTCAAGTAGAGCAGATGGTTCCATTGGTATTTCATACGGCCCATGTTTCAACCCATCTGGAGATGTAGAGTTTAGCACCAAGGATGTCGGGTGGGGTTCCACCTCCGCATAGATCCCCTGATCCGTACCGGTAATCAGCGTGTAGCCTTTCTCAATATCGGCATTGATGCGGCGGTAACCACCGGCCCAATCGGAATGTTCACCAAATAGACAAATGCGACCAGGTACAAAAAGTTCCACAATGTCACCCCGTGTAGATAATTTGGTTATGTTCGCCGTCGATCTTCACCAATCGCACGGCTATACCCCCCGGACCAGGAGTCCGAGGCAGATTGAGTTCACTAGAGAGATCATTATCCCCCCTTGGTCGAAAAACCTGTGCGGCGCTGTGGAACACTTCTCCATCCCATGCTGGATCGACTTCCCAGTAATCCAGGTTGGATAATAGATGCTCCTCGAGAGCAAGAGTCTGTTCAAACAGCCGGAGCTCCCCTGGTTGACCATTTAAACGATTAATGTCTGTCCTTGTTTCTCTGATCAATTTGAAAGGTTTTTCAGCAAGATTGACGTGCCGTGTACGGGTGGTATGGATAGCCCTCCAGGAAAGATCGTTAGCGATAAACCTCCTCCCAAGTCGGGAAGCGACAATCGAGGTGGTGCCCGACCCGCAGAAGAAGTCCGCTACCAAGTCGCCAGGATTTGAACTAGCCAGGATAATCCGCTCGAGCAAGGCCTCTGGTTTTTGGGTGGGATATCCGGTGCGTTCGCTGTGCAGGCGGGCTACCACTGGAAAGTACCACCAATCTTCAGGCACTTTTCCCCGCTCCAGGTCAGGCACTTTTCCAAAGCCGGCTTTTGGCGAAGATTCGAAAGTCTTAACAGTTTTTGGGTTATAGGGCTCTCGAATCATATCGACATTGAAAGTATATTGAGAGCTCTTGGTATAAGCCAGGATTGTGTCGTGCTTACGGTTGAATGCGCTGCGAATCGGAGAAGGGCCATGATAAACCCAAATGATTTCGTTCAATAGACGATCTGGTCCAAATATCTCATCCAAGAGCACGCGGGCGTAATGATTTGCGTGCCAGTCGAGATGGAGATAAAGGGTTCCATGTGGGGCTAACAGGCGGTGCATAAGATGCAAACGAGGGTAAAGCATGTCGAGGTAGGCCTCGACATTCGGCCAATGGTCTGGATAGCCATCTACCAGGTGCCATTCTTGGGGTTTACGAGAATCTTCTCCCCGACCAACCCGGGCTGGATAGCGACGATTGGTGAAGAAGGGTGGATCGGCATAGATCAGATCGATCTGTTCTTCGAAATCTGGCAGTAAAGCGGACATAACTGCCAGGTTGTCACCGATGATGAGTTGATCATCTATCCTCCCATCAGGATAGCCAATGCCCTGCGGGTAGATAAGCGAATCAAGCTCCAGTTTGGCTGGAACTGGTTGAGAACTTGTCTTCGAATCCCAAGAGAGCAGGGGCATAAGTTATCTTTTATTGAAAGTTAATATGATACTATCGTTACTCCTGAAACTTGGCTCTGAGGACATCCTCCAATGTCGGTTGGCCAATTTCCTGGAGCTCATAGCGCACGCGCTGGCTGGGTTTATTGATCTTGAGCAGGTTAGCCAGGTCAATGGGCGTGCCGATGATCACCATATCGACATCCGCATTGTTAATGGTTTGTTCGAGCTCGCTGACCATCTCATCTCCGTAGCCCATGGCGGGTAAGACAGCACCCGTGGCAGGATATTTTTGATAAGTTCGGCGGATTGAGCCAACTGCGTAAGGCCGGGGATCGACGATTTCGGCAGCTCCGAACCTGCGCGCGGCTACCCATCCAGCACCATAAGGCATATCTCCATGTGTGAGCGTAGGTCCGTCTTCGACGACCAGGACACGTTTTCCGCGAATCGCCTGAGGATCATCGACATAGAGCGGCGATGCTGCCTCAATTACAATTGCGTCAGGATTTATGGAATAGAGGTTCTGACGCACAGTAATCACATCCTCAGGCAGGGCGGTGTCGATTTTATTGATCACAATCACGTCTGCCGCTCGAGCGTTGGCTTCACCTGGATGGTATGTCAACTCATGTCCAGGTCGGTGTGGATCAGCGACTACAATATGCAAATCCGTCACATAGAATGGCAAGTCATTGTTGCCACCATCCCAAAGTATAATGTCAACTTCTTCTTCCGCCTGGCGCAGGATGCGTTCGTAATCAACACCGGCATAGACCACGATCCCATTTTCTAGATGCGGTTCGTATTCTTCGCGTTCCTCAATGGTGCAGTCTTGAATATCAAGATCTTCGTACTCAGCGAAACGTTGAACGGCCTGGGCAACCAGGTCTCCATAGGGCATTGGGTGACGAATGGCAGCCACCCGGAAACCCAGATCACGTAATACCTTGGAAACACGCCGGCTGGTCTGGCTTTTCCCCGATCCGGTACGCACCGCGCATACGGCAACGACTGGTTTGGAAGATTTTATTTGCGTCGTGGCCAATCCCATGAGTCGGAAGTCTGCACCTGCTGATAACACGAGCGAGGCGTTGTGCATCACGTATTCATGCGGCACATCGCTGTATGCGAATATAACCTGGTCGATCGATTGATCTTTGATCAACTTTTCTAGCTCATTTTCAGCATAGATCGGAATCCCGTCGGGATAGTGTGAGCCAGCCAACCCGGGGGGATACACTCGACCTTCGATGTTAGGGATTTGGGTGGCGGTGAAGCCAATGACCTCGTAATCTGGATTATCACGGAAGTATACGTTGAAGTTATGGAAGTCACGCCCTGCGGCGCCCATGATCACGGTACGAATGGGTGTCATATGGTTTGATTTGCTCCTAATCGGTAGTATGGTCTCTCTGATCAGCTCACAGAACTATGTTTACATCACATCCGGAGCGGTAATACCTAACAATCCGAGGACATTCGCAATGGTTTGCTGCGCTGCAGCTACCAGCCGTAAGCGGAATGCCCGCGTGCCAGGTTCTGCTTTTAGTACAGGGCATTGCTTATAGAATTCATTGAAGGCGCGCGCCAGTTCGTAGGCAATATTGGTGATGTGCAATGTTTTATATTCTTGCGCTGCACGCTTCACCTCATCAGGAAAACGTGAGATAACATCGACCAATTCGATTTCCGCTGGGTCGAGCTCATAGTCCAATGCGATTGGACCGGGCAGAGCTTCATTCATGCGTCTCAGGATACTGTTAGCCCTTACGTGGGCATATTGGATATAAGGCGCTGCCTGACCGTTGAAATCTAAGGCACTTTCCCAATCGAAGGTGACGATCTTGGCGTTGTCACGCGCCAACATCGGATACTTGAGCGCTCCAAGTCCAACTGCATGTGCAACAGCGCTTTGCTGCTCCTCGCTCAGGGAAGGATTTTTCTCCTCAACGATCTGCTTTGCTCGTGCTTCTGCCTCATCTATCAAACCTTCAAGCAGAACTATGGTTCCTTCCCGCGAGGCCATGACAACATTGCCCGGCAGGTTGACTACCTCATATGGTAGGTGCTGGCTGCGAGTTGCCCAAGGGTATCCGGCAATCTCGAGTGTCTTAAAGACTTGCAGGAAATGCAGTGATTGGCGGACATCGACGACATAGATCGATTCAGCGAGATCGTAATCGCTGAATTTGGTGATAGCCAGAGCCAGATCCTCGGTGGAATATAAGGCAGTGTTGTCGGAGCGTAAGACGACCAGCACGCGGTATTTCTCTTTGGATAGGCCGAGCTGATCATCGATACGGACAATAACCGGACCACCCGTGGGGCGTTCATCTTCAGCTATGCCTTGTTCGATCAGCTCGGACACCACTTTTTTCCCCGGCTGTTCCATCTCTGAATTAGAATACCAGCGGTCGAAGGTTATGTCTAAGATGGCGTACATCTTTTCAAAATGATCCAGCGACCATTGGCGCGTCTGCTCCCAAAGGGCGACGATCTCCGGATCGCGTCGATCCCACTGGGCATAAAGATCACGCACTTCGGATTCCAGCTGTGGATCTTGCTCCAAGCGCTGTATGGCTTCGGTATACAGTTCTCCCATCCAGCGGGTCGTGTCCTCTGGGGGCTCATCTCCCAGGTGGAATTTCTTGTAATTCCAAAGCCATCTGATCACGTGTAAACCCATGTCACCAATATAGTTTGCACGGATGACGTCAAAGCCAGCGAACTCCAGGATACGGGAGATTGAATCGCCGAGGATAGCGCTGCGCAAATGCCCAACGTGAAACGCTTTATGGGTGTTGGGATTGGAAAACTCCACCATTACCTGTTCCCCCCGGCGAATTCCACGACCAAATTCAGATCCCTGCTCTAATACGCCATCGATGACCCGTTGGGTGAACCCTCTTGTCGAAAAATAAAGGTTCAGGTAACCTTTGATGCCTTCGACTCGGCTGAAACCAGCGGGGATGCCGATATATTCAGCCAGTTCCGCAGCGATTTCTTGTGCACGCTGGGGGACCTGAACTTGTTTACCAGAACGTGCCTCAAGGGCTGCAAATGGAAAACAAGGTATCGAAATCCCCCATTCGCCTGCGAACGGGATCGGGTTCCATTGCAATTCTCCTGGATCAGGGATATCCTGATTTTTGAGATAGGCTTGAATTTGTGCCCCAACTGCTTGCTGTTCGCGATCAAACATGTGATTGATGAGCAGATTTGATTTTTTAATCCCAGTTACGCCTTAACTCTGCCGAGAG
>JBFFIU010000143.1:0-8913 GCA_041556275.1 Anaerolineales bacterium | reverse complement strand
GCGCCAGGAGAATCACAATTCCTGCTGCAATTTTCCCTCTTGACTCTCAGAACGAATTTTGCTCAAAATCCCCTTCGCGCGAGCATAACTCTCCGGCGACCAGAACAACACGAAGCCAAACGCAACCAGCGTATTGGTCAACAGGAAGAAAACAAATTCTTCCAACGGCAGAACTCCCCCCAATAAGATACCAGTTGATTTAGCTGGACTGATCGTCCATATCCCTGAGCCAATCGCGATTGCATCCGCCAGGGATAAGTAAAGTGTCATTGGGACGACTGCCAGGAATATCAACCGCCACTGCCGCCAGATGATATCGGCGCCGAACGCCAGCTGAAAAATAATCGCTGGCAGCGCCCAGACCAACTCTAAACCAAGGTAATTTGCAGCTGAACCACCTGCAAAAAGGAGTACTAGCGAGGCGATCCAAATAAGACTGGCGGAGATAATCGACAGGCGGCGGAGGTTTCTTTGCGAACTAGCGGTCTGGCGCAGATAAATAACCCTGGAAAGGAAAACCAGCATCCACAGTCCGACCAGAACTGGCTGCAAAATAAAGAAAAGGTACTCTTCGAGGGGCACCCAACCCAAAGTGATCCCAAATACTAAGTCTGGATCGTACCACCAGACCTGGGTGGCAACCAGGAAATTATCCCACAGTGTCGTGTAAGTCAAAGATATTATTGCGATCAACAGGAAAGAATAACCAGTCGGCTTCAGTCCTTCAAAAGAGGGACCATCCACACCCTTACGACGATCAAAGATCAAAACCGCCAATAAGATCATTATCGGCATGAGCAAGAAAAGGATGAGAAATCCAAAATAAGTCATCAATGATCACCTAACGTTTGGTTTTTGTTGCGATTACCAAATTTTAAATTCTTTTCTTTGCCTTATAAGTGGGCAAGTCCGATCCGTCGCTGAAGGTGTTTAAGGGAATTCAAGATGGAATTTACCTTCTTCTGTTGACTTGCACCATTACGCGAGGGCGTGGCTCCAGCGTGGCTCCCATGTGCTTAGTCACTTGCAGTGATATCAACTTGAGATCGAAAGTCTGCAGAATACGCGCTAATACAGCCTTGGCTTCGATCTGAGCGTAAATCGCCCCGATACAATTACGTGGACCACCCCCAAAGGGAAGATAACTGAACGGTGAATACGTCTGGTGTGATTTTCTTTCGAAACGTTCTGGGATGAACTGGTCCGCTTTCGGCCAGTATCCCTCTTCACGATGGGTGAGATAAATAGAGAATATCATCCGCGTTCCTGCTGGGATAGGGCAACCCTGGATCTTTACCCGGCTGCGCGTGAGGCGATTACCAGCATGGATGGGCGGGTATAGGCGCAACGCTTCTTTGATCACCTGATCCAGGAAATGCATCTCAGCGAGGCTTTCAGCGGTTGGCAGCTGCTGACCGAGCAATCTGTCCACTTCTCCTTTGGCACGCTGCATAGCCCGGGGATGTTTTCCGAGCAGATAGATGGACCAAACCATGAGTGCAGTGCTCGTGTCGTGACCGGCGATGAGCATAGTCAGCAGCTGATCGCGGATTAGATCATCCGTCATATCTTCCCTGCGCACCAAATCACTCAACATGTCATCACCCTCAATTGGGTCTGTTCGGCGTTTGCGGATGATTTTGAACAAATAATCATCCATCTCTTTGATATCATCCTGATATCCAGAGCGGAGGAGACCCGGCTTGAGCAACCACAAGCCTGGGGATATATACTCCAATATCCGTAAAATTGGCTTCCACAAGCGGTCCAGGTCGGGCATCAAATCGACCCGGAAAAGAGTGCTCACGAGGATAACCAACATCATTCGTCTCATTTCGATCAACATATCCTGAATGGATTCGTCACCCCAGGTGGAGGTAATTTGATCTGTATTTGCTACCATCAAAGGAATATGGCTTTGGACTTGGGCACGATACAAAGTGGGCTGCATATAACCACGCAACTTATCATGTTGACTGCCGTCCACCACCAGCAGGCCGTGACGCAGCAGATCAGCAACCGGATCGCTTTCATTCCGCCACAGGAATTGATCTCGCCCGGTGACCATAACCTGCCGGGCAGCTTCAGGCCCGCTCAGCACGACTGGTTGGAACATCGGCAGATTGATTTGAAAAACATGCCCAAGGTTATTACTCATTGCCTCAAGTCCATCCAGCACAGAGCGTTGGGTGATCAATTCCTTGAGTACATGCAAACCCTGCTGACCAGACAGTGTGGGCAGGGTTTTTGCGGTTGAATTCATCCCAGAGTGCATCCAGTCTCAGCCTGGATCAAAAATTACGAGTCAGCATACGGGCGTTCAACAACATAACAGCTTTTTGGAGCATATTTGTCCCAGCACGACGGGAGAAGACATCATATCCATTCTGGCGGATGGATTTCATGATCGCCTGGTAAATCAGCAAGCTGCTCATCACCCCCCATTGACCTGCTTCTAACATGCGCACACCTTCTTTTGCCATTGTGTAATATTCCTCGGTACGCCCGATCTCGAATTCCATGAGTTCGCCAAAGCGATCGCTCAGACGACCCAAAGCCAGATCATCTTCACTTACCTCAAACAGTTGCATATCCTCCTGGGGGATATAGACTCGTCCGATATGCCAATCCTGCCCAACATCTCGCCAGAAATTGCTTAACTGCATGCCGATTGAAAGCGCATCGGCCCTTGGCAGGGCATCGGAAAAGGTATATGGTTCTCTCACCCCGAGGATATAGGTCATCGCCCGCCCAACTGGTAGTGCGCTTCCATCCATATAGTGGAGCAGCTCATCAAATGTGGCGAAGCGAGTCTTCACCAAGTCCTCTTTCATCGCCCGGAAATAGGGTCGCATGGTATCTGCTGGGATCCCACATTCAATGGCGGTTTTCAGATATGCTCGCATCACCGGTTCTGGGCTGTCGCCTGTTTCGATAGCCTGCCAATATGCTGATTCCCAATCTTCAATCGCAGCCAGCGGGGAATCGAATCCATTGTGTGAGACGTCTACCCGGTCATCACCTACCCTGAAAAAGGCATATAATGCATTCACGTGGTGGCGCTTTGTTATCGGCAGGAAGTTACTGGCGAACGAATAATTTTTACTTGCCTGATGCATGATCAGGCGGCAGTAAGCATAATCATCAATAGATGCAATGGCCGCCGTAGATGAATCATTTGTCAAGGTCGCTTCATTGTACGATGTCTCTTCTATTGCCATTCTCCTACTATCCTTTCTGTGACCAATTTCGAAGAAATATGCACCATTGGCATTCCTATGCCTGGATAAGTGGATTGCCCGACGAAATACAGACCGCCAATATACCTGGATTTGTTACTGGGGCGGAAATAGGATGACTGAAAAAAGCTATGCGATAGAGAACCAAATGCAGTCCCATGTTCGGCGTGTATGTCGTTCAGCCAGTCCGTCGGGCGGTAATCCCGCTCCCAAACAATGTGAGATCGGATTTGGGGATCGATGATGCGTTCCAATTGATCGAGCAGCTTTCCACGCACGACAGGAGCGGTTTCTTCCCAATCGATATCTGCAGTGAGATTAGGCATTGGGGCCAGCATGTAAATCAGACTGTGACCTTCCGGAGCCAGATCGGGATCAGTGACCGTGGGAATGCTCATGTGGAATGATGGATCAGCTGGTAGAGTTTTGGTCTTAAATATTGCGTCCAGATTTGCTTTGTAATCCTGAGCGAAATAGATGGATTGGTGACGCACATGAGGGTAAATGCGATCAACACCCAGGTACAGGATGTATCCTGAGCAAGCGTAGGACATACGTTCCAAACGTTGGTCTGAAAAATCCTTGCGACCATTCCCATCAACCAATCTCCGGTAGGTATAGGGTAAATCGGCATTTGAGATCACGATATCGGCCTGGACGTACTCACCCGAATCAAGGTAAACGCCCTTCACGCTACCCGCTTTGACATCAATCTCCGCGACAGGAGCATCTGTGTGTATCTCAACCCCCATGTCTTCAGCCAAATCAACCATGTCTTCAATGATGGAATAAATTCCACCTTTGGGAAACCACATTCCAAGGGCAAGATCGGCGTAAGTGATCAGACTGTACATGGCTAGGGCATCGAATGGGGACAGACCAAGAAACATAGAATGGAAAGAAAAGGTCTTGGCCAGCTTATCATTTTTCTGAAAAGCCCTGGATACCTGTTCATAGAGATTTTGATGGGCACTGGTTTTTATAAGCCGCATCAAGGTATCTATACTTGCCAGGTCTGAAAGCCGGTCGTAGTTTCGTTCTACAAATCCCATACCCAGGTCATACTTTTTCGCACTCTCGCCGATGAATTGGAATAAACGCTCCGCAGAACCTGGAGCGATCTTTTCAACCTCTTGAGCCAATTGCACCATATTGCTGAACAGATCGAGATAGGTGTCATCGTGAAAATAAACCCGGTAGTTTGGATCCAGCTGGACAAACTCGATGCGCTCATTGATGTTTTCACCTATCGATTGGTAAGTATCCTCAAAGGCTTCTTTCATCACCAGGATCGTTGGACCCATATCTACACGATAGCCCTGCTCCATGATCACGTTGCTTCGGCCGCCAGGGAGAGGCTGTTTTTCGAAGATGGTCACTTCGAATCCTTGCTTAGCCAAGCGCAGGGCTGTGGCTAAGCCCCCCATTCCAGCCCCGATAATGACAACTTTTTTCATGCTCGCTTCCAGATATTTGAGATAGTGTTCGTCATATTGTACACGATTTGCACACGCCTACATTGTAAACTGATGTACATATATTGTCAAGTATTTGTCTAGTGTTTTTCTGTCCTGATAACATGGTGCTATCTGTCTCAGGGTTTCTACATTATAAGCAATATTATCATCCACAATTTGTTATGTTTCTTTTTAATGTCGAATTAAATGGGCGATAAAAGTTTGATGCTCGAGTTGACTCAATTTTATCTTGAAAAATCTATCCTATACTCACTGATGGGCACCATTTAAGAAAGACAAAAAAATTAAAAATCTCCCAGCTTTATCCCTTGTGTTAGGCATCGATCCTGATTAGGATTTAGTTTCCTCACCGACCGCAGCAAGGCGATAAACGAATGCGAAAGACATGAGTTAATGATCACTTTGAGAGCATGCAAATATGATGATTGCGCTTGATCTGAATACTATAATCCAAATCCTTCATAACTCACTGCTCATCCAGCTGATAAAATATCATTGCTCCTGCGATCTGCAGTCACATCATATCGGAGTGGGAATATCCCTCTAATGGCGATAAAATAGTAAATCTACATTTGGGATTGCTTATAGATCGCTATCCTGTGAATCAATTCAACTCTCATAGGCATGACCTAATTACAAGGCATACATTATCGAGATGCAAAACTTGTTCAACTGGAGCACTTATCCCGGGATTGAAATACCGAGAGATCATAAATCAGCATTAGCTGAATACTTGCTGAATGAAAAAATAATTGATTAACGATTTGATTTATAGAGAGTGAGACGTCAATGAGAAATTATAAAGAGGAGCAAGATCAATTCGATTTATACGCGTTCCAAAGGCGAACATTACCCGTTCTACTGGGCTGGGCCGTGGGATCGATGGTGGCAGGTTTATTCTGGTTTCGGTCCAGTCGAAGCTGGTTACGGGGGTTAGGAAGCCAGTTTTTTGGGTGGGGATTGATAGATGGTTTGATCGCGCTGTTTGGCCTGCGATCTGCAACCGCAAATGCAGCCAAATACGATCAGGGTGAGATCAGTTCTAGCGAAATGCAAACACAAGCTGAGCGTTTCAAACGGATCTTGTGGGTTAATACAGGCCTGGACATCGGTTACCTGCTATTTGGAGGTTGGATCATTAATCGGGCGAGTGGCAATGATCATCGCCGGGGGCTCGGGTGGGGAATAATTTTACAAGGTGGGTTCTTATTCATCTGGGATCTGCTACTGCTAATATTTCAGAAGTCAAACCAGAATGCCCGTTGAACTGCAGCCGTACGCTGATCCTGTGCATCAGCCTTTTGAATTTGGAGATGGTGCTGCGAGCGCCCTGTTAATCCATGGTTTTCCGGGCACTCCGGCCGAGATGCGCCCGATCGGACAGATGTTGGGTGAGAATGGCTGGCGGGCGCAGGGTATCCTCTTGCCTGGTTTTGGAGAGGATATCGTCAACCTGGGCCATCGGGGAAGAGAAGACTGGCTCAGTGAAGCTGAGTCAGCCTGGTTGGACATCAAACGATCTTCCCACCCAACGATTCTGATCGGGTATTCGATGGGGGCCGCGGTTGCGCTCAACATAATTTCTGCCCACCCACCGGACCTGCTAATACTGATCGCACCATTTTGGCGATTGCCGGGATTCCTGCCGCGTCTCGCTCCGGTCGCAAAGATTTTTATACCGGATATCTACCCATTTAGAAATGCGGATTTTTCGGATCCAAACCTGCGGGATCAATTCAACCCGATCCTCCCCGGAGTCGATCTCGATGACCCTGAGGTTCAAGAAACGATCCGCACCGAGTTCAGGCTTTCCGTACGGGTGATTGACGAGATCCTTAACCTGGGGAAAAAGGCTTATCAGCACGCCAACCAGGTGCAAATTCCGACACTCGTGATCCAGGGCAACAAAGATCCGCTGGTCCGCCCATCTGAAACCATCAAACTTGTCAAACGCATCGGATCAAAACGTGTAGATTACCATGAGTTGGATGGTGATCACGATTTAATCCAGGATGGCTCTATCAACCGAACCAAGGTGAACGAACTGATCCTGCGTGAAGTAAATAGGCTGAGATAATTGTTTCAGAGTTACGGTCCGAAAAGAGACAATTTTCTTCATGTTGAGCTTTTTGGTCATCAAATTAGAGATTGCATTGATACAAACGGAGCATAACCACCGCCTGGCAAGTAGATTGTATTATTGGCCAGATGAGGATGAGGCGAATCTGCCCGGAGATCTATATGCTTCAACGTGATCGATTATCGTTGTCGTTGTTTCCGACGATCCGAACTTTTGGCAAAGTTTTTTTTCGCTCCGTCTCCGACAGCCTCGGGACGGGTGTTTTCGCACGTCTGTGGAAAGCTGCTCTAATAATTTGGGGTTCAGTATTGATCCTGACACCGATTGGTTTGTGGATCGGTGGTGAAGATCTTTTTCCAACCTTTGCGATGTTAGGGGTTCTCGCACAGGTAACTGTGGTGTTGTTATCCCTGGCAATCACTTATCCTTTATCACGGGTAGTCACCATAGCAGCCACAGTGCTGCTCGCGACATGGGGGATCGAGGCTCTGGGTTCGGCAACCGGGTTCCCATTTGGGCATTATGTCTATACTTCCAAATTACAACCCCAATCAGGAGGTGTGCCCTGGTTAATCCCTTTCGCCTGGTTGATGATGTTGCCCCCAGCATGGGCTGTTGCCGCAACACTTGTCGAAGGTTTACGACTCAGGCATCAATGGCTGATTGGGATCTTCTTCGCTGGGATATCAGGCTTAGCCTTTACAGTTTGGGACTTCTATCTTGATCCGCAAATGGTTGCCCACGGATTGTGGGTTTGGGAAATCCCCGGTGGTTATTTCGGAATCCCCTGGATCAATTTTGCAGGTTGGTGGCTGAGTTCTGCAATCCTGACCTGGATTATCCGCCCACGCAAACTATCCCGCCCCCCCCTATTAACAATTTACACATTGACCTGGGCATTTCAAGCCATAGGATTAGGCCTCTTTTGGGGTCAGCCAGGTCCAGCCTTGGTGGGTTTTTTCGGGATGGGCGTCTTTGTCTTTAGTTCCTTATTTGTGGAGCTGCGCCGTTGAAAGTATTCTTATTTACCATAATTGGTTTCCTTCTGGGTTCCATCCCATTTTCAATGATCATCGGTCGATTGGCTGCCGGTGTTGATATCCGCCAGGTCGGTGACCACAACCCTGGAGCAACAAATGTGTATCGAGCTGCTGGAATTGCATGGTATATCCCAGCCTTGCTTTTGGATTCCTTGAAAGGTGCTGTACCCGTCGGGGTTGCCTGGTTTTTGGTCGGAGTGGAAGGATGGCAGATCATACCCATTGCATTAGCCCCCGTTTTTGGTCATGCATTTTCTCCCTGGCTAGGCTTCCGAGGAGGAAAAGCTGTGGCTACCACTTTTGGGATCTGGACAGGGTTATCCCTCGCCGCTGGCCCGATCGTTCTGGGAGTTTTGCTTGTGTTGATGTACGCTTTGATAACGATCGATGCCTGGGCCATGATATTTGCCTTTTCGCTATTTGGAGTCTATATTTTCAAATTTTACTTTCCTATCTATCCATCCTTTTTGGTGATTTGGGGACTGAACTTGGTACTGCTGATCTGGGTGCATCGAGCCGATCTGGTACAAAAACCAGCGCTTTGTCCAATACTCTGGTTTCGGCGCTCTAGGAGAGGGAAATGATTTTTACATTCGTGATCCTTTCGACATTGCTGCTGATCGCGGTGATCAGCGTGATCAATGCGCTGACCTTTCCGAGATTGAGAAAAGAGACACCCATAGAGACCCCGCTGGTTTCGATTTTGGTCCCCGCCCGCAATGAGGCCGGTCAGATCGCCAGGACTCTCCGCAGCTTAGAAGAGCAGACATATCCTGACTTTGAATTGATTTTGCTCGATGATGGTTCAAGTGATGAGACTATGGAGATCGCCCGAGATACCCTTCAGGGGGACCCGCGCGCCAAAGTTATCTCCGGTCAGCCTTTGCCGCCTGGCTGGTTGGGGAAAAACTGGGCCTGCCACCAGTTGGCTCAACAGGCGAAAGGAGAATTACTCGTCTTCACCGATGCAGATGTCTATTGGAAACCTGAGGCTTTATCCGCAATTATCTCTCTTCTCCAGCAAATGCGTGCGGATTTGCTCACCGTTTGGCCCACTCAGCGCACCAAAACCTGGT